>NZ_CAWPNJ010000024.1:0-130528 GCF_963889195.1 Calothrix sp. FACHB-168
AGGGGGCATGGGGCATGGGGCATGGGGCATGGGGCATGGGGCATGGGGCATTGGGCATTGGGCATGGGGCATGGGAGAAGGACAAGGGGGACAAGGAAGACAAGGAGGACAAGGAGGAAATAGATTGTTGACAATAATACAAATGTGTGTATTTAAAAACAAAAAAGTAGGTTGGGTTAAGGGTAGCGCAACTCAAGCAAGTAACGCCAATCGTGGGTTTTTTGCCTCAACCAAACCTACATTTAAGTCTGTTCACTAGTCCCTAGTCCCTAGTCCCTAGCCCCTAGTCCCTAATTTCCTATCGCAGCTGCAATCCACTGTTTGATTGTACTTACGACTTGTTGAATGTCAATTTCTTGGGATTGACGAGTGGCTCTTTGGACTACTTCTACTTTACCGTTAGCGATCGCTCTGCCGGTGACGATTCTGTAAGGTATACCAATTAAATCGGCATCTTTGAATTTTACTCCTGCTCGTTCGTCGCGGTCATCGAGTAAGGTTTCAATTCCGGCTTGATTTAGTTCTTTGTAGAGTTTTTCGGCGATTTCTACTTGTTGCGCATCTTTAATGTTAGGAATTGTAACAATCGCGTGATAGGGGGCGATCGCCACTGGCCAGATAATTCCATCTTTATCGTAAGATTGCTCTACGGCTGATTGAGCCAACCGGGACACGCCCACACCATAACAACCCATAACTAAAGGTTTTTCTTCCCCTTGTTCGTTGGTATAAGTTGCACCCATCGCTACAGAATACTTTGTACCTAATTGGAAGATATGACCGACTTCGATACCTCTAGCGCTTTGTAGGGTTTGCTCTGGGTTATGTAAAGCGCGATCGCCTGGTCTGGCTTTACGAATATCTACTACCAATTCTGGTAATTTAAATTGCTCGCTCCAATTCGCACCCACTACGTGATAACCAGCTTCGTTTGCGCCTGTGACGAAGTTTTGTAACTCAACGGCGGTTTTATCGACAAAGCGTAAAAACTGCGGATGTACTTGTTTATCGCCTTTGATATACTCATCAGCAATATCAGGGGCAATATAGCCTAAAGGTAGAGATTTTGCTGCCCATGTTTGTTGTGCTTCCGCATTGGGTACAGTTAAAGCGATAATAGTTTTTGCCCCATAATTAGCAGCTAATTTTGTCAATTCATTTTGTAATTTGACTTCATTAACTTCTTGATCGCCACGGATGCTAATTAAAACTAATACTGTTTTCCCGTTGTCATAAACTGTCTGGTAAAGAACATTCTTCACCACTTGGGTAGGAGAACAGTTGAGCAATTTACAAACTGTTTCAATGGTTTCAGTTCCCGGTGTTTCGCGTTTTTCGTAGATGGTAAACGCTGAAGCTACCGCATCTGCTGGTAAAGATACCGCCTTTTCTACGTTAGCGGCGTATTTTCCATCTTCGGTGTAAAGAACTTCATCTTCTCCCGCATCCGCCAGTACCATAAATTCTGTCGAACCAGAACCGCCAATCGCGCCAGAGTCAGCTTCAACGGCGCGGAAAGCCAAACCAGAACGGCGCAGCATGTTGCTGTAAGCCTGGTACATATCTTGGTAAGTGGCTTTGAGACTGTCTTCATCCACGTGGAAGGAATAGCCATCCTTCATGATAAATTCTCGTCCGCGCATCAAACCAAAGCGGGGACGAATTTCATCGCGGAATTTCGTTTGAATTTGGTAGAGATGCAATGGTAGCTGACGGTACGAGCGAATCATATCACGGGCGATCGTTGTAATGATTTCCTCGTGAGTGGGGCCTAAGCCTAATTGTTGCTCCCGTCTGTCGATGAGGGAAAACATAATTCCCTCAGCTTTGGTATAAGTATCCCACCTTCCCGACTCTTTCCATAACTCAGCCGGTTGTAATTGTGGTAACAAACATTCTTGTGCGCCTGTGGCGTTCATTTCTTCGCGCACAATTTGGGAAACCTTTTGTAATACCCGCCACATCAGTGGTAGATAAGCATAAACACCGCTCCCGATGCGACGAATATAACCTGCACGTAGTAATAATTTATGACTGGGAATTTCCGCATCAGCTGGATCATCCCGCAGTGTAACGAATAACATTTGTGACAGTCGCATCGTTTATTCCCTTTCCCAAAACACTTAATGAATTATGAATTATGAAGTGTGAATTATGAAGTCCGAAGTTATGAAGTATAAAGTATAAAATTTCATCCTTTATCCTTCTGCCTGTTTTAAATCGCCACTTTGAGGAGAAAAATCTCTTGACTACTGGAATTTACCAAGCACAACCACCTCTAGAATTTATTCCGCCGAGGTTTAACCCCTTATTACTTCAACTGTCGCATTTGTTACTTCCCAGCTTGATTAACTGGAAAACAGCGATTACGCAAATTGAAGCAGACAACGTAGAAATTTTAGCGGATCTCTACCGTCAGTTTCAGGATGGTAAGATTCGGTTTTTGTTAGCATTTCGCCACCCAAAAACGGAAGATCCTATTTGTTTAGGTTACTTACTGTCGCAACTCGTACCGAAAGTAGCACGAGAACAAGGCATAAAAATCCAAACTCCAATTCATGCTCATTTTATCTACGATCGCGGTATTCCTCTATGGGCTGGGGAACATATAGGCTGGTTGGCGTCGCATTTAGGCGGTACTCCCATCCAGCGCGGTAAGGCTGACTGGAATGGTTTGCGTTCAGCGCGAGATTTATTCGCCAATGGAACTTTCCCGATGGCTGCTGCGCCAGAAGGCGCGACTAATGGGTTATCGGAGATAATGAGTCCTTTAGAACCGGGTATTGCACAATTAGGCTTTTGGTGTGCTGAAGATTTGCAAAAAGCTGGACGCACCGAGCAGGTTTTTATTGTACCAGTTGGGCTTAAATATAGTTACGTTGCTGCCCCTTGGAATGCGATCGCGCAACTTTTGAGCGAATTGGAAGCCGCTAGCGGTTTACCGATAAATCCCTCAGAAAATGGCAATAGTGCAACTATCGAGTCACTATATCCCCGCTTGTTAACTTTGGCAGAACGTTTATTAACCTTGATGGAAGACTTTTATAAGCGCTTTTATCATCAAAAGCTGCCAGAAGCGATGATAGCAGATCTAGAAAGAGGCGATCGCAATGAAGTTGTAAAAGCACGCTTACAAGCCTTAATGCATGTAGCCTTACAAATATCTGAGCAGTATTTTGACTTATCGCCTAAAGGTGCTTGGAACGATCGCTGTCGCAGATTAGAGCAAGCAGGGTGGAATTATATTTTTAGAGAAGACTTTAAGGATCTTAAATCATTATCGCCCATCGAACGCGCTTTAGGCGATCGCGTTGCCGAAGAAGCCAACCGCAGAATGTGGCACATGCGATTAGTTGAAAGTTTTGTTGCTGTTTCTGGTAGCTATGTTAAAGACAAACCCACAGTAGAAAGATTTGCCGAAACCACCTTATTGTTAAGAGATATGGTGAAGAAAATTCAAGGTAATAACGATCCTTTACGTCGTCCCCAATTAGGGAAGCAAAAAGTCAAAATTACCATAGGCGAACCGATATCTATTTCTGAAAGATTCCCAACATATAAAGCTAATCGTGTTGGTGCAAAGCAAGCTGTTACAGATTTCACCAATGATTTACAGCAAGCAATGGAAGATTTGATTGCCAAGGAAGGATAAGGATAAACTACATCATTACATTCTCAAAATTGTCCAGATAAACTCACAGTGAAAACTGACAGCATTTTTTATCGACTATTTCAAGCTCGGTGTGTTGTGCAGATCAACACACCCCAGAGCTTCACTGCTTAGAACCCCATGTTGTAAAAAAAATAAATTTATCGATGATTTTGCGGATTTTAACAAGATGAGATTGTGGTTAAGGGATAATAAATGCATTTGCCCATAAAAGCACAGTCATGACTTGCTGCCTAAATCCAGCTTGCCACAACCCACCCCATTCTGAATCCACAACGTTTTGCTCTAACTGCCGATTTCCTTTGATAGTGCTGAGAAATCGCTATCGCCCAATTCAATTACTAGGAAATGGGGGATTTGGGAAAACCTATTTAGCAGAAGATTTAGACAAGCTGAATGAATATTGTGTTATCAAGCAATTTGCACCGCGAGTACAGGGAACTGCGGCAATCAACAAAGCTACAGAACTATTTGAGCAAGAAGCAAGGCGACTGCAACAACTAGGAGAACATCCGCAGATTCCCACGCTGTTGGCGTACTTTGAAGAAGAAAATAATCTGTATTTAGTGCAGCAGTTTATCGACGGACAGAATTTATTAGCGGAATTAAAACAACAGGGAACTTTCAACGCAGAAAAAATCTGGGAAGTTTTGCTTGATTTATTAAATATCCTGAAAACAGTTCATCAGCACCAAGTTATTCACCGCGATATCAAACCAGAAAATATCATTCGTCGCAGCACTGACAACAAGTTAGTCTTGATAGATTTTGGCATTTCCAAGCAACTCACCATGACAGTTATCAATAACCCAGGAACAATAATTGGTTCCCCAGGTTATGCGCCATTAGAACAAATGCAGGATGGGAAAGCTTATCCAGCAAGTGATTTATATAGTCTTGGTGCAACTTGCTTTCACTTACTGAGTGGAATTCACCCTTGGATAATGTGGGAACAACAAGGTTATGGGTGGGTTTCTTCTTGGCGGCAGCATTTGCAACAACCACAAAGTAGCGAATTGGAGAAGATTCTTGATAAGTTACTGCAAAAAGATTATCAGCAACGTTACCAATCTGCTGAAGAAGTTTTACAGGATTTTAGTTCACCGTTACCATCACTTTCACCAGTACACCCAACTGAGGCAGTAGTTATAACTCACCCACCATCATCATTTCCTGCTACATTACCCCATCAGCCTCAACCTGGAACATCGCCAGCACCAGTAAAGCCAAAAGTAGCGCTACAAAAGGCATCTAGACAAAATACTAATTTCAGAAAAAGATTACTAGTGGGTGCTGCTATTACAATAGTTGGAACTCAAATATATGGTTATGTTCGCTATGGCTTGTTTCCAACTAGTCCGATATTTTTAGTTGAAAGCTTTCCCAGTAGTTTTTTCCTAGAAAAAACCCTTAAAGGTCATTCTAACCCAGTTGATTCCGTCGCCATCAGCCCAGATGGCAATACCCTTGCTAGTGGTAGTTGGGACAAAACTATCAAACTGTGGAATTTGGCAACCGGAGAGCAAATCCGCACCTTCAGTGGGCATTCTGACACGGTTAATTCCGTCGCCTTTAGCCCAAATGGCAACACCCTTGCTAGTGGTAGTTGGGACAAAACTATCAAACTGTGGAATCTGGCAACCGGAGAGCAAATCCGGACTCTCAAAGTGCATTCTAACACGGTTATTTCTGTCGCCTTTAGCCCAGATGGCAACACCCTTGCCAGTGGTAGTAGTGACAAAACTATCAAACTGTGGAATTTGGCAACCGGAGAGCAAATCCGCACCTTCAGTGGGCATTCTGACACGGTTAATTCCGTCGCCTTTAGCCCAGATGGCAAAACTCTTGTTAGTGGTAGTGATGACAAGACTATTAAACTGTGGAATCTGGCAACCGGAGAAGAAATCCGCACCCTCACAGGGCATTCTTACACGATTTATTCCGTCGCCTTCAGCCCAGATGGCAAAACCCTTGCCAGTGGTAGTGATGACAACACCATCAAACTGTGGAATCTGGCAACCGGAGAAGAAATCCGCACCCTCACAGGGCATTCTTACACGATTTGGTCTGTCGCCTTCAGCCCAGATGGCAACATCCTTGCCAGTGGTAGTCGTGACAACACCATCAAACTGTGGAATCTGGCAACCGGAGAGCAAATTCGCACTCTCACAGGGCATGATTACGAGGTTATTTCCGTAGCTATCAGCCCAGATGGCAAAACTCTTGCCAGTGGTAGTGGTGACAATACCATCAAAATTTGGCGGCTAAAGTAGTGAGTGCTGCGATGCTGTTTTGAGTATTTAGCTAGATACAGAAGAATTAACCTAAACTAAAATCAAAATAACTTGCTCTTAGAATTTGGAAAAAACTATGGTTAACACCTATGACGACATTTTCAATACTGCATTGTCCTTACCTCCAGGGTTAAGAGCAATGCTGGCTGAACATTTATTTAAAAGTCTGGATGCTGAAAATCAAGCAGAAATAGATGCTATTTGGGCAGAAGAAGCAGAGAAAAGGTTCCAAGCTGTTGAACAAGGCGAAGTTAATTTAATTCCTGGCGAACAGGTATTACGAGAGCTACGTTCTAGGAGTAAGTAATGGCGTATAATTTTCATCCTGATGCCAAACATGAATTAGATGATGCTGTTGCTTACTATGACAATATCAGCCGCGACATGGGAGACGCATTTATTGCCGAAATTGAACGCACTCTCAATCGTATTGAACAGTTCCCACAAGCATGGACTCAATTATCAAAGAATACAAGACGCTGCCGCATAGCCAGTTTTCCCTATGGGATAATTTATGCCATGAGAGAGCAGCAAATTTTAATAGTTGCAGTCATGCACCTTCAGCGTCAGCCAAATTACTGGACTAATAGAATCTGAATAGATAGCTTAATCAAGATGATCTGGATCTATGGCATCTCAGTTCTATGATAGAAACAAGCCACTCTATGGTTTAACTTATGTCTTCTCCTGTCCTGGAAAAACCTTCGACTTCTGAGACTTCCTACGTTCTTCTGTACAATGTCAGTTGGGAACAGTTAGAACAGCTTGATGTCGCTCTTGCAGGAACAAGCGCACGACTAACTTATTTAGATGGGATTCTCGAAATTATCTCCCCACTTTCTGACGACCATGAGGATTATAAAAAAACTCTGGCGATGTTGCTGGAAGTGTATATGCGGGCAAAGAATATCCGCTTTTATGGTCGGGGAAGTGCAACCATAGGTAAACAGGAAGACAAAACGCGACGGGAACCAGATGAGTCTTATAATTTAGGCACAAAAAAATCTATTCCCGATTTAATTTTGGAAATAACTGTTACGAGTGGCGGAATTAATAAGCTAGAAATTTATCAGCGTTTGCGAGTACCTGAAGTTTGGTTTTGGGAAGATGGTTTATTATCAGTTTATTGTTTGCAAGGTGACAGCTATATAAAAGTCTCTAAAAGTACTTTATTGCCTGATTTAAATTTGGATATATTAGCAAAATGTGCGCTAATGGCTGACCAATATGATGCTGTGACTGAATATAGTCAGATAATCGCTAAGGAATAGTAATTCAGGATTGAATAATCACAACATAAACTTAATCAAAATTAACCCAACAAAAACAAGACGTTGATCTGTTGGGTTTCGTTTTTCAACCCAACCTACATCTGAGTAACTTTTTATTTATCGTCGCTATTTCCCACATCAATTCTATGTTTAATTGCTTCTTCAGCAAAGCCTCTTCTCTCGCAGATGCTTTTGCAGAATTACGTCAACTCTCAATACTGCTCGGTTAAGCTCAAAAAGCTTAACCCGCGTAGGTTGGGGAGCCACTGCGTTGGACGGGTTTCCCGGCTTGTAGCAAGTGGCGTTTGAGGAACGAAACCCAACATTTGGGTAGCTCTGTTGGGTTTCGCAGAGCCTCAACCCAACCTACAATTTTCCTTAACCGAGCAGTATTGCGTCAACTCTGTGTTGAAGAAAATTACATTTTAGAGACTCCTGCACAATGTAGCGATCGCCCTATTCCATTTGCGGAAGAATAGTATGGGATTTCTTTGCGATACTAAGGGACATCCAATTTTTTAAATACCCAATAAATTTGTAGTGCGAGCATCTTGCTCGCTGGTGTTCAAAAGCGAGCAAGATGCTCGCACTAAGAAATATGGGTAATTTATTTTTTGTAAGTGAATTAAGAGGATACTTACAAACTCAAGGAAAACCTCGATTTATTAATCGTAAGAGATTTACACTGGAAATATCTTGGATAATTCCAAGACTGAATCAGTAAAATTTGGCAGATTCACTGACTCATTAGCTAGAAAAATTACCTTGCGGCGATAACCAAATTTATCTTGTGCAGCTTGATAAGGTTGACTGTAGCATTCTAGATAATTATCTACTAAATTAAATATCCAGTAATCGGAAATACCTGCTTCTGCATAAAGGGGTAGCTTGACTTCTTGATCGTATTTTAAAGAAGAATCAGCAATCTCAATTAAAAGTAAAATATCAGATGGGGTGGGATGATTCGCTAAATAGTCATCTGAACGATTTCGCGCAATCACCAAATCGGGTTCTGGTTCGCTGTTGTCAGCAATAGTAATTGGATCTTGGGTTCTAATAGTTCCTTGTTCTTTAACAAGCTGGAATAACTCTCTAGACAAACGGGTAAGACAAACAGAATGCGGTTTACCTTTTGCAGCCATATTAATGATTTCACCGTTAATTAGCTCAACTCGCTCACCTTCTTTGAAAAAGCCGAGTTCTGCTAGGCGGTGATATTCAGCTATGGTAAAGCGTTTAGCGGTGCTTAGGCTCATAACAAATATGGAAATGCAGAGTTATTTGCATCTTACACTTTTATACGGAAAATAGGCGGACTGGGAGCTTACCCTTTCCACCTGTATGATTTATTTAGCAAGTATATTTGCTTGCTTAAGTTAAATGATTCTCTAACAGAGATGCGATCGCTTCTGGATGAACTTTCTTGTATTGTTTTTTACCAATCCTGACAACGCAGTTAGGTGCGCTGCTACAGCGTTTTTGACAACCAGTATGTTCGATTGTCACTTTGTCGGTTAAACCGCGATCGCACAAAGTTTTTTCTAGTTCAGATAATAACCCTTTACCACCCCGTTTCATACAACCAGATTTTTGACAAACCATGATTTTGGCTTTGGTTTGTGGTGGTAAATGTTCAATGGGACAAACACCAGTGGATTTTACCCGAAAAGCCTTGAATTTGATTTCGCCTGTGTGCGCGTTTAATTGGCTAACACCATCAACGCGGATATGTTCGCCAGGTACTAAGGTGGAACCTAAAGCACCGCGCAATTCTTTGGGAACTTTTACTTGCAAATTCCCGGATGGGATGGCTAAACGCAAATATTTAAATTTCCCTTCATCGCCAACAAAACCCAGGAATTTACCTTCAAGGTTTAATTCCGATAATGTCCGATATTTTTCACCCATGTTTAGTAACTCTCAATTCAAAATTAAACTTAGTTCAACCTGAATCTAAACGGGTGCTATCATGTTCTCTCTATCTTCTTGGCGTGCTTGGCGGTTTATTAAAAATGCTATTTTCACAACTCTAATAAGATGGCTATATTATAGTTATCCTAGTTAGGTAATATGAAAAATAATCTCACGCAGAGCCGCAGAGACGCAGAGAGAAGAAAGGAGAGAAATTGACATGATATAAGAGATAGATGCTTCCCCAATTACTATCTCCCCCCATAATTAATATTACGCAAGTCGTCTAGCTTCTACTGTTAGGGGTAAACTGTTTTCGTCTGGCATATCACGAAATTCTAATTCCCAGCCGTTAGCTAAAGTCAGAATTTTCCCCTCAGCGCCGTCTGTTTCTTTGACTACGATTTCTTCTAAATCTTTTTTAGCGACGTAGACAACTAAATCACCGGCATCATTCTTCCGTAGCATTACTTTCATTAATTTCCTCGACAGATTCTAGTTCTTTTTTCCGACAACCGATGACGAACCCTGTATGTAAGAAATGCACAGCATAGATATAGGATCTCTGCAAATATGTGCCAATACTTGCAACGTAGCCAACTTCTCCTTTTTTGGCTAAAACTACGCCGATGTCTTGACCAGGAAATGTGCCATCATTTTTAATCAGTTTACGCAATCTGACTTTTTGACCGATTTCAAAAGCTGGTGGTGAGTCAAGTTCAATTTCATCTTGCATGAGAATACCTCTGTTCTCTGGCTAGATTCAACAGTTCTTCGGTAGTTAGGCTACGTTTTTTCTCGATAGATTGTTGGCGTACTGCGTCTAAAACAGTTTGGGCTTCTTGGGAGTTAAGATAAATACCATGCTGTTCGAGTACGCTAGATACTAAATGACGACCAGAATGTTTACCAACTACTAACCGTCGTTCCCAACCTACTTCTTCTGGTGCAAATGGTTCGTAGGTGACGGGATTTTGCAACACGCCATGCGCATGAATTCCTGATTCGTGAGCAAAAGTATTTTCGCCAACAATTGCTTTCCAAGGTGGAACTGTGCTACCTGATGCAGATGCAACTAGTTGAGATAGTTCTAGTAATCTGGGAGTGTCAATACCTAAATCTACGTTGTAAATGCGTTTAACGGCCATGACGACTTCTTCTAAAGCGGCGTTGCCGGCGCGTTCACCCAAGCCATTGACTGTGGTATTTACTGAAGATGCTCCGGCTTTGATACCAGCAAGGGCATTGGCAGTAGCTAAACCAAAATCATTGTGGGTGTGGATTTCTAGGGGAATCATCAAGGCTGATGCTAGCCGCTTGACTTTATTGTAGGTAGTAAAAGGGTCAAGAACGCCAACAGTGTCGCAAAAGCGAAACCGCGATGCACCCCATTCTTGAGCATACAATGCTACGTCTAAGAGGAAGTTTTCATCAGCTCTTGAAGAATCTTCTCCGCCTACTGCTACCCAAAGACCATTATCAACGGCAAAGCTGACACAATCTTTAAGTTTTTGCAGACTTACCCGCCATTGTCCGTGAAATTTAGCGGCGATTTGAACTCCAGAAACAGGAATTGCAATATGTACTCGCTCTAAACCGCAGACTAGAGAAGCTTTAATATCGGAAATCACCGCGCGGTTCCAGCCGAGTAATTTGGCTTGCAAACCCAAGTTAGAAATTGCTGAGATAGCGCGTGTTTCTTCCTCACCCATCGCCGGAATACCGACTTCTAATTCGGGTACACCAATGGCGTCTAAAAACTTAGCGATCGCAACTTTTTCTTCTAAGTTAAAAGCAACACCGGCTGCTTGTTCACCATCACGTAATGTAGTGTCATTAATTAGGATTTGACTCATCTCAAACATCTCACTATGGGAATTATTCTTAATATTGTTTCTGGACTGCATTCCTGGTAGTCTGCAATCGCTACTAATGGTAAATGCCTATATATTTTCTAGAAAATGACGGTAAATGCTGAAGAATCTTAAAAGACATGATTCATGACTCTTCATTATGCTCCATAAAAACTCAAGTCATCTGTATGAGAAAGAACCAAATTCCTGTATCATTTACAAATTCTTTTTTAAGTTGACGGTTAAACAATCACAATTGTACAGACGCGATTAATCGCGTCTCTAGCAACTTACAAATGCCCAATGCCCAATGCCCAATGCCCAATGCCCAATTTAACTTTGCTCATAGAGCCAGTCAAAAATCCGTTCTAGCTGCTCTAAATTAACTAGTCCATATTGCCAAAGCAGCATTGGTAAAGGGCCGTTATCTATTTTTTGATGTCGTAGCGCTACAGAAATGTCAGCGCTGGAAAGTTCAAGCTCATTATGCAAAAAGGTAAGGAATTGTTTCTCGCTGTTGCGAATTACCATAAGCGGACTTTACAATTTTAGATAGGGGCAAAAATGGAAAATTAAAAAGTACAACTCTACAATTGCAGCTTCAATTTTCTAATTGCCAAAATATGTCAAGAGAATTTCAGATTTAGCAGATGGAAAATAACCCCAAAACAAATGCGATACCAATTCGGAATTATTAACTAACAGGCTTCAGATTTAATTTAGGTTTGGTGCGGTTGCATCTGTCGCCGTCAGTAAGAGAATTGATATTACTTCCTCAGTCTGCAATAAAATTGCTTAGGGAACAGTAGCTTCTACTTCCAATTCTCCGAGCAGATTATGCATATCTGCAAAAATTATCAATTATCCTGACAAAATCTCTTTTATAAGTTGAGATTTTAGGCGAGATGGTAGTTTGTACTCAAGCTTCAGGCTGATAATACCAACAATGTTCTAACCAATCTACCAATTGTTGACGGGATGCGAGAAATTGGATTAAAGTACTGCGAACTAGGATTGCTGTTTGCAGACTATCTACTCGTACCAGCAAAGAACCATCAGGGTGACAGGAAGATTCAATCCCTAATTCTTGTAAGCGGTGATAAATGCGCCAGCGATCGCTTAGGGGAATATGCAATACGCGATCGCCTAGAAAGTCAGAACTACTAGGGGATAACATTTATAATTGTCAGTAGTCAGTGGTCAGTGGTCATTTGTCAATGGTCAATGGTCAATGGTCAATGGTCAATAGTTAAGAAAATCTCTACTTTTGACTTTGGACTGTTGACTGTTGACTCTGGACTTTTGACTCTGGACTTTTGAGTTTTAATTCTTGCAGTTGTTGTTCTAGTTGCTCGATGCGGGAAAGCAAGGAACGCATGACGCTGGCTTCGACATCGGGGAGTTTACCATGTTCTAGGGGTTCGCCTTGTTTGCGAGAAATAACCCGCCCTGGAATCCCAACTACAGTAGAATCGGAAGGGACATCGCGCAAAACAACTGAAAGAGCGCCAACCCGAACGCGATCGCCAATTTCAATATTACCTAAAACCTTGGCTCCGGCTCCGATAACCACATTTGCGCCGATAGTGGGATGGCGTTTACCGCTTTCCTTGCCGGTTCCACCCAGAGTTGCACCTTGATAAATTAGCGTATAGTCACCAACAATCGCAGTTTCGCCAATGACTACACCCATACCGTGATCGATAAATACACCTTTGCCAATTTCTGCACCAGGATGAATTTCAATACCCGTGAAAAACCTTCCCAGATGGGAAATCAAGCGGGGAATGAAAACTACCCGGCGACGGTGTAACCAGTGAGCTAGACGATGCAAGCAGATTGCGTGTAATCCAGGGTAGCAAAAGACTACCTCTAGCCAATTACGCGCTGCGGGATCGCGCTCAAAGATAATACGGAAATCACTCAATAATGGCTCAAACAAATCGCCAGAGAGTAGATTTTTCAGCAAAGAGGTATTTGCAGAATCCGGCTTGGTAGCAGTTTTGGGATTTCTGATACTATTTAATGACTGTTGCATCGGTACTTTCTGGTTGAAAAAGCCATGTGCTATTTTTCTGCTTATATCAGGCAGCTTCAAATAGGACAGTTTAGCCGATGCCCATTGAATTTATTGGATTGATTATACTTGTACTCAAACCCTGTAACCCCCATGACAGCGCAATTTAAAATTTACCTGGGGGTAGGGGTACTGGCTTTTTTTGTTAGGGGTACTAGTATTTATGAGGTAGGGGGTTCAGCATTCCTGTACTCATCACCAAACCCCCAGCCTGTAATACTTCGCAATCATTTATCAAGCTTATTTTGCGATATATTAAGCTGTACTCAAACGCTAATTAATTTAAAGTAAGTAGGGCAACCTATGGCATATCTGTATTCCCAGTTACCTTTCTTATTTTATTATTTTGCTAGGGGAAAAACTTAATTTCTTAATTTTCTCTTAGGATTTACTGTCTGTAAATATGCATACTTTTTCCCACAATTGAGTTGTCCAGACTTATATTTTAACTCGCATCGCAACGCATATATGCACAGCATACACCAAAGACTCTCTACTAATCTTCCTTGGCGCACTTGGCGCACTTGGCGGTTCATTAAAATATAATGCTCATGGATAAGCGATCGCATTTATCGCCACATTCAACTCACCCTTTGATTGCTTAACGAGCTTCTGAACCTCATTAAAGAACTTCTGAACCTCATTAAAGAACTTCTGAACCTCATTAAAGAACTTCTGAGCCTCATTAACGAGCTTCTGAACCTCATTAACGAGCTTCCGAGCCTCATTAATGAGCTTTCGAGCCTCATTAACGAGCTTCCGAGCCTCATTAATGAGCTTTCGAGCCTCATTAAACAACTTCTGAGCCTCATTAACGAGCTTCCGAGCCTCATTAAACAACTTCCGAACCTCATTAACGAGCTTCCGAACCTCATTAAACAACTTCCGAACTTCATTAACGAGGTTTGATTGTAGCAAAACACATAGGGACATCCAATTTTTTAAATACCCAATCAATTTGTAGTGCGAGCTAGACGCTCGCTGGTGTTCAAAAGCGAGCAAGATGCTCGCACTACAGAATTTGGGTAATTTATTGTTTGTAAGTTCCATATCGCGAGGTGTAGGACACGGCATTGCCGTGTCCCTACGGAAAACCCTATAATTACTAACTAGATGTCACTTTAGGCGATCTACCTTTGATAGCTTTGAAGCGTTCGCCTAATTGTTGAGCCACAGTTTTTAAACCTGGAGTCTTTTTCGCGGCTGTTTTCACATAATCATAAACTGTCAAACTGCTACTCATAGCTTCACTACCGACTGCTAGTAGAGTATCATCTACTTGTTCAGTAATTTGGCGCATAGAAGTTAAAACTTCCGTGAGTGCAGTGGCTAATTGATAATCTTGAATAAGTTCCTCAACATCAAAACTGGCTGGAAGAATATCACGGTTCGACTGAGCAGCCGTAACGCTATTATTAACAAAGGCGAGACTTTTATCACCCATTTTTAACAACCTACGCCGTTCTTCATTGCTGAGAGTAACTAAAAATGGTAGCTTTTTTTGAATAGCCTGTAGTGCAGCTTTAATTTCTTGGATATCTTGGGGTGAAAGAGAGCCTGTAATGTTTTGATATGCCATCGTAGTATTACTGATGTATTTCTATGGTTGAGTAGCGATAGATGCTAAGTATAGAATGCCCAGTAAAGAATGCGATCGCACATTTTTTTGTAATTACTTAGTGATACAGTACTTGCGGCGCGAACCTTAGCGATTCATTTTAGAGAATTCCTGAAAATAAATTATCCGACAAGTAGGGGCACGGCTTCCATAGACTTTCGGTAAAACAGAGATTTAATCAATGCCGTGCCCCTACAATTGGGGTATTTTTTATTTGTAAGTTCCTTATGCCATATTAAATGCCTTTTATAGTGTTTTAGGCTCCGGTAAAGGTTAAGCATCTGCTAAAGAAGATTCAATTGTTAATTGCATCTCGGTGCGTTTACTCCGTGAGACAACACACCCTACATTTAAACTTGACACAGATATAATCAGCCCTTAAAGTTTACTGCTTAGAATCCCAGATTATGACAAAAACTAAGTTTATCTAAAATTTTGCGGATTTTACTAGAAATAGATTGTGGTTGAGCGATAATAAATACATTTCTCCACAGATGCCCAAGTTATGACCTGCTGCCTAAATTCAGCTTGCCACAACCCATCCCATCCCAATGGCGTAAACTTTTGCTTAAACTGCGGCGTTCCCTTAATAGTGTTAAGAAATCGCTATCGCCCGATTAAATCATTAGGTGGTGGGGGATTTGGTAAAACTTATTTGGCAGAAGATATTGATAAGCTGAATGAGCATTGTGTTATCAAGCAATTTGCACCGCAAGTCCAGGGGACAGCAGCATTTAATAAAGCCACAGAATTATTTGAACAAGAAGCAAAGCGATTACAACAACTAGGGAAACATTCCCAAATTCCCACACTATTAGCGTATTTTAATGAAGATAACCGCCTGTATTTGGTGCAGGAGTTTATCGATGGACAAAATTTATTAGATGAATTAAAACAGCAGGAAAATTTCAACGAGAAAAAAGTCAGAAAATTATTACTAGATTTATTAGATATTCTCAAAACAGTTCATCAACAGAAAGTTATTCACCGGGATATCAAACCAGAGAATATCATTCGTCAAACTGATGGGAAATTAGTACTCATTGATTTTGGTGCATCCAAGCAACTGACAGCAACGGTAATGACTCAACCAGGAACAACCATTGGTTCGTTTGGTTATGCACCACTGGAACAAATGCAGGGAGGAGAAGCTTACCCAGCTAGCGATTTATATAGTGTTGGTGCAACTTGCTTTCACATGTTGAGTGGAATTCATCCTTGGGAATTGTGGAAACGACAAGGTTATAGTTGGGTTGTAAGTTGGAGACAGCATTTACAGCAACCAGTCAGTCAAGAATTAGGGCGAATCCTGGATAAATTGTTGCAAGAAGAACACCAGCAGCGTTATCAGTTGGCTGAGGAAGTTTTACAAGCGTTAAATTCACAGCCACTACCAGCAACTCAGCCTGTTAAGCCTCCAGCACAACAAACTCAACCACCCACCTCTAGCAGTCTGAAAAAGCCTATCCCTAAACACCTGATTGTCTTGCCATTATTAATATTAATTGGTGTCGGCACGTTTTATTCATTGCAAGCAAAAACAAATACTATTGAAACTTACAACAATCAAGGGATAGAAAAATACAATAATCAAGATTTTCGCGGTGCTATTGAAGATTACAATCAAGCTATCAAACTTAATCCTAACTATGCAAAAAGTTACTACAATCGTGGTAATGCTTACTATAATTTAGGAGAAAAGCAAAAGGCAATAGAGGATTACAACCAAGCTATCAAACTTAATTCTAAGTATGCAGAAGCCTACTATCAGCAGGGGCTGTTAGAAGAAGATAACCAGAAAGCTATAGACTACTTCCGTCAAGCTTCAGAGTTATTTGTTGCCCAAGGAAATCAAGGTGATGCCAAACGTAGTCAAGGCGTAGTACGTCTTTTATTAAAAGATTATCAGGGAGCGATCGCCGCATATACTGAAGCAATTAGTCTCAACTCAAATGATTTCAAAGCCTATATCAACCGGGGTAATGCTCGCTCTAATTTAGGAAATAAGCAAGCAGCAATTGAAGATTACAATCAAGCCATCAAACTTAATCCTAACTATGCCTTAGCTTACAGCAACCGGGGTGTTGCTCGCGCAGATTTAGGAAATAAGCAAGCAGCAATTGAAGATTACAATCAAGCTATCAAACTTAATTCTAACTATGCCTTAGCTTACTACAACCGGGGTAATGCTCGTTATGATTTAGGAAATAAACAAGCAGCAATTGAAGATTACAATCAAGCTATCAAACTTAATCCTAACTATGCAGAAGCTTACAACAAGCGAGGTGTATATCGCGCTGATTTAGGAGAAAAACAAGCAGCAATTGAAGATTACAACTCTGCTATAAAACTTAATTCTAACTTTGCAGAAGCCTACTACAACCGGGGTAATGCTCGCTCTGATTTAGGAAATAAACAAACAGCAATTGAAGATTACAATCAAGCTATCAAAATTAATCCTAACTATGCCTTAGCTTACAACAACCGGGGTAATGCTCGCGATGATTTAGGAAATAAACAAGCAGCAATTGAAGATTACAATCAAGCTATCAAAATTAATCCTAACTATGCCTTAGCTTACTACAACCGGGGTGTTGTTCGCTCTGCTTTAGGAAATAAACAAGCAGCAATTGAAGATTATAACTCTGCTATCAAAATTAATCCTAACTATGCCTTAGCTTACTACAACCGGGGTGTTGTTCGCTCTGATTTAGGCGATAAACAAGCAGCAATTGAAGATTATAACTCTGCTATCAGAATTAATCCTAACTATGCAGATGCTTACTACAACCGGGGTAATACTCGCTCTGGTTTAGGAGATAAACAAGCAGCAATTGAAGATTTCCGTCAAGCTGCTAATTTGTATAAGCAACAAGGAAAAGATAGTGATTATCAAGATGCTCTCAACCGTATTCAAAAACTTGAGCAATAACCAGATTACTAACTGGTTCACCAAGTCAGCAATATTATTTGCAAAGGGTTAAAATTTTCGTAATTAGGAATTAATCAAGATTATCTGGCTCGTTCCAAGGGATTTTAAATAACAAATTTCGCTAATCCTTAGTAATAGATATCATCATGGTAAAATCACTACAGTCAAAACTTTGCTAAAACCTCTGCGTGAAAACCGACAGCATATTTTATCGCCTATTTCAAGAACTCTCTGCTATCTTCTTTGAACTAATTGGCAACCCTCCCGAAACTGCCAATATCTATCAATTCGCCTCAGTTGAAATCAAACAAACAGCCTTGAGAATTGATGGTGTATTTCTCCCCATCCAAGACGAAGCAAACCCGATTTATTTTGTTGAATCCTGCACGATGTAGCGATTAGCAATTGACAATGTTTTAATTTTATGTTTCTTCAAAAGGATTAAAAACCACAATCTCTATCCCATCAAAATCTTTTTCATTACGAGTAACTAAAGTATAGTTGTAATATTTTGTTGTAGCAGCAATAAGAGAATCTAAAGGAGGTAACTTTCGCCCCTTTTTCTCTAATTCTCCTACCAACTCACCCCATAACAATATTACAGATAAATCTAAAGGTAAAATTCTCTCCTCGAACTGCACAAGTAATTCATTCTCAAACCAATCTTGAATATTCTTTTTTCGTAATGATTCAGGTAGCTTTTCGATTCCCTTTCTAATTTCGCCAATGGTGATTACACTTAAAAAAGTTCGTTGGGCATCTAAACCTTTCAGCCACCCGATTACCTTTTGATTAGGCTGGGTAGATATCAATTCAGAAATAATATTTGTATCTAAAATATAATTCATAATTATAGTTGGCGGTTGTCAAGTTCTCTTTGACGTTCTAAATCTATATCCACACCAACTAGAGGAGAATTTTGGAATAATTCAACTAAATTTTCTGATTCAGTTTTGAGGTCTTCCTTTTCTATTTGTTTAGTCAAATAATGGATTAATTGTATCTTTTCTTCTCTGGTTAAATTATCAATTTCTTTTAATAACGTTTTTACGGGTAAATTGCTCATTTTAATACTCCTATTAAAGACAAGATTTATTTACCGCTAATTATAGCATTGCCAATTGGGATATATACCGAAATATCTATCAATTCGCTTCGGTTGAAATCAAACAAATAGCACAGGCTTTAGATTTAGATGTTGTACAAGTACAGCAAATAGCACAGCAAACACGATAACTTTTTGAAGCTTCTCTTTGCTGCACAATGCTAAGGCATCAAGTAAAAATAAGTAGTGCGAGCATCTTGCTCGCGCGGGCAAAACTTCGGCGTGAGCGCTCAGTCGAACGCTGCCCACACTACAAATATTAAATTGTTCAACTTATTTTTACTCGACTCCTAACACAGGGATAAAATGCACATTGGCTACTAGCGACAAACAGCTTTGCTTTTACAGCAGTTTTCACCTATTTAAACCACATCTGTCGTAGGGGCACGGCACTAGTAAAATTATTGTATGTACCAAAAGATTGTCGGTGCCGTGCCCCTACAGCGTGGTCTATTTACAGGAAGATGCTTTTAAACCCAACATTTTCAGCTTGCCGCCCTACTACATTTATTTCTCAAATATACTCCCTAAGATTCTGTATTTACAGCCAGAAATCACTCCTTTTGATGAGGAATTATATTTATGAGTCGATTAATCTGCAAAAAGACAGATTAGCGTGGAGAATCTCTAGATGGCGCAAGATATTTTTGAATTACCCGCACCACCAATTAACTCAATTGTCGGGCATTTAGTAGAACTCGGAGAAGATCCATTAGGTTTTTTGACTCGTTGTCGCGATTATGGTGATATTGTCCCTTTACGTTTAGGTTTAACACCTTCTTGTGTACTAACTAATCCAGAATATATTGAAGAAGTTCTCAAAAATCGCGAAACTTTTATTAAAAGTCGCGGCTTTCGGGTATTAAAAACTCTACTAGGTGAAGGGTTATTAACAGCAGAAGGAGAATCTTGGTTATCGCAGCGTCGTCTAGCGCAACCAGTGTTTCACCAAAGGCGAATTAATGAATATGGGGAAACAATGGTAGACTATACCAACCGCATGTTGCAAAGTTGGCAAGATGGCGAAGTTCACGATATCCATGCAGATATGATGCGGCTGACTTTGGCGATTGTCATGAAGTGCATCTTTAACACTGATGTGGATGCTGGTGAAGTCAAAGTTGTGGCTAATGCTTTAGATGTGACAATGCATTGGTTTGAAAGCAAGCGACGACAGAATTTTTTAGTTTGGGAATGGTTTCCCAGGCCGGAAAATATTCGCTATCGTCATGCGATCGCGGAAATGGATGCAGCTATTTATCAATTAATTAGCGATCGCCGTCAGAGTGGCGAAAAAACCAACGATTTGCTATCCATGCTCATGGAAGCGCGGGATGAGGAAACTCAAGAACAAATGGACGATAAGTTGCTGCGTGATGAAGTCGCAACTTTAATGCTGGCAGGTCATGAAACTACAGCTAATACTTTATCCTGGACATGGATGTTGTTATCGCAACACCCAGAAGTGCAAGCTAAACTGTTGGCGGAGTTAAACGAAGTTCTGCAAGGAAATTTACCCACTATTCAAGATTTATCTCGCTTAACTTACACCCAGCAAGTAATTAAAGAATCGATGCGGTTATATCCGCCAGTGTCTTTGTTAGGAAGGGAAGCGGCGGAAGACACTACCATTGGTGACTATGAAATTGCCCAAGGGACAAAAATTATGATTAGTCAGTGGGTAATGCATCGCCATCCCAAATATTTCCCAGATCCCGAAGTTTTTCAACCAGAACGCTGGACAGAAGAATTTGAGAAGCAACTACCTAGAGGCGTATATTTTCCTTTTGGTGATGGCCCCCGGATATGTATTGGTAAAGGCTTTGCGCAAATGGAAGCAGCTTTATTATTAGCTACCATTGCTCAACGTTTCCAAGTTGAATTAGTGCCAGGGTTTCCCATTGTACCCCAACCTTCAATTACACTCCGCCCAGAATACGGAATTAAGGTACAAATTAAGCAGATTGTCAAGGGAAATGCACCTGAACAAGCAATACCTAGAGTCACAATGAAAACGACTACTTGATTATGCAAAAAAATATATCTTATTGCTTAATCAAATAGTTTTGGTAGGTTGAATTTGCTGCGGTGGGTTTTATTACTTTATAGGACTTACGCAGTGTCAGATATTTTTCATACTTTTTGTCAATGGTCAATAGTCCATAGTCCAAAAACTTGAATTTTGACCATTGACTTTTGACTTTTGACCACCCTTGCGAGGGTTTTTATGTTTGGTGCGTAAGTCCTACTTTAGATAGTGTTAGCTGTCTTGATAGCAGCATATTCTGTAGGTAGCTAAAAAGACAGTTAGTACTTTTTTGAAAAAAATTGCCGGACAAAGAAATATTGTGTTAAAGGAGAGAATTGATGAATATTCTTGCTTGGATCGTTTTAGGACTAATTGCAGGTGCGATCGCCAAAATGATTTATCCCGGACAACAAGGGGGTAACATTATCAGCACAATCCTGTTAGGAATTGTGGGTGCGTTTATTGGTGGTAGCATATATACTTTGTTAACCACGGGAACTTTAGCCTTAACCTCCGCAGGATTTAGTATCGGTGGTTTGATTGTCTCAGTTATTGGTGCCATTATTTGTCTATGGCTGTACTACACTTTTACTCGCAGAGCCTACTAAAGCTATAGCCTCTGTTAAGAAGTTGTGACATATTAGTCGTTACGCATAAAATAAATCAAGCTGCTAATTAGCAGAGGCTTTTTGATGGCGAAAACTGGTTATTCAAGGATGCAGATGGGCAGAGTTCAGAAAACAATTAACATATTCGCAATTGTGGTGACTCTACTTTACACTAACAGTGCGATCGCTGCCGAGAAAGTTACCTTAAAATATGGTATTTTTCGTCCTTCTGTCTCTGTTGATGAATTAACTCAATTTGCCAAAACCGGGGAAGTTTCCCAAAGTTTAAATTTCTACCTGAATCGTACAGGTCAAGATCCAAAAACAGTACGTAACATCTTAGTGCAAGAGGTAAATGCTAATCCTGTTGTTTTAGATCGAGTACTAAATAATCCCATAGGCGAATTTTTATTAGATAGAATTGGTCAATCAGTCGGTACGCCTTCAGGACAAGCAAATCGACAGGCTTTACGTTCAGCCATAGTTTTATCTGCTAGTCAAGACAGCAAAGTTTCATTAATTGAAATCATCCAAAACTACCCCACAACTGAGGTTGTTGTCGATGGCGAACGGCTCGCCCAAGCTTATAACCAACTATATATGTTGGGAGAAAATTTACAAAAGGTTTTACCTATCCCGAAGTAATAGCAATAACAAAAGGAACAAGGGAGCATCCCAATTTTGACGCAATACCCTAGAAGGGTATTGCTATAGTAACAAAGCCTGCCAAGGCAGGCTTCGTATTTCTAGCCCCACCCTTATAGGGTGAGGGCGTTTTTGCACATTTGGGATGCTCCCGTTTGTAACTCATCTAGGATTGCTATTTTTTATTAAAAATATTTATGAATAATTAAAATCTCCAAACACAATTGTAAAAATTGTTTGGAGAAATAATGGTGTTCCCAAAGGAGTTATTCTTACTGAAAGTCTAACAATTAGTTGTAGAGATTACGGGTAAATATCGGGGAGAAATCGGTTAGTTATTTACAGCTGTTTGAGGCGATATCCTAGTCCATGAACTGTCTCAATCAAATCATCAGGTGCGCCTGCTTCTCGGAGTTTATTACGTAAACTCTTAATATGAGATTTCACTGTTTCTTCGCTGGGTGGATCATTAAGTGACCAAATACGCTCAATAATTCCTGTGCGACTGAGTACCCGCCTACCGCTAGAAACCATGAGTTCGAGCAAAGCAAATTCTTTTGGTGTTAGATGTAAGGGGTGTGTAGCATAGTTGACTTCATAAGTGCTAGAATTTAAATGCAAATCGCCCCAACTCAGGTCTGAGAAAGAACTAGCACTTTGATTGCGGCGCAATAGGGCGCGAATCCGAGCCATTAGCTCTGGCATTTCAAAAGGTTTGACCATATAGTCATCGGCACCTGCATCTAGCCCGGTAACTTTGTCAGCGAGGGTATCGCGTGCTGTTAACATTAAAACAGGCAGACTGCGATTATGCGATCGCAAACGTTGACAAAAACTGACACCATCTAACTTAGGCAAGGTAATATCTAATACCACTAAGTCATATTCCAACCCCTTAATAAAATCCCATGCTGCTTCACCGTCTTGGGCTACATCTACCACATATTGACGGTCAGTTAGAGCTTCCATAAGCATCTCTGCTAGTTGCACATCATCTTCGACTACCAAAATCCGCATTTCTAGAATCTTGCTAAATTAAAACACTAAGAACAATGTTTATGATTTTCAATTTGCTTTAGGGCGAGGAAACTTAGAAGTTGGCTGAAATCTTTCGACTGGTTCGCCTGCAAGCGCCTGCTGCATAAAATCACGCCAGATAGGAGCCACCGTACCGCCACCGGTAGCACTACGCGCTAATTGTCGGTTGTCGTCCCTTCCTACCCAAATAGCGGTTGTTAACTGCGGTACAGTACCAATAAACCAAATATCCTTTTCTGAGGAAGTTGTACCCGTTTTTCCCGCAACTGGACGGCCGATAGCTGCGCTTTTACCAGTTCCTTGATTTATTACCGTCTGCATCACATCTAAAGTGGCAGCTGATGCCCAAGGATCAAGAACTTGTTTTGGTTTAGGAGTATTATCTAGCAACACATTACCACTACTATCAGTCACGCGGACAATAATCGTCGCTGGTGATTGCCAACCATAATTAGCAAAAGTAGCATAAGCACTAGCCATTTCTAGTGGTGTCACCCCAATTGCCCCTAGTGGTAAAGAACTCACCGGAATCATGGGACTCATAATTCCTAAAGTCCGGCAAGTTTCAATCACTTTATTCATCCCTACAGATTTGCCCAGCTTGATAGCGGGAATATTTCGTGACAGGGACATGGCAGTACGAATTGAGATTGCGCCCATAAAACTATTATCGTAATTGCGCGGGTAATACCAACCGCTACCATCTCGATAACTCACAGGAGAATCTAGAATTGTTGAATTAGGCGTGAATTTACCACTAGCAAAAGCAGCATAAAATACAAAAGGTTTAAAAGCAGATCCTGGCTGACGTTGTGCTTGAGTAGCGCGGTTAAATTCGCTCTTTTTGGCATCTACACCACCCACTAATGCCTTAATAAACTGAGTCCGAGGATCGATTGCCACCAAGGCCATTTGATTGTTATATAAGCCTCGATTTTTTAAGGTACGATGCCATTTTTGAATGGTTGTTTCTGCCATTTTTTGGAAATTGGTATCTACTGTAGTTTGTATCCGCATTCCTCCTTTCAGCAGTGCTTCTCGCCCAAATTTTTTGACAATTTCATGGGATACGGTATTAGTTACATAAGGTAAAGCGCTACCTTGAAAAGACCTAATTTTTCCTAATTTAATTGGTTCTTTCAAAGCAAGATTATATTCTTGTTGGCTAATCCAATTTAATTGCAACATTCGCCCCAAAACTTCTTTTTGTTGTTGTTTTGCCAGTTTCATATTCACAAAGGGGCTATATTCTTCTGGCGCTTGAATTAAACCAGCCAACATTGCTGATTCACCCAGGGTTAAATAAGCTGCTGATTTGTTAAAGTAAGTACGTGCGGCTGTTTGTATACCATAGTTATTGTGACCCCAATAAACTTGATTGAGGTACATTTCTAAAATCTCATCTTTACTCAAAACTTGCTCTAAGCGAATTGCTAATACTGCTTCCGCAACTTTTCGCGTCACAGCACGTTGTGGAGATAAAAAGAGATTTTTTACTAACTGCATAGTGATTGTCGAACCACCTTCGCGCACGCCCCCAGCTGTCCAATTAACTAAGGCGGCTCGTCCAATACCAGGAGGATGAATACCACGATGCTCGTAAAAGTGGCTGTCTTCACTAGCTAATACTGCTCTTTTTAAATGGGGAGAAATGTTATTTAGAGTTACTACTTCCCGATTAGCTTCTCCGTGTATCTGGGCTAAAAGTTTACCTTTAATATCATAAATATATGTTGTTTCTGAGGGAAAAAAGTTGCGTAATTGTCTCACATCTGGTAAGTCCTGGAAACTCAGAGCTAAACCAACTAATCCTCCAGAAATCACAGAGATTGATAACACAGTAGTGGAGAAGAGCGTACCCCCAGTTACTTTACCAACTTCTTGCCAAAAGTTGAGTTTAGGCAAAGTCCGAATTTGTGTTCGTTTTTTATCAATAGTTTTCCAAGAAGACATGGCAATTCCAATTACTAAATTTGAAAATAGAGGCTAGGAGCTAGGGACTAGGGGCTAGGGAAGGAAATTTTCTCCTGAATAGCTAATTTGTAATTTTAAATATTGCTCACTCGCTGTTAATCGAGCTATGCTCTTATTTTTAGGCAATTAGAATAATTTTGCAAATATCACAGTAAATAAATTGCGACAATCTTCGGACAACAGATTTTATCCCTAATAATTAAAATTCTCCAAACTCGTTATTGTTAACAGCTTGGAGAAGGTATGGTGTTATAGAGGTTAATTCAATTCTTAGCTTAACAATCATTCGTGGAGATAATGGGCAGAAATCGGGTAGAAATCGGGTAGTTACCTGAACCTCGATCAATTTAAGCAACCTGGAAATAGCTAATTCTAAAATAGCCTGTTGAATTTTGCGGAAAGTTGGGTGCGGTGAAGCACTTGCAGTGGAAGGGTTTCCCGGCATAAGCAAAGTGGTGAACCCGAAGGGGGTTCCCCCCAACCTGGCAAACTTTCCAAGACGAATTTTGAATTCCGCCCTGCGGTACTAGGGTTTGCAGCTAGTAAAATTGTTGGGAGAGTATTGCGTGCTGTGACCATGAAAAAATTTCGGATGATGCAATGGTCACCAGAAGGTACATGGATTGCTTCTGGTTTTGGTTTATCTTTATTGTTAATGGGTATTGTTAGCTTCATTTCTTACCAAAATGCTACTCAGTTAATTGCCAGTAGTAATAAAGTGAAACATACACATGAAGCAATGAAGAACTTGATTGATATTTTTGCTACTTTGACTGATGCGGAAGCTGGACGTAGGGGATATATTTTGTTTAATGAGCAATCGGAACTCAAACGTTATGAACAGTCGATGCAAAGCCTGAATGCGAAAGTCGAGAAGTTACAACAACAACTGGCTAAGGATTCATCTCAACAGCAGCAACTCATCCAGTTAAAAACTTTAATATCTCAAAGAGTTGAACTTTACGGAGAATCACTAGAAAATCAAAAATTAGATCAATCAACATTTGCCCTACAAGCTAATCAAATTAATCAAAGTCGTGACGAAATTCGCCAAATTTTGACTCAGTTGCAAGCTAGAGAAGAACAGTTACTAGAAATTTCGGTGCAACATTCGCAACATAATATTCACAACCGGATGTTGATTGAATTCCTGGGTACGGTGCTGAGTTTTGCTATTTTGTTAGCTGTTTATTCTTTGCTTTATCAACAATTAGTGAAGCGCCAGGCAGCGGAAGCCCTACAACGAACTTTAGCCCAAGAAAAAGAACTCAGTGAGATGAAACTGCGCTTTTTTTCGATGGTTTCTCATGAATTTCGCACACCTTTAAGTATTATTTTAGGCTCGGCACAATTGTTAGCTCAAAGCAATCAGCAGTGGACAGAAGAAAAGAAGCTCAAAAATCTGCATCGGATTCAGTCTTCTGCTAGGTCAATGAATCAATTGCTAACAGATATTTTGACTCTCACTAGAGCAGAAGCGGGGAAACTAGAATTTCATCCCGAAATTGTAGATCTAGAAGCATTTTGTCTGAACCTAATTGAGGATATTCAGTTTTGCAATCATCCACAACATCCGATTAAATTTTTTACCGAGAGTAACTGTACTCATGCCCGATTAGATGAAAATTTGCTCTATTCAATTCTCTGCAATTTACTGTCTAATGCCATAAAATACTCGCCTCAAGGCGCAGATATTTTGTTAATTCTCAGTTGTGAAGCAGATGCCATAATTTTTCAAGTTAAGGATTATGGTATAGGCATTCCTGCCGAGTTTAATCAGCATTTATTTGAGCCTTTTAATCGGGCAGAGAATGTTGGTAAAATTGTGGGTACAGGGCTGGGTTTGGCTGTAGTAAAAAAGTGTGTGGAACTCCATCAGGGAGTAATTTCTGTTGCCAGTGAGGTAGGTGTTGGGACAACTTTTTCGGTGAGGATTCCACAAATTTTTAACACCATAATCAATTATAAATAATAAAAATATCTAAAGTTTAGGATAGGCGATGCGTTGGTGATGAAATTGCTGCCAAACCTGGACAAAAACATGAGAAATTTGTGACATTTCTTGCCTAGTTAAACCTGAATCTACTAATTGACGATCTTGCCAACGTGCTTTGAGGATGTTATTTACCATTGCGAGTGCGGCTTCTGGGGTTGCATCTTTTTGCGCACGTAAAGCGGCTTCACAAGCATCAGCTAACATAGCAATTGCTGTTTCTCGCGACTGGGGAATGGGGCCATCATAGCGGAAATCTGATTCCTGCAATATTTGCTGCGGATTATCTTGCTGTTGCTGCTTGGCTTGTTGATAGAAATAGGCAATTAAAATTGTACCTTGGTGTTCGGGAATGAAGGCGCGAATGGCACTAGGCAATTTATATTGACGCGCCATTACCAAACCTTCACTCACATGCTTTTTAATAATTTCGGCACTTTTCCAGGGGTTATTAATTTCATCATGTTTATTGGGGCTACCCATTTGATTTTCAATAAATCCCAGAGGATCGTGCATTTTACCAATGTCATGATACAGAACCCCAGCGCGCACGAGTTCTACATTACAATTTAAAGCTCTGGCGGCGGCTTCTGCTAAAGTCGCAACAAACAATGTATGCTGAAAAGTGCCAGGGGCTTCATGGGCTAGGCGTTTTAATAAAGGTCGGTTGGGATTGGATAATTCCGCTAAACGAATGGGTGTGACTAAATCAAATAAAGCTTCTAGGTAAGGACTTAACCCTAGTGCTAATACACTCCAAATTAAGCCTGCTAAACTTTTGAGGGCGGCTGTACCTAACACAGTATACCAAAGGGGAGCGATCGCAGTATTCACTAACAAATAAACTACTCCCTGGGTTAAGGCAATTAAAATACCCAAGGTAGCTAATTCTTCTCGCGTGCGCAATCCTTCTCTACCGGGAAATCGCCATTGTCCCGCCATGAAGCCGCCAAGAATGCCGCCAGCCGCACTAGGTATTAAATTATGCCAACTCATGCCGCTACCAATGGAGAGCAAAATTGTCAGTAAACCCATGACTGTACCACCAATGGCTGTACCGTAGAAGCTACCCACCAAAAGACCGATAGCAGGTAAGCCGGTCAAGGAATTGCTCAAAAATAACAGCAACGGCGCACTGAGAATTAATAGGATAATTAATATATAATCTTTACGTCTTAATTTAGCTTTAAACCGTATTTCTACCCAGCGAAAAATAGCCACCGCCAACCCAACAATGACTGTAAACTGTGTCAGACGCAGCCAATCGATACTGCGTTGACTCAACTGAAAGTAATCTAATAGAACAAAATTACTTTGAGTGATTGTTGTGCCAGCTGAAACAATCACTTCACCTTTTGGAATGCTGACGATTATCGGTTTTACTGCTTTTGCTGCTTGTTCGGCAATTAGCTTGGTTTGTTCGATGTCTTTGACTAAATTGCCCTGAATCACAGCCAAAAGCAAGCGATTAGCTAAAGGTTGTGCTGTTTGGGGAATAGAAACACTTACTTGCATTGCGATTGCAGATTTCAAAGTATCTGGGGATATACCGGGATAGATACCCTGTGCTAGCATTCGCTCTAAAGTTTGTCTGACTTGGATTTGTGTTTTTTGCCAATCTGCATCAGCTAGATTTAAGAAACTCTCATCGTAAATGATTAGGGGTTGATTGTAGATGCTGCGCGTGTTTTGGGGAAATATCGCCTCTGGGTTGAGGGTAGTTAAAGCGAGATTGTAGTTCTGACGCGCCGAGGCGATCGCTTTTAATAGTTGAGTAAAAGCCTGGGGAGAGTTAAACTGACGGTAAGTTCGCAATTCTCTAACAGCTCGCTGTTGCTCAGAATTTAAGTTAGTAAAATTGCTATTTTTCTCCAAGGTTTGTAATAATGTCTGCCATTGGGGTTGTGGTGCTTGTCGCAGATAAGTTTGTGTGGCAGTGGATAATATTGCCGTCTGATAAAAGGGAAAATTGCCCAATTGAGCGCGAATTTCCCTACCTTGTGTCAACAAAACCTGGAGATTTTGATAAATTTCCTCGTTTACTTCTCTATCCACCACCCATACTGCTGAAGCACCGCTATGAGCTTCTCGGCGTTTTTCCTCGGTAGTTTTTACATCTTCAACACTGGCTGAATAGGGTGCAATTAGGGTTTGCGGCGCTATCTTCCCCACATCCAATTTTGGTTGATTATAAAAACGGTAGCCTAATCCACTAGAAAGACAGAGTACAACTAATACCAGCATCCCTAAAGAATAGACGGGTTTTCTGATGCTTTTCTTAGCCTTTGATACTTGTCGAATTTCTGTTTTGACTGTGAACCAGAACCAGAAAAGTAGAGTAGTCATTTTACTCAAGTAGCGACGAATCAAGAGACAGCGCCTACTCTTGGGTACAGTTTGCTTGTAAGGCTTACGAAATAAACTCACACATTACTCCCAAAAAGTACACTGGTTTATTGATTGTTAAGTCTACTTAGGCGATATTATTCTCACTGACTCATCTATTTTATCGAGAATTTTGGGTAATTCTGGCAGATTATTTACAGCCTGATTCGTCAACTACGATAATTTATGGCAACAGCTTTAATTGTCTAAATAAATTTTCATATTTGCTCGTCTCGTAGCGAATTTATCTCCAAATCACCTAATAATCTAACTCTCCAGAGGGAGGAAACAGAAGCGATAAATTATTAGTCTGGAACCTAATGCTAGAAAATAGCAATGATTATGCATATCGCCAATCGTCATCAACCAATTTATATATTCCATCTCACGCCAGAAATATCACTAATTTGGACTGCTTTAGGTTCATTATTGCTCATCCTTGCAGCAGCCGCTAGCAGTTGGTATTATGCCATGATTCATGCAGAAACTGTAATTTTTCGTCTAGATAGTTCTGGCGGGGGATTGGGAACAGGAATTATCTCCTTTTTAGGTTGGTTAATCATTACTTTTGGCACGATAATTGTCCATGAATTATTACATGGAATTGCATTTGCAACTTTTGGTGGTTCACCGCATTATGGGTTTAAAGTTAAATATTTCATGCCTTTAGCTTATGCAACTTCACCGGGAAATTGTTTCCGCCGTAATATTTTTATAATCATTGCTCTAGCACCATTGGTAATCATTGATATTGGATGTTTGCTACTATTAGCAATTTTTCCCCAAGCAACTTGGTTAATTTGGGTGATTGCATTAAATACAGGCGGTGCAATTGGTGATATATGGATGACTGTGCAATTACTACGCTGTCCCCAATCAATTCGAGTTGAAGATAGAAAAGAAGGTATAGCAATTTATGCACCTCCTGATGTAACTCGTCAACAGCTTCCTTTTAATCGCATCGATAACAATCGCCTGCATTCTACTGGCAAATTTTGGTTAAATCTCACCTTGATGATTTTGGTGTTGCTGCTGATTTCTAGTTTTTTGCTGATCCCGTTGTTAAAAATGTTAGAAGTGCCTTCATTTATTATTGGTAATAATAATTTCTGGATTCTGCGTTGGCAAAATACAGCAACAGGATTTAGCCTGGGGTTTAACTGGATATCGGTTTTAATCATGATTATAACTTTATGTTTATTAGGATTTGTATTGAATCTAGTTCAACGTCGCTTGCAATAAAGCTAGTGCTGCATGGCGTAAATAACCATACCATTTTATAAATTCATTTTGATAATCTAGAGTAGTGCGAGCATCTTGCTCGCGTTTGTCAGCGAGCAAGATGCTCGCACTACAATGGTATGCTCATTTCCGCCGACCTGTACTAGTTTATCAACTATAGGACTTACGCACCGAACACAAAAACCCTCACAAGGGTGGTCAAAAGTCAAAAGTCAATGGTCAAAATTCAGGTTCTTGGACTATGGACTATGGACTATTGACCATTGACAAAAAGCATGAAAAATATCTGACAATGCGTAAGTCCTAAACTACTTAATTCGGTCAATAAATTCATGCTAAAATTCAGGTGATCGCTAGCTTCATCTCCAGCCGATATCAGTTAATTATATTAGTAAAAATTACTCAGCAGGATAGATAGTTTTCGTCACTAAAACAGGCCTATTACCATACTCAGCATCTAAACTGCTTTTTGCTTCTAGACTCCAAGTAAACTTATAGTCTCTCTCAATTTCCGCAGCGACAAACGGACGAATTTCACCAACTGCTGATACCATTTGACCTTGATTGATAGTTACTTGGGGTGGGGCTGTTAATAATAATAGTAAATCTTGCCCGCCAAACCAGCGATTTTTATCTATTGTTAATAAAATAGAACTGCGGATAGTTGCTACTTTCCCTGTGACCACAATATTATTACCATAGTATTTTTGAGGATTTTTTGTTATTTGACTAATTTGGGGTACTAGGGCAAGTTCGCGAGCAATAATCGCAGGTTTATTGATATATTTTCTATAAGATTTATCCTCTAATTTGAGATGAAACTCTCGCTCAATTTCGGGAATTACTAAATTGCGCAATTTACCAGTAACTTGCACGGCTACATTTTGTTCAACTGGTAAATCGAAAGCCTTACCAGAAGCATTCACAACTATAATAGGTTGACCGCGAAAAAATCGGTCATCACTAATTGTAAAGGAACTCAAACCAATTTTTTCAATCGCTCTGCTTTTAATGGTTACGCTTTTACGCATCAATGCAGATGCATTGTGAGTAGTTTCTGATGTATTAGTAAAATTAGCTGGTGAATTAAACAAGCTACCACCTCTTACGAGCATAGCTAACCCTAGCAGGAACATTAATCCTGATATATAACTCAGCCCCGGTAATAAACTTTTATTTGGAGAATTATTCTTACCCTGATTTTGGTTATTTTTTAAGCTATTCATAGAAAAAGTTTTGTCAATTGGTAGATATAGAAATTTTGATAATGATAGATTAATATTCTATATCGAAGCTAATTCAACTTGCCATGAAATCAAATATATCAAATCTAAATTCTTGGGTAATTTGTCCCCGGAGTAATCCGCAAGCACAATTGCGTTTATTTTGCTTTCCTTATGCGGGGGGTAGTTCTTTCATTTTTCGGAATTGGGTAGAATTTCTCCCATCATCTATAGAATTATGTGCGGTTGAACTTCCTGGTAGAGGAAGACAAATGAATTTACCGCCATATAATCAATTAGTGCCGCTTGTAGATGCGATCGCTTCCTACATACACCCATATTTAGATAAACCATTTGCCTTTTTTGGTCATAGTATGGGCGCTTTAGTCAGCTTTGAGCTAGCTCGTTTACTTCGCAAAAAGTATAATCTTCTGCCAGTTCATCTGTTTATTTCTGCGCGTCGCGCTCCCCAAATTCCCCCTATCAATCCACCAATTCATAACCTTTCCGAAACTGCTTTTCGAGAAAAACTGCGTCATCTCAACGGTACACCGCCAGCAGTATTAGAAAATGCCGAATTGATGCAGATATTTGTCCCCATTATACGGTCTGATTTTGCTGTTTTGGAAACTTATATTTATACCCCAGAAGCACCTCTAGAATGTCCTATTACAGCTTTTGGTGGCTTGGAGGATGCAGAAGTTAGTCACGATAACCTGGAAGCATGGCAACAGCAAACTCAGGCTAATTTTAATTTACAGATGTTTCCGGGAAATCACTTTTTTTTGCATTCTGCCCAATCGCTTTTATTGGAAAGTTTGAGTAAATATTTACTAGAGTATTTGGCAGTATAAGTAGTTATTTGTAATTTTTTGTGCGTAAAACAATTTATTGGTGAAGCTGCATAAAACTTACCTTTTTTAAACGCAAAGGTACGCTAAGGTTAACGCATAGGCGCTTCGCCTTCCCGCAGGGTAGGTACGCAGAGTTTTTTATGTTCCAGATTTGCGAAAATAATTATTTGCAGCTTCATACTAAATTGGTTAAGTCCTCAAAATAACAAATGACTATTGACTATTGACTATTGACTATTGACTATTGACTATTGACAACACCTTATTTAAGTTCATTGATGAGCCTAAGAGTAGCTTGTGAAGATAAGCCAATACAGGCTGCTAGTTCTTCTAATGCTAGGCGTTCTCTTGCATTTGTATTTAACATCTCTGTTGCAGCTGCTACATATTCAGGGTTCGCCAGAGTTACTGGTTGAGCAACCGTTACTTGGGAATTAACACTAGCAATTCTCTCAGTTTTTCCTAAAGCTGGGGCAATTTGTTGCATTCGATAAGCGGCTATTTTTGTGGCTTGTTGGGCTTGTAGGTAAGCAAGGTAGTATTGTATAACTGCTAGACGCTTTTGCTGTTTGGTTTCATGCCAGCGAGCTTGTCTTATAGGTAATTCGTTAATGACGTTTAATAGTCTAATTGGGTCAATTGTGATGGAAATACCAAAACTACGCTCGCTTTCGGATAATATCTCTGGCAAGTTGTAATTAGTTGTCGTTTGAGATGGTGAGAGTTCCACAGTCAAAACATCGGTGAATGCACTCCATCCCATAGCAGCTTTGGCTTCCCGTACTTGGGATGACTGACTTAAAGCGATCGCCACTAATAACTCGATAATTTTACCATCGCGATCGCTAATTTGCGTCTGTAGCTCAAACTCTGCTGAACTATTCACCTGTTGATTTTCTGACAATGCTGGTAAAGGTAAACTCACCAGCGCTAATATTAGCAGGATTTTCCCACCATACTTGCAGATTTGTGATGCATAACTCATGTCAAAAAGCTTGGCGTTGCTCCAAGTGTGCTAATATCTCTGCACGAGTTCGCCAAACAGAACGCAATTGCTTACGTGCAAATAGTGGTAGCTGATCGCTAATATGGGGCGAACCGGGTTGAGTGGCGTTACCGTAACTAAGTAAAGCCTTGGCTGTGACTGGCTGAGAAAATTCAATCGCCGCCACATAACTATCTCCCGCAACTGCTTGAAAGCGTTCATTTTTAGAAGGTGCAAAATTGAGGACGCGGAATATTCCTAAATCCCCTTCACCACCATTTGCAGGTAAATCGAGGTTACCGCTACGCAAACGAAAAACTTCACCCCAAGCTACATCTAGTTTGCCATAAGCTTTTTCGACTTTGGTTGCGGCTATTTGTAGAGCCTGTACAGCGCTTTTGGGATCTTTCAAACCATCGGGTGTAGTCAGTGGAGATTTCTCACTCCAAGGAATACTAAAGATATTATCTTCGTCTATTTCTTGCCACCAAAAGGAAAACAAGACTGCACCGCGACTATCAGCATTAGCTTGGCGATCCCAAGTTGCTAAAATATTAGCCGCACGCCGAGTTAATTCATCACCATATTGTTGTGCGGCGGGAATTAAATCGTCGAGGATGCGTTCTGCGACTTCCATTTTCGTGGAATGTTTATAATCAATCATTTCTGCAAAGGAAATTTTCTTATCTTCAGCCAACATTTTGGCGGAACTTTGGGCGCGGAAAGGCATGTATCCTCTGGGAGCCATATATGCAGGGTAATCATCGGCTTTAATCGCAGTGGGAAAGGTAGTTGTCCAAGGTGGATCGTTAGCATTTTGCAACCAACCGCTAGCAGGATCGATGATACGCGGTAAATCTGCGTCAGGGTGCATCTTTGTCCACAGAGTTTTGGCTGTGTCACCAGGAATTAAGCCTTCCCAATATTTATAGTCACCCTCTTGGCGAATCGGTACAAGACCGTTAAATAGGTGCATGATATGCCCTTCTCTATCTGCATACATGACGGTAAACATTGGTAGCTGCAAACGCTGTAATACTGTTTGAAATTCCCTGAGGTTTTGAGCTGCTGCCATATCCCACCATTGTTGCAACACGCCAGGACGCTCGCCACCCACAACTCGCAGAGCTAAAGCTTTACCTGGTTTTTCTTGAACTACTGCACCGTGAATGGAATTTTTGACTATTAATGGTTGTTCTACAAAAGAGCCGTCTTTTTGTTTGATTTTTAACGCTAAATTTTCTCTAGTAAAAGCACGTATTTGACCGTCAAAAATATAACCGTCATCAGCTAATTTCAACTCGTACAAATCCCAACCATCATGAGTATTGACGGTATGAGTCCACCCTAAACTATCGTTAAAGGCGATCGCTAAAACGGGAATTCCTACTAAGGTTGCACCATAAGCATTCATTCCCGGTGCAGTAATTTGCGCTTCGTACCAAAGAAATAAATCTGACCAAAATAAGTGAGGGTTAGCTAATAACATCGCCTTTCCACTTGCAGAATGCTTGGGTGCGATCGCCCAACCGTTAGAACCTGCCTCCGGTTGACTGTGAGTATTATCTGCTACCTGTTGTGGATTAACTATAAACGTAAAATACAGCACCCTCTGTAAGTGGGCGAAGACATCCTCTGGCTTTATAGGTAAGACTATTTCTACTTCATCGTCTATTAAATCGGGATGTGCCTTAGCATAAGTATTTATCCCCTCAGCAAAGGCATTAATATAACTTTTAAAAGCTGGGCTTTGTGCTTGATACCAAGAATTAGCACGATTAGGTACGCCCATTGTCAGTACCCATTGATCGGATTCTAAATATTCTTCTCCCCAATACTCTGCGGCTTTTCCCCTAGCTTGACCGTAGAGACGTAACAGTAAATTAGCATGACTTTGCATTTGTGCCCAACCAAACGCCCGAAAAGCGCCTTGAGCATCTTTACCATATATATGCGGTATACCGTAGGTATCCCATAAAATTTCTGTAGTTCTGGGTGTAGCTGCAAAATTATGATTGGCAGAAACCACAATCAAAATGACACTGAGGATTAAAGCTAAAAATCTCCATGATTTTTCTTTCACGATTTGAAGCTTGACCATAAATACACCCTAAAATTCAACATCATAGATAGATTGGCAAAGATACAGCAGATTGCCAGTTGGTGAGGTAGAAACGAGCGTTGATTGTAGGGGCACTGGCACTGCCATGCCCCGAAGCGCGTACCTCATTTACCTGAAATATCCTGTAAGTAGAGACACCAGAGGCAGAAAATTGAGATTTACTCTCAACTGAGAATTATAGAGTATTGCGAATACTTCTCAACTTGATGTGAAAGTATAATGACAGAAAATGTATTAAATATTCAAGGATGATTCAGATAATGGTTCTTATGTCGCAGCTTCTATGGTGTCAGAACTGCAAAATTTATGCAAAAATAGTCAGGATATCTAGAGATATTGAAAGACTTAGCACTAGCTTTTACTGTCAACAGTCAACAGTCAACGGTCAACAGTCAACAGTCAACAGTCAACAGTCAACAGTCAACAGTCAACAGTCAACAGCCCTAAGGATAGATTAAAAGCAGAATAGCTGTTCGGGGCGCATTTCGTTGTAAAGTGACAATGTGGGATATCAGCACAATGTAGAAATCACCAGCCTATTCCCCAAGCGTCAAAAGTTGCGATCGCGATCCAAATTCAGTCAATGTCATACCAAATTAATCGTTTCATTAAATTCACCCAAGATTTATTTTTTCTTTGGGTATTAATTGGTGCTGTTGGTGGTTATTTATTCCCTAAAATCGCTGCCAGTGGTAGCGGTAATATCTCCATCGCGCTGGGAGTAGTGATGTTAGGAATGGGTTTAACAATCACTATTGAGCAATTACAAAGCTTACGCCAAGCTAGTAAAGCCGTTGTTTTGGGAGTGTTACTACAATTTACGATTATGCCACTGTTGGGATGGTTAGCGGCAACAGCTTTGAGATTACCACCGATGTTAGCATTAGGCGTAATTCTTGTAGGTGCTAGTCCCGGTGGAACGGCTTCAGAAGTAATTACTTTTTTGGCTCGTGGTGATGTATCTTTATCTGTAGCCATAACAACTGCTTCTACAATCCTCAGCCCGATTATTACACCAGCTTGGATTTGGTTACTCAGTGCAAATTGGGTGGATATTAAGCCGTTATCTTTAATTACTACTACAGTACAATTTGTCCTCTTACCAGTAATATTAGGAATTGTGATTAGACGTTTTTGGACTCCTAATAAATTTGTGATTGACGGCATACTCCCGCTAATTTCTATGTTCGCAATTGTTTGGATTATTACAACAATTGTTGGCTTAAATCACGAGCGATTATTTATTACGCCAATCGTCATCGTAGCGGTAATTTTACATAATGTTTTGGGGTTAATTTTGGGGTATTTTGGTGCCGCGATCGCAGGTCAATCACCAACTATTTGTCGGACAATTTCTATAGAGGTAGGAATGCAAAATTCTGGTTTAGCTGTAGCCTTAGCGATCGCACATTTTGAACCCCTAGCAGCCATACCAGGTGCGATATTTAGCGTATGTCATAATCTTACAGGTTCGCTCATAGCCGCAATTTGGCGGAGAAATTTATAATTTTATGATATAGCATTCCTAAATTATGTGTGAAATTTACAAAATCTCAGTTCTTCGTTTATCCTTGGCGTACTTGGCGTACTTGGCGGTTCATTAAAAAATATTTTCACAACTCAGATAGGATTGCTATAGCTTTAATAGATTTAGCAGAGATTTCATTAATAATTACGATAAATTGTAACTGTTCCCTCCTTTAGGAAATTGCTGGTTAACTAGCAAATTATCTCACAACTGCAACAGAGATAGCCTAGACGGCGGCTTTGATTTATGCGGGTTAATTACTAGGGTAGTCTTCTTCCGATAAAAGATTCTCGATATTAACTACTAAGGGTATTTCACTAGCAATTGGCGGACTGACACTAATCATAGCTTTGTTAGCAAATAGTTTTAATTGCTGCGTCAGTTGGGGAATAATGCTGGTAATATTCTGGTATGGTTCTATATTATGGCAAACCAAAATTAACATCAGAATTCCCGAATTAATGCGGAAATACCAATGACAATTGGATAAGACAATACGTGTTGAGTGAACGCAATTTTGATAAAAGAGTTGCTTAATTTTATCTTCAAGTTGTCTGAAAAGTATTTCACTCAATTTAATTGTCCGTTCTGAAGGTAAATCGTCAGGATGCACTGGCTGATACATAATAATTTACAAGTAAGGTTAATCATTTTAATTGGGTAGAAATTCACAGCAAGTCTAACCATAACTGAGGATGATTTTCTTTCAGCTTTGTAGAGATTTGCAATTTCTTGGATTTCTACACAGCTTGATAAATACATCCAACCAATAACCACTAACTCGATCGATAAATTTGGGATGGATGGATAGCTGTGGGAGCAAGAGATGAATTTGCTATGTAGTAAATTTTAATCATGGCAAAATCTACCTATTGGGTGCGATCGCTCTAGGTATTTCCTACAGCTGATACTTATTGCCTACCAACCATCAAAGACTAAGTTTAGCTCTAAAAACTGTATCATATCTATCTTTTTACCAACTCAATTGGTAAAGAAAATATTATTTTTGCACAGACAATCTGTGAATGGCTAACAAATCAAGGCTTTCTCTCCCTCATTAGTAAATATTGCTTACCTGCTGCCAAAATTTTTGCTTCTACAAGCTAATTTGTATAAATGTGGGATGATTTTATAGATATCTGCATTAGCTGTTAGCTAAATATTTGTGAATTGGTATGAGCAACGCTCAACTCCTGCTCACTCTATTTGATTTTAGCCTCAGATTTAGTCAAGGTTGAGCATCGATCAATCTTCTGTTGCCTTAATTTTCTCTGTACGTAAGTTATTCCTTAATATCTATGCTAAGATATCCAAATAGGGAATCAAAAGCGCAAAAGCAAAAATTATCTTGGGAAATTAGATAGAACCTAAAATTGAAGATTATGCTTTTGTGTAAGTAAATCTAATTAAAGTAAATGTAGCATCTTGTAACCCAAAAATTGGTATTTTCCTGTATCAACCTAAAACTAGACAGTCTCATCTTTCCTTGGCAATGACAGCGTTAGCTGATAGGGAAGCATTGATAAGCTTGATATCTACAATAGGGAATTATGATACAAGGTTAGTCGCCCAAACTGTACCAGAAAAGTTATAAAATCATTTGCAGTTGGCATAACTATGTTAATCACGAACAAACTTTTCACGGATGTTCGTCAAGCTAGAGTAAAGGAATCAAATTTTCGGTTTGGGTAAACCAACGGTTTGAGGAAATGAGGTTCTGATTCTACAATGTTGGGGAGGTATTGTAGCGTTGATACATCGGTAGCAGTGCTAGCATTCTAGACAGATATCGGTTTGCTTACAGTTCATCAATTATCTGGGATTCTTTGACATTATTAATTACTCACTATGTTAAACTTTGCCTATTCATCGATTGCTCTAGGTTTAGCTTTACTTTGTTTGGCTATCACTCCAAAAATTAATAATTCGCTTGGGCAAATATTAGCTTTATTATTCGCGACTTTTTGGTTATGTTCTAGTCTATTTTTTTCACTGATACCTATTGAATTAATATTAGCGATCGCGCTTTTTTATCTCACCCCCAAAGCTCATTTTTGGTCGCGGATCAAGTAAATCTAGTAAATCTAAATTATTTACCAAGATTTAAATATCAGATTTCTGACAGAAATTTGGTATTTGCTTATGAGGTAGCTAAATAACAATTTGACTGAGATAGATGATGCTTTGTTAATCAGACTGACTTTATTGAAAAGAATAGTTATTAGATCCATCGTCAGCAAACCGATGTATCATAAAGGTAGCTTTACAAAAATCTACAATGATAGAACGCCCAATCAAGAAATCGGAACGTCAGGCTCAAGCCAATACTGACAAAAATTCGGAAAATTCGGCTGATTTACAGGCTGAGTCTAATCCTAGAAGCTCAAAATCGAAAGGTAATCGTTCCTCTGGTAAAGGAAAAAAATCATCTTTTGGTGAGGAAACCAAGCAACAGGTTAGTCCCGCACTAGTAAGGGGGCCAAAACCCGTGAAACCGAAAGTTGATGTGAAAGCGGAGACGGAAACTGAAGCAGAACCTAGCGCTGAAGAATCTCAAGATTCATAGGGGATGAACTCAGCTTTCATCGCCTGCCTATGAGTAGTATATATACTTACTCACAGGTTATTGATAGCAAGAACATTGAAGTGTCAGGCAGTAAAATTCATTAACATTGTGACAAAGCAGGTTTGACTAGTTCATAATCTCACATCACATGATAATGCTTTTCTATTAGTTATCGAGAAAAGAACGCTCCACACAAATCAACTTGAATTGCTATATATCTTGAATAAAGATAATCTCAATATAAATAAAGCTCCTCACAGAAATATAGAGGAGCTTTAAATTTTTTAAACAGCTAATGACTGAAAATAATATAACTTCGCTGACAGATATAATCGTCTGTCTATAGAAAGGCAATTATATAAATTTAATTTGTTTGGTAGATTACAATTTTTGTTAAATAAATGCTTAAGGTTTAGCAGTGCTAAACTTTTACAGCAGTTTTCACCTATTTACAGCAGTTTTCACCTATTTAAACCACATCTGTCGTAGGGGCACGGCACCGACAATCTTTTGGTACATACAATAATTTTACTAGTGCCGTGCCCCTACAGCGTGGTCTATTTACAGGAAAATGCTGTAGCCAGATAGATTAGGACATCAACCTAAGATAAAACCCTGACAATAAAAGGCTTTTAAGTCTGTCAACACTTCGACAGGCTCAGTGCGGGGCTGTCAACAGTCAACTGTCAACAGCTATAAATCATGACTTGCGTGCATGTAACAATTGTTGAATTAAGGCTGCAAGTTGCTGGAGTTTGACAGGTTTGCAGAGATATTTGTTAGCACCGCCGACTAAACATTTTTCTTCATCCCCAGGCATGGCTAGGGCTGTCAGCGCAATAATGGGAAGATGGGTAAAGTTGGGATCTAAGCGGATTTGCCTGATGGCTTCTAGTCCATCTACTACCGGCATTTGAATATCCATTAAAATTAAGTTGGGGGATTGGCTTTTAGTAAGAGCGATCGCTTCTTGACCATTTCGTGCCAAAATCATCCGATAACCTACAGCTTCTAAGTAAGTAGAGAAGGTAAAAATATTAGCTTCGTTATCTTCTGCTAGCAAAATGAGGGGTGAATTCTCTATTGTGGCGATGAGTGGAGAATTGAGCTTTGGCGATTCTGAGTTGACTAACTCAGTTGCCGCAGAGATATTGCCACAGGGTAAATCAACCGTAAAGCAACTACCTACACCAAGTTCGCTGGTGACTCCTACCTTACCGCCATGTATTTCTACCAGTCGCTTGACGAGAACTAACCCCAAACCAGTACCGTTATATTGACGGTTTAAAGCACTATCAATTTGGATAAAAGGTTGAAATAATTTATTGAGGTTTTTGGGTGCGATACCAATACCTGTATCAATGACAGCAATGCGAATAAAATTTTGCACTGATGTCATCTCTGCTTCTAGCGTCAATTTTTCATAAGTAACTTCTAAGGTAATGCGCCCGCCTGCTGGGGTAAATTTCACAGCATTATTGAGTAAATTAATCAAAACTTGGCGAATCCGCCGTTCGTCTACCATTAACTCTGGTAGATGGGGTTGAATCTTCACTTCCAGTTGGATGCGCTTTTGAAAGGCTTGCTGTTTAATGAATGCTAAACTTGCTTGGCACAGGGGATGAATTGCTACTTTGGTGTAGTGTAACTCTAGTTGACCGGCTTCAATTTTCGACAAATCAAGGATATCGTTGATTAATTCTAAGAGATGGTTCCCGCTCTGCTCGATGGTTTGCAAACACTGTTTTTGCTTCTCAGTAATTATACCGTATATCTCATCTTCCAATGCTTCTGTTATACCCAAAATTGCATTTAAGGGGGTGCGGAGTTCGTGACTCATGGTGGCGAGAAATTCATCTTTGAGCCGGGTAGCGCGAGCGAGTTCTGCATTAGAGGCTGCTAGTTGTTGATTGGTTTGTTGCAGTTGTATTTCTGCTAATTTGCGATGGCTAATATCATAGTTAATGCCGATAATCCTTTGGGCTTGCCCTTGAGAATTGCGTTGCACCAATCCATAGGCTTTGAGAGTGCGAATTTCACCATCGGACAAAATAATTCTCAACTCAGTATCTAATTCTTTCTCTGCGTTAATGACTTGTTGAAAATTATCGCGGATGCTAATTTTATCTTCAGGATGGAGCAGCTGGGAAAATTTTTCCCAAGCACTTTGACTCAAATCGAAATTTGTGGGAGAGACACCAAACAGTTCATACATGCGCTCATCCCAAACTAGGGAGTCGTTGAGCAAATCCCAATCCCAAATGCCAATTTGTGCCGATTTAACTGCCAAATTTAAGCGATCTGACAGGTTACGCAGCTGTTCTTGTGCTTGTTTGCGGACAGTAATATCACGAGCCATACCGCGATAGCCGCGAAATTGTTTATTTACATCAAAAATGGGCACTGCATTTGTTTCTAAAGTAATTAATCGTCCATCTTTATGGAGGTTAATATTTTCTAAGCATTGAAAGGGAACTTGCTCAAAGACGAATTTCATTAACTCGTTCAAGACTCTTTCGGCTTCGGCTGTTGGCATTAAATCAAAGGGAGTTTTGCCTAAAACTTCCTCTGGGGCATATCCTAATATTTGCATAATTTGCGGACTCACATAAGTATAAACGCTCGCTTCATTCACTTCCCACACCCAATCACTGGATGTTTCTACTAAATTTTGGAAGCGTTCTTTACTTTGTTTTAAGTCGGCTGTGCGTTGGCTAACTTGAGCTTCTAAAGTCTGATTTTGTAATGCTAAAACTTGTAATAAGCGATCGCGTTCTTGTTCTGCTTGTTTTCTGCGCTTAATATTTGTAATTGTGCCGACATAACCGATGACTGTACCATCTGGATGCTTTTCGGGAACAGCTTGCCCAAATACCCAGTTCTCGACGCCATCCCGGCGAACAAACCGATATTCTAAAGCAAAAGTCTCACCTGTTTGGACTAGGTGCTGCCATTGGGTTGTCACCATTTCGCGATCTTCTGAGTGCAGAGCTTGTTTCCAGCCATCCGCTAGAGCTTCTGCAAGTGTCAAGCCAGTGATTTCACACCAGTGTTCGTTGACATACAAGCAATTTCCCGCCATGTCGGTGCGATAAATACCTACGGGGGCTGATGCTGCTAGGGTTGCATAACGGTGTTCGCTTTCTTGTAAAGCCTGTTCAATTTCCTTGCGTTCTGTAATATCTTCATAACTGGCGACGATGGCGATAATCTCATCATCAGAGTTACGTAATGGTATTTTATTAGTGCGCAACCATCTGTGAAGGTTGCCAGTTTTGGTAAATGGTTCTTCAATATTAAACTGAGGTTGACCAGATGCCATAACTAAGCGATCGTCTGCTTGATACAGTGCAGCTTGCTCTCGCCAAACCATCTCAAAATCTGTTTTACCAATAATTTCTGCTGTGGAAGTTAGCCCCGCATCTAAAAGTAACTGACGATTGCAGCCTAAGTAACGGCAGTTTCTATCTTTCCAAAAGATAGCTATTGGTAAGCTATCCATGACAACTTGTAAAAGAATTTGACTTTCCTGCAGGGCTTTTTCTACCTTTTTGCGTTCGCTAATATTATGAGAACAACCGAGTAGGCGAATGATGTTACCTTGGTTGTCTCGCATGACTGAAAGCCGCAAGCTAATATATATTAATTCTCCTGTTTTAGTGCGATTTCGCAACTCAATTGCATGACTACCATTTTGGAATAGCGGCTCCATTACCTGTGTTGATAGTTGCTCTAAATCTTTCGGAAAGTAAAGTAAACTAATTGACTTACCTATGACTTCAGTTGCCCTATAACCGTAAAGTTTCGTTGCACCCTGATTCCAAGTTTGAATAATGCCATTAACATCTGTAGAAATTACCGCATCATGAATTTCATCAAGAATTTGGGCTTGGAGTTGCAAGGTGGCTTCTGCTCGTTTGCGTTCGGAAATATCTCGCCCTTCGGGAATCAGCATGACTATTTTTCCTGATTCATCCTTGAGGGGACGAATAGAAAAATCTATGGTGATTATTTGACTCCCAGCGCCTAATATATCTACTTCGTAGCGGATAAATTCACCTTGAGCGGCTAGTGCGATCGCTTGTTTTAATCTTTGCTGAGTTGCTGGGGAAATTTTCCACCAGTAAGCTTCCCAAAAAGGTTGATTAATAACGTCTTCTCGTTTAACACCACCAAAGTCTAAAGCTGTTTGGTTCACCTCTAGTAAAATTCCCTCTGTTGTCAGCAATCCGGTAAACTGAAAGGTGTTATTAAAAATTGCTCGAAATCGGCGATCGCTCGCTTGCAATTCCTGGGTTCGTACTTGTACTTTCTCTTCTAAAGATTTATTGAGAATTTGCAAATTTTCATAGAGTTCTGCCTGTTGAATCGCTAAAGCTAAATGCACAGATAGTTGTTCGAGGATACTGAGTTCATGTTTCTGCCATTCGCGAGTTGTGCTGCACTGATGAGCTATCAGCAATCCCCACAGTACCTGAGTATTTGATTTTCTGACTTCTCCCAAATTTTGACGGTGCATCAAAATGGGTACGACGAGATTCGCCTTCACCCCAAATTGTTCTAGTAAGTGAATATGACAGTCTGTTAATCCTGCATTGTAAATATCTGCAATTGCCCGAATTTTGCCACCTAAATAAGCTACGCCCTGATTTTCTCGAAAGCAACTGTCTTGAATTTGACAGTTAAGGGAAGCTTTCCATTGTGGTAGTACTGACTCAGCAACAATTGTACCATTCATTTGCGAGTCAAATTGGTAGACGATCGCTCTATCTGCTTTGAGAAGTTCTCGTACTTCTTGCACGGCTATAGAGAGAATTTCCTTTAAACCCAAAAACTGACGAATTCGCAGCAAAATTCTGGCTAATAATAGTTGTTGTTGCTCCTGTATTTTGATTTGCTGCTGTAGAAAGGTTTTTTCTAATGTAGAATGCACCGTTTGGCAAAATTCCGTACATGTGAGTTTACCTTTAGCTAAATATTCTGCCGCACCCAACTTGATAGCTTGAGCCGCGATCGCTTCATCTCCCTGCCCTGTTAACATAATTACTGGCACTGGCAAACTCTCATATTGCCACCGCAACTGCTCAAGAAATGCCAAACCATCCATATCTGGCAGTTGATAGTCTAAAATTATTAAGTCTGGTTGGCTTTGTGCTAAATATTTTCTCGCTGCTATTACCGTATCAATCTCAACTATATTATAAGTGGCAAGTAGATCCTGATTTAAGTAACGGCAGTATAGGGATCTATCTTCTGGTGAATCCTCCAAAAGCAAAATTGTGTAATGAGAAATTGCCATAGATGAGATTGACAGCTAGTGATACTTAATTATACTTACGTCTCCGATTTTGTACTTGATATAGGTGTTGACGGTTGACGGTTGACGGTTGACGGTTGACTGTTGACTGTTGACTGTTGACGGTTGACGGTTGACTGTTGACTATTGACTGTTGACGGTTGACTGTTGACTTCTTAATTGTGTGCATCTAAAAGCTGTTGAATCAGGGCTGCAAGTTGCTGGAGTTTAACAGGTTTGCAGAGATATTCGTTAGCACCACCAGCTAAAAATTTTTCTCGATCGCCAGGCATAGCTAAGGCTGTCAAGGCAATGATAGGAATATTTACATAGTGAGAATCTGCGCGAATTTGTTTAATTGCCTCTAAGCCATCAACTCCTGGCATTTGTATATCCATTAAAATTAAATTGGGGGATTGGCTTTTGCTGAGGGCGATCGCTTCTTGACCGGTTTTGGCTAAAATCAGGCGGTAACCTACAGCTTCTAAATAACCAGAGAATGTCAAAATATTAGCTTCGTTATCTTCTGCTAGCAATATTAGGGGTGAATCCTTTGCTGTAGCTATCAGGGTAGAATTTAGCTCAGATGATAGCGATTGCACTGACTCAGCTACCTCAGATATATTGCCACAGGGTAAATCAACGCTAAAGCAACTGCCTACACCAAGTTCGCTGCTAACTCCTACTTTACCGCCATGTATTTCCACCAGTCGCTTAACGAGAACTAACCCTAAACCAGTACCGTTATATTGACGGTTTAAGGCACTATCAATTTGGATAAAAGGTTGAAATAATTTATTGAGATTTTTGGGCGCGATGCCAATACCTGTATCAATGACAGCAATGCGAATAAAATTTTGCGCTGATGTCATCTCTGCTGCTTGCGCCAATTTTTGATGGGTAACTTCTAAGGTAACGCGCCCGCCTTCTGGGGTAAATTTTACCGCATTATTGAGTAAATTAATCAAAACTTGGCGAATTCGGCGTTCATCTACCATTAACTTTGGTAGATGGGGTTGAATATTTACTTCTAGTTGAATGCGTTTTTGTAAAGCTTGCTGTTTAATAAATGTCAAACTTGCTTGACACAGGGAACTGATAGCTATTTGGGTATAGTGTAACTCTAGTTGACCGGCTTCAATTTTTGACAAATCGAGGATATCGTTAATTAATTCTAATAAATGCTGACCACTGCGTTCAATGGTTTGCAAACTCCGTCTTTGTTTATCGTTGATAACGCCAAATACTTCTTCCTGTAATGCTTCCGATAAGCCAAGAATTGCATTCAGGGGGGTGCGGAGTTCGTGACTCATGGTAGCGAGAAATTCATCTTTGAGCCGAGTAGCGCGAGCAAGTTCCGCATTAGAAGTTGCGAGTTGTTGATTGGTTTGTTGTAGTTGGATTTCTGCTAATTTGCGCTCGCTAATATCATAGGCAATACCGATTAGCCTTTGGATTTGCCCTTGAGAATCGCGTTGTACTAGTCCATAGGCTTTGAGAGTACGAATTTTACCATCGGCTAAGATAATTCTAAACTCCGTCTCTAGTTCTCCATCTCCAGCAATTACTTGTTGAATAGTAGTTTTGATGCTAACTGTATCATCAGGATGAAACAGCTGTCCCAGTTTTGCCTCAGCTTCCTGACTGATATCAAAATTCTCAGGGGAGACACCAAAAAGTTCATACATTCGCTCATCCCAAAGTATGGAATCGTTGAGCAAATCCCAATCCCATATGCCAATTTTGGCGGATGTAACTGCTAATTTTAGGCGATCTGATAAGTTACGTAATTGAATTTCTGCTTCCTGTAACTGAGCTTGTGAGCGTTTGCGGCCTGTGATATCCCGATCCATACCGCGATAGCCGCGAAATTGTCCATCGGTATCAAAAATGGGTACGGCGCTGGTTTCTAAAATAATTAATCTGCCATCTTTATGACAATTAGTATTTTCTAAGCATTGAAAGGGAGCTTGCACTGAGATAAATTTCATAAACTCGTTCAAGACTCTTTCGGCTTCTTGAGGTGGCATTAAATCAAAGGGAGTTTTACCTAAAACTTCCTCTGGATAATATCCCAAAATATTAATAACTTGCGGACTCACATAAGTGTAAATCCCCGATTCATTCACTTCCCACACCCAATCACTAGATGTTTCTATCAGATTGCGGAAGCGGTTTTCACTTTGTTGTAATTCGGCGGTGCGTCGGGCAACTTCTTGCTCTAAAGTTTGATTTTGTAATGCTAAAATTTGTAGTAGGCGATCGCGTTCTTGTTCTGTTTGTTTGCGCTTGCTAATATCTTCGGCTATAGCACCAATGCGGTAAATTTGCCCTGTTCTATCTTGAATCGGGAAACATCGACCCCAAATCCAGCGAATCGAGCCATCAGGGCGAATAATTCGGTATTCTTCATTTAACAATCCCTGTCTAGCCGTAGCTTCATATGCTGCTTGAATGCGGGAAACATCCTCTGGGTGTAAAGCATCTTGCCAAGAATCGGGATTGGCGTACAAACTTTCATTACTTCGTCCCCAGACTTCCTCATAGGTGGGGTTAATATAAAGTAATTCGCCAGAGTCAATCTGCCGCAGTAACATCACTTGGCGGCTATTTTCTGCAAATTGGCGAAATTTCTCTTCACTATCCCGCAGCGCATTCTCGGCTTGTTTGCGTTCGGTAATGTTTTGTGTCATCAGGATACCTGCAATCACATTACCCTGTTCGTCGCGCACGGGGAGATAATGGGTTAAGTAAATAAACTCTTGATAAGGAACTTCGGCAATTACTGTTTCACCAGCCAGTGCTTTGTAAAACATGGGTACGATCGTTTCGCATGTCTCTGGCGGAAAGATTTCCCAAACCGTTTTTCCTTCCATTTCTGACTTATTCAAACCTGCTCGCGCTAGTTCTAAGCCTCCTACTAACAGGTAGCGCAAGTCATGGTCAAACAGCACAAATACGCCATTGGGAAAGTTATCTACCAGAATGTGGTAAAGGTGTTGACTTTGCCGCAAAGCTGCTTCGGCTTTTTTGCTACGATTGATATTAGTAATTGTACCGATATAACCGATGATAGTGCCGTCGGGGTTCTTTTCGGGAACAGCTTGCCCAAATACCCAATTTTCCAAGCCATCCGGGCGCAAAAAGCGATATTCCAAGCTAAAAGTTTCCCCTGTTTGGATGAGATGATGCCATTGGGCTGCAACTATATCTCGGTCTTCTGGGTGTAAGGCTACAGCCCATCCTTGGCCTGCTGCTTGTTGAGGAGTCAAACCCGTATTTTTACACCAGACATGGTTAACATACAGACAATTTCCTTGAGCATCGGTGCGGAAAATACCTACAGGGGCGGATGCGGCTAGGGTGGCGTAACGGCGTTCGCTTTCTTGTAAAGCTTGCTCAATTGCCTTGCGTTCTGTAATATCTTCATAGCTACCCAAAACGCCGATAATTTCTCCATCAGGCCTGTGTAGTGGGACTTTATTGGTGCGTAACCACCTGTGAAGATTACCGCTTTTGGTAATTGGTTCTTCAATATTAAACTTTGGCTGATGGGATGCCATGACAATGCGATCGTCGGCTTGATAAAGTGGAGCTTGTTCTTGCCAAACCATCTCAAAATCTGTTTTGCCAAAAATTTCTGCGGTTGAAGCTAGTCCCGCATCTATCAAAAACTGGCGATTGCAACCCAAGTAACGATAGTTGAGATCTTTCCAAAAGATAGACATGGGTAAGCTATCCATAATCACGCGCAAGAGAATTTGATTTTCTTGCAGTGCTTGTTCGGCATTTTTTTGAATAATTTCGTTGCGTTTAGCTGCGGTGATATCTCTTGCCGCCCAAATTACTGTTTCTGCGGAAATTGGTGAAACTTTAGCATGAAACCACAACTCTTGATTACCGATATGTAAGCTGTATTCCCATTCTTTTGTTGCTTGTGTAGCTAGAGTTTCCCCAATCAAACTGACAAACTTCTCTGCAAGGTGATGAGGTAAAATTTCATAGACTGTTTTCCCAATCGATTCTTCAGGGGGGAGGTAAAGCTTATCTGCACTGGTAGGCGCAATTTTCAGATAACGCCCTTGTTTATCTATTACCAAAATCACATCAACCATTGCATTAAACAACCCTCGCAGTTCAGCTTCCGAGGCTTTGAGGGCGGCTAATGCTTCTTGGCGTTCCTTTTCTAGGCGCTTTTTTTCATTAATCTCTCGCTTTTGAGGAATTAGCGGCACAGGGTTAAAATTTTGCAGATTTTCACACATCTGTGCCTGTTGAATGGCTACAGCTAAATGCACAGATAATTGTGTGAGTAAATCGAGTTCATGTGTCTGCCATTGACGAGTTGTGCGGCAATGGTTAACAATCAATAATCCCCACAAGACTGGAGAGGAATCGCCATTGCTTTTATCTGCTGGCGCTGCAATTTCATACTTCAGTAAAATCGGCACCACCAAATTAGCTTTAACATGAAATTTCTCTAACAATTCCAGATGACAAGCTGTTAGTTCTGCGGCATGAATATCAGAAATTGCCCAGATGTCACCGTTAGTATTAGCTATTCGCTGATGTTCTTGCCAGCAAATATCTTGAATTTGATTGTTGAGGGAACTTTGCCACTGTGGTGCTATAGAATTAGCAATAATTGTGTCTTTTATTGAAGCGTTTTGCTGACACAATAATACCCGATCGACTTGGAGCAATTCTCGTAACTCGTTAACGGTTGTTGTGAGAACTTCCTCTAACTGTAAACATTGATGAATGCGCTGTAAGGTTCTGGCTAAAAACTGTTGTTGTTGGGCTTGAATTTTTAGTTGCTGTTTAAGATGGGTTTTTTCTAATGTGAAATGCAGCGTTTGACAAAGCTTTGCACTGGTGAGTTGACTTTTTTCTAAAAATTCTGAAGCTGCATATTGTGTTGCACCAGATGCGATCGCCTCATTTGCCAAATCTGCTAAAATAATCGCGGGAATTTGGCAGTCGTCAAATTGCTGCCGTAACTGCTGCAAAAATTCTAAACCACCTATATCCGGTAGTTGTTCGTTGAGCAAAATTAAGTCTGGCTGGTTTTGTCTCAGCTGTGCCCATGCTGCTATTCCTGACTCAGCCTCCACTATATTATATGTAGCAAGTAGATCCTGATTTAAGTAACTGCGGTATAGGGAGCGATTTTCTGGTGAATCCTCCAGAATCAAGATTGAGTAATGGGACGTTGCCATACATGATAGTGTCTATCTAAATTACAGGTAAATTGCTTTACTTGTCTTATCTGTGGTTTCAATGCAGCTAGAGCGATCGCTTCTCATATGCATTATCAGCATCACATTTTCATGAAATCCTACTAAGGGGAGATTTTTTAGTTTATCTTGTTCATTATTAAATTGAAAGACATTTTTATCACATGGATTTTTCCTACCTAAATTAAGTAATTACATAATTTTATGTATATATAATGACTCTAATATTTTTCTCTGGCAAGTTCTTATTGTTTGTTTTCCGGAAGAAATACAGCAAGTTAACCTCAGTTTTTTTACTAATCAACAAGGTATAAATTATCTACTTGTATTAGCGATCGTTTCCGCGTTTATCATCAGTAGTAGGCTGTTTTAGGGACTTCCAAGTAAAAAATATTCTCGAAGCGATTGTTTCCTGTTGACCGTTGACCGTTGACAGACGCGATTAATCGCGTCTCATCTGTCGGGGTGTCTTTCATCCCATCCCTAGAAGGAATCCCCAGGAGAAAGAATTTACAAACATTTCACAGCCCATTACCAATTAAAATAAAAGGTGCCCAATAGAAGGGATGACTAAATTCATTGGCAGCATTAGCAATTAACTTACTATTACTTTTATTTTGCTTATTTGCTGAATAATTACCAGAAATTAAAGCTATTTGGGCTTTTTGTAAAGCTTCGGCTTTGGTTAATTTACCAGATTTTAATTCTTGATAAAATACATTCATTAAAGCCTGTGTACCGCCATCAGATACAGGCCATAATGAAGCAATAGACGCCTTGGCTCCTGTTAGTTGTATTTGATATCCTAAACCAAGAATTTCTTGTCCATTGCCTAATTTTTCTCCTAAAGCTGTTTGACAAGCGCTTAAAACTACTAAATCAACATTGGGTAAAGACCAATTTTCGATATCGCGTAAAGTGACATGTTCGCCATCACCAAATAAAATAAAAGAATCTTCAGGACTCCCTTTAACTAAATATCCATGAGTTGCCAAATGGACAATTTTATAATCGTTCATTTGGGGAATTGTTGCTGCTGGACTAAATAGTTTATCTAAGATTATTTTAGTTCCAGGAATTGTTTGAGCTAAGGTTTCTACTTCAGTTTTAGCAAACTGTAATCCTTGAAAAACTTCGGCGCGATTGGCAAGTTTGACTGTATAATCTCCTTGGGTAAAAGCTGCTGCTAAAACGTTAATATTTTTTGATGGTTTATTGTCAAATTTGGTGAGACTTGCAGATGTAATGTTATTCACTACAAATCTTTGTGCAAGCCATTCTTTACCATCAAATAATCCAGCTAAGGGAACGTATCTTAATTGTCCATCGGGAGCATAAATAATTGTTTTTGCATCGGCTTGTTTAAGTTCATTTTCTATCGGCTGAATTAACCAGCTATATAATTTAAGTGCTGGCTGTTTGATATTATTACGAGGTACTTGGATTTTTTGCCGATATTCTTCAATTGTTTGCTCTAACTCTTGTTTTTTTACGGCTACTGTACGATGAATTGGTGGTGCGTCTGCTGTAACGATGACTAATTCTAACCTATCTTCTAAAACTAAGGGATAAAGGAGAACAGCTTTGTTATTTAACTGGCGTAAATTATCCCGCAGTGAATTTAGTTGGCGTAAACTGAGGTTTTCTTGACTTGATGTTGTAGATAATTGTTGAGTTAAAGCAACTACAGCCGGACTTTTGATAAATTTGTTAAATTCGGCGGTAGCTTGTTGCTCAAGTTGTACTAGTTCGGCGATGCGCTTTTCTTGTGCTGATGTGCGTTCCTTAGGATTTATTTTGCGGAGAGTAGTAAGTTCTTTACCTAAGAGAATTACTTTATCTTGAATGGCGCTATATTTTTGCGATATTTCCTGTTCTTGAGGTTTTAGGGGTAGGTTTTGTACTGGCTGAGAATTACTATTAGCTGTTCTTGTTTGATTACTCCCACGATTATTACCCAGAAAATCTTGCACTTCCTGAATTTTCAGTAAATCTAAAACTTGTTGCGCTTCAGCTGAACGGTTTTGCTTGAGTAATAAATCAGCTAATTTGCGGTACCTTTCAGATACTGTTTCTGTATAGGATTTTTGAATGTCTGTAGGAACAACGCGCAAATTTTGGCGGATAGTTTCGGTAAGATTGACTGATTGTTTGTAGAATGCGATCGCTAATTGTGGCTGATTTTGTTGCGCTAACACATCCCCTAAATACTTCAGTGTAGCAGCTTCGCTAACTTTATCGCTCACTTCCCGGTGTATAGCTAAAGCTTGCTGATATAAGCTGGTGGCTTTTTCAGACTGCTGTTGCTGCTGGTAAATTTGTCCGAGATTGCTAAGGGTGACACCTTCGCCAGTGCGATCGCCTACTGTTTTATAATTAGTCAAAGCTTGCTGATTTGACTCGATGGCTTGGTTATATTTCCCGCTACTAGCGTAAACTCGCCCAATATTATTTAAGGTGACAGCAATACCTTGGGGATATTTATTTTCTTGATAAATAGCTAAAGCCTGTTGATATAGCCTCAGTGCTTGTTCGTTCTTACCTTGGCTAAAATAAATTTGCCCGATATTATTCAGGTTCAATGCTTCCCCTTGAAATTGAAACGAATCTTTACCAAAAGCATCGCCAACATTCGCGCGACTGCTAACTTGTTGTAAAGCTTGGGGATTTTGTCCGAGAGCATCGTAGAGTAATTTTATATCCTGTTTATTTGTGCCTTTATATTCCCCACTGCGGAATTTTTTGTAAATATTGGCAGATTTCTCCGCCAATTCTAAAGATTTTTGATATTGCCCTAAGCTAAAATAAGCACCTGCAAGATTATTTAAAATTGCTGCTTCAGTACCATAAAAGCAAGTCGATTTTTGTTGATAACAAAAGTCTTGAATGGGAGTTAAAGCTTGTTGGTAAGCATCTAGCGCTTGAGTATAGTTACCCAAATTAATGTAAACAACGCCAATATTATTTAAAGTCTCCGCACTGCCCACTTTATCGCTATTTGCTTTGTAAATTGCTAAACTTTGTTGATAAAGTTCTAAAGCCTTTTGATATTGACCCATCCTAAAATATACAGCCCCAGTATCCGCCAGCAAAATGCGTTGACTTGTAGGATAACTGGAATCTTGAGCATTAGCAGCTTGCAGTTGTTTGAGAATAGTTAAAGTTGATTGATAAGCTTCAACTGCCTGGGGATATTGACCTAAATTGGTGTACACTTCTCCTATATAGGACAGAGGTATCCATTCACTCTGGGTATATCGTGCCTGTTTGCGGATAGCTAAAGATTGTTGCAAAAACTCCAGCGCTTGAGAATATTTACCCTGACGCAGATAAACATAGCCGATATTGGTAAGGGCGTTAGCTTCCCCTGCTTTTGCATTGTATTTTTTGAAAATCGCCAACGCTTGCTGGAACATTTCTAACCCAGCTTGCAAATCGCCTAAACCAACTAAATCTTTATATACCATTCCTTCGCCATTACTATTTAAGGTAATCGCTTCGGTAATTTTTTCTTCAGCCGTTGGCGTTGGTGCTTGGGCAATAACTGATGCTGAATTATGAAATAGTAAGGATGGCGCAAATAATGTTAGCAGGGCGCTGATAGTAATTAAACGTAGTAACATGAGTAAAATTTTATATGTAACTACTTAAGATAACTCTCGCAACCCGCTAGAACAGGAAAATTTTAACAAAGTTTGATTATTTACAAATTAAGCCTTTGTCCCGCAAGGAACTTTAGTTCCTTGTTAATAGCTGAAGTCATCTTTAGATGACTAGATATCCTCAAAATCTTGAGTCTACTTCAGTAGACTTTGGCTATGAGCCTGAGAATTCATTCTCAGGCGGGTAACACAGCTAAGACAGAGGCTATTTTTAGCTTAAGTTGACACCAATGGTTCACAGATATGCTCCAATAATTCACGACTATCTCGCTTAACCCGCCCCTACTTGAGCTATGTCCCTTGGAATGAATTCCAAGGTGGGTGACAACGCGCTTCGGGGCATGGCAGTGCCAGTGCCCCTACAATTAAAAATAATCTGTACCTCACCAACTGGTGAGCTGCGCAACAATTACTTAGGCGCTGTAAAACCTGCTTTTTCTGCCGTAGCGGTATCTTTAAAACAGATATCTGGTTTTACTTTGGCATAATCAGGAAACTTCGCAGTGTGATAGATATTTCCTCGCTTTGCCGTAGCTTTCCCCTTAATAGGTGCGTTGCTAGGACAAGTAGTTTCATCTTGAGGTTTTACGCCTAACTTTTGTGCATCTGCGGAAATCGCCGTATTAGTTCCAGTTGCGGAAGTTTCTCCTTTTTTATCAGGCTTGACTTGAGAAACCGCCGTTGGTTTTTCAGGGTTATTAGTAGCTGATTCTTCTGATTTACCACCACAACTAGCTAACATTAAAACGCTTAACAATGTTAGCCCAATCCCAAATTTACGTAGTTGAATTTTTCTATTCATGGAATATATCATCCCAAAATCAAGTGTTATCATCGACAGATGAAAACAGCATATAGAGGTTGTTTAAAAAGTATTTTGTTGTGTTTTAAGTAATTCTTGCTTGCCTATTTAACCTAAAAGTATGTATTTATAAATTTCGTTAAATGGCTTGCTGTCAACAAGATGACTTTTAAAACATCCTCTGATAAAAAATTGCTGTCTCATCAATGAATTAATTCAAAAAATCCTTTATCCAACTGTAACTTCGTTGGTAGCTACTTCAGTTGCACCACTTACTCCAGCAGCAACTTCAGCCAATTGATTCAAAGTATCTGCATCGGGTACTTTCCCTTTTAAAACTACTTTAGTTCCTAATTGAGCAACGTAAATTGTATTAATACTATCAAAACGAGGATCTTCATCAAAAGCCAAGGCAACTCTTTTAGCTAAACCACTTTGGTCATATTCCCCATTTAATCCCATTCTTTCAATAGGAATTGTTTCACCTTCAGTAGAATTCTCAGCTACTAAAGTAGGCTCAGGATTTACTTGAGCATTTTCTGGTTTTTCCATACCAAAAAGTCTTTGTAACCAGCCCATAATGTATTTTCTCCAATGCTAAATCTTGAATTTACGCAAGTACTTGAATTTACGCAAGTATTTTAACTTATTCTGAATTTAGATTGATTGTAGCCAATATCATGCAAATGAATGTTGAAAAAATTATTTATATTAAAGATGCAGATATCAACGAAATATTTAACTTATGACAAATCCAAGATTAAGTCAATGATTGTTATTTTTTGTTAAAAATTAGAGCAAATTTATTGACGTTTCCAGCCAAATCTTGGTTAATTTTCTATCCTGTAATATTCAGTTTATAGAAAATATCTATGAAAAAATAAAAATAATTAAATAAAACTTATAAAAAATTAGTGACTAGTCAAGAGTCAACAGTCAATAGTCAATAGTCAATAGTCAATAGTCAACAGTCAATAGTCAATAGTCAACAGTCAAGAGTCAATAGTCAATAGTCAACAGTCCATAATTTTAATGCCCAATGACCAATGACTAATGACTAATGACCATATTAATTAACGATCGCAGTTAGGGTATTAAAGAAGTCAGGGTAAGAAATCGCTGCTGCTTCGGCGCGGTGAATTGTCGTGATCCCGGTGGTGACTAAAGCGGCGATCGCTAAACTCATGGCTATGCGATGATCTGTATGGCTATCAACATCAGTCCCCACTAAAGCAGTACCGCCTGTAATTTCCATCCCATCGGGGAGTTCAGTAACCTTAGCACCCATTTTATTGAGTTGCTGCGCCATCACGGTAATGCGATCGCTTTCTTTAACTCTTAACTCCTCTGCATCGCGAATAATTGTTGTTCCTTGGGCAAAGACGGCTGCTACTGCCAAAATGGGAATTTCATCAATCATTCTTGGTATAATATCGCCTGCAATAGTACAGCTTTTTAAACTACTGGAACGCACTCTAATATCCGCTACTGGTTCCCCTGCGACTTCTCGCTGATTTTCCAGTTGAATATCTGCGCCCATCATCGCTAAAGCTTCTAAAATCCCGGTGCGGGTAGGATTCACGCCGACATTTTCTACCACCAATTCCGAACCAGGAACAATTGCGCCTGCGACTAACCAAAAAGCTGCGGAACTAATATCCCCAGGAACTATCACCTTTTGTCCATAAAGTTGGGCTGGCCCGGTAATTGTCACGCTATTACTGTCTGAATCTATACTCAGTTCCGCACCAAACGCCCGTAACATCCTTTCGCTATGATCGCGGGAAAGGGCTGGTTCAGTCACCGTAGTTTTACCGTCAGTGGCTAGCCCAGCGAGTAAAATACAAGACTTCACCTGTGCTGAGGCAATGGGGGAATGATAGTGAATTGGTTTAAGGGCTTGTCCTTGAATCGCCAGGGGTGCGAGAGAATTTCCTTTGCGTCCCCAAATTTGCGCGCCCATTTCTTGTAAAGGTTTAACTACACGGGACATAGGACGCGATCGCAAAGAAGCATCACCTGTTACAGTAAAAAAGCGCCCTGGATGGGAAGCCAAAAGTCCCAACATCAGACGCAGTGTAGTGCCAGAATTACCAGCATTCAATACCTCCAGTGGTTCTTGTAAATTTCCCAGCCCAATACCTTTAACCTTGACTAAATCCGTATTTAGTTCCGAAATTTCCGCGCCCATAGCTTGAAAACAACTAGCAGTGCTGCGCGGATCTTCTCCTAAAAGCAGACCTTGAATTTCCGTTTCACCTTGGGCGATCGCACCCAACATTAAAGCACGATGAGAGATAGACTTATCACCGGGAATCCGAATCCGACCTTGCAAGGATAAACCAAAGGGAGGTCGCTGGATAATTAATTTTTGCGAAAGATCTGTTTGCGTTTCTTGGGTTATTACAGCAGCCGACATTAGGATACACTGGCTTTTGAAGACATATGGAAGTAAATCAGCAACTGCTTGTATTGCAGTAGTTGACTTCCTTCCTAGTATCCTATCGCCTTTTGTTCTATGAAACTTAATCAAATCTTCCAAAAGTTGCCAATGGTCATTGGTCAATAGTCAATAGTCAATGGTCAATGGTTAATGCTAATTACTTTTGACTCTGGACTCTTGACTTTGGACTCTTGACTCTAGACTGTTGACTATCCGCTATACTAAATTCGGTTATCTTAAGATTATTTACAATATATTCAATAAATTTACTTTTAAATTAGCTTTCCGGATAAAAATAACAGTTTTTGCTCGATCAATTCGTGCCCTAACTATTTTGATATTTATTTATCTCCCTTACCAAATAAGCAGATTCAGTTAATATCTAAGCATGTTTTATTGTTTAGTTTCTGACCCAGACTGCTAGATACCCTGGTGTTGATTTTTTGTTGTTCAATAGCTTTTAGCCCTTATCGCTCCCATGCTGACCCATCACCGCAAGCCTGTGTGCTTATCACTAATTTCCACCGACCTACCAGTTTGGTCTGTTGTGGAAACCGCCGGAACATTGTATCAAAAAGATACTGACCGTTTTCATTTACTCTTGACTGCACCACCTTTAATTAGTTGCGAAATCATAAATTCTCAAAATACCGAGGATACACCTCCGCAAAAACGGAGTAGTGCTTATGCACCCAGCAGTCCCAGAATTTTGTGGTTAGAGATTTCCCCATATCGGGTAATAATGACCATGCAAGGTAACGCGCAAGTGAGTTATCGTCACTTCTGGGAACAGGGTGTTTATGGTGTTAGTCGTTACTGGTTACCAACTGAGTCATTGCAACCTAATGAGCCTATCCGTCTGCGTAATTTCACAACTGCTATGGTTCTCACGGGCAAATCTTTACCAGAGCATTTGCGGATAGAATACGAATTATGGGCAGACAAAGTGCAATTAGGACGCTACATCCTTAATTTAGAAATCAAGCATTAATCGTCAATTTATCTTCACCCTCACCCAGTTAAAAAATCATCGTGAGGGTGAATTTTTAAATGGTCATTGGTCAGAGACGCGATGAATCGCGTCTGTACAATTGTCATTAGTCCTCCTTGTCTCCCTTGTCTCCCTTGTCCTCCTTCCCTTCCCTAGCCCCTAGCCCCTACCAAAATAACTAGGCGCATTCCCAGCTTTCCATTTAATATTGCAGCCAATGCTGGGTTTTTGCTCATCTGACACAGATTTACCCGCTAGCACCGCTTCAATAGCTGCACGTAAATCCGTACCTGTGACAGGTTGACCATTACTGGGTCGGCTATCATCTAATTGTCCGCGATATACAAGTTTCTGTTCACTATCAAAGACAAAAAAATCAGGGGTACAAGCGGCTGTATAAGCCTTGGCTGTTTCTTGGCTTTCGTCGTAGCACACAGGAAATTTTAAACCCAGTTCTATCGCCATTGCTTTTAACGATTCTGGCGCATCATCTGGATAATTTTCCGCATCATTCGCACTAATAGCAATTATGCCTAAATCGCTATTTTCATAGTCAGTTCCTAACAGCGCCAATTGCTGTTGAATATGTTTTACAAACGGACAATGGCGACAAATAAACATGACCAATAAGGCTTTTTTATCAGCAAAATTAGCCAAAGAAATTACTTCACCAGATACTACTTCTGGTAGATGAAAATCTGGAGCGATAGTGCCTAGTGGCAACATTGTTGAAGCAGTTAAAGCCATAATTTACCGGATGAGATTTCCCTAATAGATCATACCAATTGAAAAACAATGCAACAAATTGTAGGGGCACGGCATTGCCTTGCCCTCTAGAATAGATTGATGTGTCGCAAAAATTATTTGAATGGGTATAACAAAATAAAAGCACAACAAATTAATTGTGCCCTATCTGTTTACTTAATTTACTGGAAAGAGGCTAGATTTTCAAATATTCTTCACCACCACAACTTGGTTAAACCCATGTGGATTAAAGTCTCCAAACGAATAGGTAGAAAAGAAAAAGTCACCTGTCAATGGATCAATTGCTGCGCCAATGGGGCCGTCAATTCCAGTTATAAAATCTTGGCGGCTGCTGCTAATGGGATCGCCATTTTCATCTATGCTGTAAACGCCAACTTTGTCAGCATCTTGCTCTGTCATTAAGATGCGCTGGCTTTTAAATTCTGGCATGGAACCAGACACATAAACAAAAGCATCAGTACCACCACTGAGATTGACTGATTTACTTGCAGGTGCTATATCCCAAGTCCCTGCGCCATCAGCAGACACAGTAGTGTCATAAAATGTACTGGTATCGTAGGAGGTAATTTTTAACCGCCCAGCACCAGGAAACCCTTGAGGTACAAAAGTTAGCCCACCTGTAGAGGCGTCAAAACCTAGCTCGTTTAAATCGATTTGCTTGTCAGCGCTAGAACTACCAGGTTTGATTTGCCCTACTGTATTGTCATTCCATGTGGTATAGAATAAGACATTATTAGGGCCAAAGTCTAAACCTGCATCAATCAAACCGCCATTTAACCCAGGTGCAGTAGCTAATAAGCTAGCTGTGCCTGTAAATCCGATAATATGATTATTAGCATCTCGTTGGAGTGCGATCGCATAAATTTGGCTATTTTCTCCCTGGGGTGTAGAACCAATAAACAAAGTATTGGGATCGTCTGCTTTAAAAGCCAATCCCACATAAGGAGTTGGTAACCCTGGTACTGCTCCCAGACTCGTAACAGTATAAGCAGTATTAAAAGGAGCAGCCAAAGTCATAAATTGGCTAACTTGTTGAGCGTAATCGATTAATTTTTTACCAGATTCTGTCTTACGCCATTCTTTTTGGGAATTAATCAGTGCATCTAAGGGAGATGTTTTCCCCGTTGCTCCCTTAATTTGAAAAATCAGATCGTTATAATCCCAATCAGAACCTTGAGACGCAAGGATATCTTCAACACCGAAAGTTGCACCTTTCTCTGTTCCCTGTCCGAGTTGGGCAAAATGAACAGATTTGTCAGTATTCGCATTAGCAATCGAAAATATAGCAATTTTATCTTTAGGAGAATTAACCAGTTCGCTAATTTTTCCATTAGGTAATAGTAGAAAAGCAAACTGCTCCCCAGGATTCATAGCAAAGCTTTTTTCGCCTAAAAAGTTACCATCATTTTTCTCACTTTCTCCAAAGTTGCCACTAAATTTAGCACCTTCTGTAGAATCGGTAATAGCAAGATAACCAGCTACAGAATTGCTGAGAATCCGACGGGCAGATTCTTGAATAAATTCCATCGAACCAAGTTGTAAACTTTCCATCCCCTTCAAACTGAAGAGGCCAAGTTCTCCATGATAACTACCACCATCAGCTAAAAATTCAATATTGGCTTGCCCATCAAGCCCGACATTAAACACACCAGGATCTAAAAAAGACATTGTTTAAAAATGTTGAGCCTTACTCGCAAAAAAAAATCAATTTCAATCATGCAAAATTAGACTTAAATTTTAGTTAGCAATTTACATTACCGTGTAATCTTGCAGCTAAAATTCAAGTCAAGCATGAATACAGACAGGATTTAATTGATAAATCTGCTGTTACTTAAAGATTGATATTTAAATCTAGCAAAAAAAAGTCTCGATAATATTTAGGAAATCTACGCAATTTTTTTTGAATATATTATGTTTTTCTGAATTGATTTCGGTATTTACAGAGATGAATTATTTAGGTAAAATCTAACAAAAAAAATACAACATTTACTGGATATACAAAGTTATTAAATTGACGATTATTAATAATTTTAGAGTTTTTAGCATAAAAACCCTGACTGTATTAAAAAGTCAGGGTTCTTGTTTCTCACAAATTATTGAAAATTACTCAATAAAAATTAAAGTTACTATTTACAGATTTGCCAAAAGACCAACAATACCGTGTCCTGTAACAACTTCTAAGGCTATTAGAGACACAAAACCAATCATTGCTAAACGGCCATTGAGGAGTTCTGCATAGGGTGTAAAGCCAGTGCGATCGCCTTGCTCATCTACATATACCTTTGGTTCAAGGGCAAAGTTGTTCATTAAACCTTGGTCATCAACGATGGAAGTATTGGTACGCATAAGATTTTCCTGCTTTGATTTACTATGTAACGAAGTGTAACTCATTTAGTTAACTTTTGTAAAGTAAATGAGTAAGTTGAATCAAGTCCAAGGCAGCGATATCATAGAGGATCGTTGTTTTAGACATATCTCACGAACAGGCTGCATACTCATGGATCGATTTCGCGTAGAGGTTATTAGCAAAACACCCAATCCTCAGCAGGTGATTTATGCCGCCATGCACCAGGACTACACTGAGGCGTTCGTGTATGATGAACGGGACTCATGGCCGTCTGAGTCACAATGCGGTGAAATTATTGTCAAGCGACTTTTAGCAGGTGAAAGGGGACATTACGGGCCTTTAGAGCATCCCCAGATTGTTTTTAACTGTGGCTACTTTCCCCACAGTGTTATGCAACAGGCGCGTACACATAGGGTGGCTGTATCATTCGATGTCCAATCCCTGAGGTATACGGGTAACCAGTTTATTGATGTAGTAGAGGGCAAGAAAGATATTGAAGATGTTTTTTACCTGCGTCCTGTAGGCTATTACACTGATAGACAAGGTAAAAAATATTATTACTCACCAGAGCAAAGAGCATCAGATTTACAGTGGTGTTTAGAAGCAGCGAAACGATATAAAGCTGACTTTGAAGCTGGAATGTCTGAGGAACATGCTAGAGGTAAAATGCCTTTTGATTATCGCCAGCATTTTGTTGTGAGTTTTAATTTAAGGTCTTTCTTGCATTTTTGCGACCTCAGAAACAAGAAAGACGCTCAATTAGAGATACAAAAGTTATGTGAAATGATGTGGCCGCATTTTGCTGATTGGGTGCCCGCGATCGCAGAATGGTATGAAAAGTCCCGCCTGGGTAGGGCGAGATTAGCACCTTAACTTATGGCTAACTTCAGCCTTAAACTTTCGCTAAGGTGACTTTTTCAGATTGATCCTGATATTTACCTTGACGGGTTTCGTAACTAATTGCGCAGGGTTCACCTTCTAAAAAGAGCAATTGCACAACACCTTCATTGGCATATATGCGACAGTCAGCACTGGAAGAATTAGAAAATTCTAAAGTTAGATGACCTCGCCAAGCTGCCTCCGCAGGTGTTAAATTTGCGATTATGCCACAACGTGCATACGTAGATTTACCGATACAAATCACGGTAATATTATTGGGAATCTCTAGTTTCTCTAGGGCTACACCCAAACCATAGCTGTGGGCAGGTAAGATAAAATAACTACCATTAACATCAGTATGTAAAGGCGTTGACTCTAAATTCTGAGGATTAAAGTTTTTGGGATCGATAACAGTTCCGGGAATGTGGCGAAAAATGCGAAATTCAGCAGATGAAAGGCGAATATCATAGCCATAGGAAGATAAACCATAGCTAATAACTGGTTTTAAGCCTATTTCTGCGTCTTGTTGCACTTTTCTAATTAAAGTTGGCTCAAAAGGCGAAATCATACCCTTTTGGGCCATTTGAGTAATCCAGATATCGTTTTTAATCACAAGTCCACAGTTAATTTAAACAGAATTACTAGAATATCTTGAAGTGGCGCATTATTTACGGGCTATGACTGCGGCGGATTTCGGTAATTTGATCCGCTACATCCAACAGGGATTTTGGCATATCTGGCCCGGTGAGGATGATATCAACATGGGGAGGACGTTTGGCTAAGAATCCTAAAACTTCGCTTTCTGGAATTAAATTAAAGTTGATTGCTAAACTTAATTCATCTAAAACAACGAGAGAATACTGATTCTCACATACTACCTTTTGTGTATGTTGCCACAGCTTTTGTAAAGCTTCGTTTTCTGCATCATCTAACTGTGGTGTATCGATACAACGAGGTAAATCGCAACGAATCCAATCTAAATTTTGCCCCAATTGAATTGGTCTTTCATGCCCTTGACGAATGCCACCTTTGAGAAATTGTACAACTAACACTGGGGTGCCTTGTCCGGCAATTCTCAGTGCTTGAGCCATAACAGTTGTGAAAAAGTTACGGTGTGAGCTAGTGAAAACTTGTACTAGCCCTTCAATGGGGGATGGTAAATTAAGGGTTGAATTTACACTTGAGGTATCTAACTGAGCTACCATAAAACGAAGTTTAAAATATTACAAATTCACAAAGAGTTTTTGCTGAAACAAGCGATCGCCAATTAACCTGTATAATCAATCATATTTTCCCAAATGTATTTTATTGGGCAAGTTGCATTTTTAGTCAAGCACTACCTTTGTGTGGAAGTCAAGAGTTAATGATATTGGCATTAATCGGATATAAATGCAAGTCGTCTTGACCCTCCCCGCACGTCGCTTCTCTGCGAGACGCTGCGCGAACGCTATGTGCGGGGATTCTTCTTTCCACGAGATGATTTACTCGCAGAAGTTACCTTCTTCGAGCAGGGATCAAACTCTCCAGAAGCGTGAATTTCCGACAGTCCATCGGTATTTTTCATCATTTCTAATCCTCGACTGAGGATGTTTTTTGCGGCATTAATGTCGCGGCAATCGATATATGAGCAAGCAGGACAAATATGCGTCCTAGTACTCAAAGTTTTGTGTACTAGATGCCCACAATTGCTGCAATTGATTGTCGTGTTGTGAGGAGGTACAGCTATGACAACTCGCCCATATACTTTGCCAAAATATTCCAACCAGTTAGTGAAAGTTGACCAACTCGCATCTGAAATACTTTTGGCGAGGTGATGATTCTTCAGCATATTTCGCACCTGTAAGTTTTCATACGCCACGATGTCTGCCGACTTCACTACGCATCGAGCTAATTTCACAGCCCAATCTTGACGCTGGCGTTGTACTTTCAGGTGCTTTCTGCCGAGTCGATTCCGTACTTTAACACGATTTATCGACCCTTTGGCACAACGAGATAATCTCCGTTGTGCCTTTTTTAATGCTTTTTCAGATTTTCTCAGACACCGAGGATGTTCTATTTTCTTACCATCAGAGTCGGTGTAGAAACTGCTTAATCCTAAGTCAAGACCTAAAGATTTACCAGTGGGTTCTAATTGTTCCTTCCGGTCGTGGTCAATACAAAATTGAATATATATTCCATCAACACGACGAATAATTCTCACCCGTTTTATCTGACTTATTTGATAGTAATTTAAGTCACGAGTTCCCATTAATTTTATTGTTCCCACACCAAATTTATCTGTGAATGTTATGAATCGACGGCACTCTGAAAGTGACCAGCCACTTTGCTTATATTCAACAGATAATCTAGTTTGAAATCTCCGAAATCTTGGGAATCCTTTCTTACCTGGCACTTTTTTCTGGCAATTATCAAAAAATCTGGAAATTGCTGCCCACACTCGTTCTGCCATTGCCTGTCTTGCCGTCGAGTTCAGTTTTGATACCCAAGGAAAGTCAGGATTGTCTGACAGAACTTTCGTATATTTATTTAAATCAAATCCGGTTTTTGCATGACCATCTAACCAATAGCGCAAGCAAGAATTACGTACAAAAAGAGCAGTCATTAAGACATCATTTATCTTAAGTGACTGCTCTTTTGTTGTTTTTGCTTTTGCTTCGTAAACTATCATAGTTTTGCCGAATTTTTCCTAATTAGATTACCAGAATATTGTCAAAAACTCAACTACCCTCTTAGACTTATTTCTTGTAACGAAATATTGTCTAAAAGGGTGTTTCGTTTTTGACAGTTATTCATGAGGCAGTGCGTTGCGGGGGTTCCCCCCGTTGTAGCAACTGCCGTCCCCAGGTAAAGCTTCGTGCAACCTGGGGTCTTCTAACTTTTAAAGATAAAACTCAAAACACAGAACTAGCAGTGCCAATTCATCAAGAACCAGGGTGCAAGCTCTGCAAATCAGCAGATGTTAGATTTACTATTTGTTTGGGCACAACAGAGTAGGTAAGTAATAAATTTAACAGGATGAGGAGTAAAGTGTTGTGAGATTGGTGATTCTGGGTGGTTCAGGATCGGGGAAAAGCACTCAAGCAGAAAAACTTTGTAGATACTTTGAGATTCCGAAGATTTCTACAGGGGAAATTTTACGAGAGGCCATATCTGTTGACTCGCCATCCTTCCGAGAAGATGCTTTGCAGTCAAGTGTCAACAATCACATGAATAATTTGGGAGATTTGGGACGCTATGCACAACCCTACGTGGAAACTGGGGAACTAGTCCCGGACGAAATGATGATTGAATTGATTCAGATGCAGCTGACAAAGCTAGATTCGCAATCGGGTTGGATATTGGAAGGCTATCCGCGTACAGCTTTCCAAGCTGAAGAATTAGATTTTTTATTGGAATATTTAGGTCAAAAGTTAAATTGGGCAATTTATTTACAAGTACCAGAAGCTATTATGGTTAATCGTTGTTTAGGGCGATCGCTCAAAGATGAGCAATCCGAAATCGTCCAGAGGCGGATAGAGTTATTTTACGATCGCACTATCCCCATACTCGAATATTACGACCGTCGCCGCCGCCTATTAACGATTAATGGCGACCAATCGCGAGAACTAGTACACCAGCAAATTGTTAACCTCTTGGCAGTTCATTAAGAAAATCTGCAATTTTTATTAGTAGTTGCAGGACTTAAGTTGGGCGCTGACTACACCAACAAGCTTCTAGAGAAGCTGTGACATTAATGTAACCTTAAGGCAGTATTCTCTATGAAAATTCTGAGGTAACTCCAATGGTTTGGCAGCGTCCAGACGGCCGGAACTCCGACGAACTCCGTCCTATCAGCTTTGACAGTGGCTTTACTCGCTTTGCCCCTGGTTCTGTGCTGACAAAATGTGGTGATACAAAAGTACTTTGTACAGTCAGCGTTACCGAAGGAGTACCCAAATTTCTTGCAGGTAGCGGTAAAGGTTGGTTAACTGCTGAATATCGAATGCTTCCCAGTGCCACGCAACAACGGCAAGAACGGGAATTGATGAAATTATCGGGACGTACCCAAGAAATTCAGCGATTAATTGGACGTAGCTTAAGGGCTGCCTTAGATTTTGAAGTTTTAGGAGAACGCACGTTAACCGTAGATGCGGATGTCTTGCAAGCCGATGCGGGAACAAGAACCACAGCGATTACAGGTTCCTTCGTCGCCTTAGCTAACGCCATTTCCCAATTATTGCAGCAAGGGAAAATCGAGCGATCGCCTTTATGCGGACAAATAGCCGCCGTCTCCGTGGGTTTATTGGAAGGAGAACCATTTTTAGATCTCAACTATATCGAAGATGTAGCCGCCACAGTAGATTTCAACGTCGTCATGAATCAAAATCTGGATTTCATTGAAATCCAAGGAACAGGAGAAGAAGGCAGCTTTAGCCGCAAACAGTTAAATCAACTATTAGATGTCGCCGAACAAGGCATTCAAGAATTACTCATCGCCCAACGGGAAGCCATTACCGACTGGAAGGAGATTTTTTTGAATTAGGGCATGGGGCATGGGAGCAGGGGGCAGGGAGCAGGGGGCAGGGAGCAGGGGAGACATGGGAGACATGGGAGACAAGAAGGCAGAGGAAGCAGAGGAAGCAGGGGTGCAGAGGAGGAAAATTATATAAATGCTCTCTCTCTGCTCACTATTCACCCAATGCCCAATGCCCCATGCCCAATGCCCAATGCCCCATGCCCAATGCCCAATGCCCCATGCCCATCGACAACTGATCTTAAAAGTTTCAAAAGTTCAAACGGGGGATTGTAATAAATTCGGTATTGTATTGCTGGAAGCAGGCAAAATGATGATAAAGCCATGAACAAAACGGTCGAAGTTCTAACGGATCAGTCCGCTCTAGTTAAACGGGCGCTAGACTTGATTCTGTCCAAGATAGATACTGCTATTCAAGAGCGGGGGCGGTTTACTATCGCCTTATCTGGCGGCAGTACACCTAAGCCGTTGTATGAGGCGATCGCTAATCAAAAACTGCCTTGGGATAAAATTCATGTATTCTGGGGCGATGAACGCTATGTTCCCCCAGATCATCCTGACAGCAATGAACTGATGGCGCGTCGTGCTTGGCTAGACCGGGTTGATCTGCCGGAAACCAATATTCACCCCATGCCAACCTTGGAAGCCGATCCCGCAGTGGCGGCGGTGAAGTACGAACGGCATTTGCATAACTTTTTCAATTCTGCATCCGGAGAGTTTCCTGCTTTGGATGTAGTTTTGCTAGGAATGGGTGATGATGCGCACACGGCTTCCTTATTTCCACATACAGAAGCGTTAAAAGTCAGCGATCGCTTAATTACTGTGGGTAATAAAGATAGCAGCATCCGCATCACTTTTACTTACCCATTTATCAACTCGGCTCGCAGCGTCATTTTTGTAGTTGCAGGTGCTAATAAACGCCCAGCTTTAGCTCAAGTATTTGCGCCCGTAGCCGATGACTTTACCTACCCATCGCGCTTAATTAAACCCCAAGGAGAACTTTGGTGGCTGCTAGATGCGGCGGCGGGTGCAGAACTCCCTAGTTAATTTTCCCAGAGCTGTCTTGCCTGGAAACTGCATCGGGAATCTTTTGGGTCGTCTACTATCATTAGTCATGTAGTATAAATGTTGACAAATGGTAAATTGCCAAGTCTTTTTAACTTTGTCAACATCAAACAAGCGATCGCCAGCAAATTTCTCTGATGCAGGTAATAACACCATCTGCAAGCTCTCTAGGAACAATGTCCAATTGAGACACATGTTAACTTATCAGGAGTAATTGTTTAAAATTGAAAGCTAGAGCCGCTTCTCTGCTTGCCAGTCCCATTTTACGATGAGCTTGAACAAAGGCCGAAATCCATGATCGTCTGCCCTAATTGCAATCACCCCAACCCAGACGGCGCTGTCCAGTGTGAAGCATGTTATACGCCGTTACCAGCGACTAATAACTGTCCCAACTGTGGGGCAACTGTGCAGGCAGATGCCGCTTTCTGTGGTCAGTGTGGCTATAACTTGCGCGCAAATGCAGCAGCACCTCCAACAGCAGTAGCCGCAACTGTCGCCCCTGACATTCCTTTAGAAGTGCCACCATTGGTTACTCCCGATCCACTTGTCGAACTGGTACAACCAGATCCTTTGGCAGTTCCTAACCCGGTTGCTGCTTCGTCTTTACCACCCACAGCCGTGGCTGTTCCTCCAGAGGTACCAGTAGTACCAGTAGCACCGCCACCAGTAGCACCACCAGTAGCACCGCCACCAGTTGTACCAGTTGCAGTAGAAATTACTCCTGCACCGGAACCAGTAGCGGTGATTCCCGAACCCGAACCAGTAGCGGTGATTCCCGAACCCGAACCAGTAGCGGCGATTCCCGAACCCGAACCAGTGGCGGCGATTCCCGAACCGGAACCAGTAGCTGAAATTCCCGAACCCGAACCAGTAGCCGCAGTACCGCCAGCACCTGCTGTTAGCCCTGCCAGAACCCAATTACAGCAGATTACAGCACAACTATTCCACGTACAAAGCGATACCAATATTGAATTACCCCAAACACTGTCTGTAATTCATATCGGCAAACCTAACGATCGCATTCCCCCAGATGTGGATGTCTCCGGATTTCCCAATTCGGAAATTGTCTCGCGGATTCACTCAGATATTCGCGTTGAGGGAGATGCTTTTTATATTGAGGATGTTGGTAGTTCCAATGGTACCTACATCAACAATTTGCCCCTATTACCAGGAAACAGACACCGCCTCAGACCAGGCGATCGCATCAGTTTGGGTAAGGGCGATTTGGTAACATTCCTCTTCCAACTCAGTTAAGTTAATTTTGCAGTCAAGGCTTTAGTCTTAAAAAAGATGACTAAAGCCTTGACTATCAAAATTGTGAATAAAGAAATTAATTCCCCAAATAATCAAACTGAAATTGCTTAGGGACTTCCAGAAAATAATACCAATTGGAAAAAAGAATGCGACAAATTGTAGGGGCACTGGCACTGCCATGCCCTCTAAAATATTTTGATGTGTCGCAAAGATTATTTAATTGGTATAAATTATCTAATTTCCCAGAGAAGACATTGTTATTTTTTCCCCCTGCCCCCTGCTCCCTGCCCCCTGCCTACACAGTGATAGTATATTTTTTTAGTTGGAAGTTCCTTAATCCTGGCGCTTTAGTAAAAACACAGCCAAGATAATTCCTAAAACTGATAAACCAATGGTGACATTAAAAAAGGGTAAATAGTTACCAAAAATATCGCGGATATTACCAGCAATTAAAGTTCCTAGCAACGCACCCATCCCAAAGGCAGTAAAGACGATGCCGTAGTTTTTGGCATAATCCTGAGTCCGAAATAAAATCAAAGTAGATGTAGGCCCAATTGCCAGCCAACCGCCAAAGGCGAGATAAATTAAACTAAAAGCGATGAGGTAAGTAGCGATCGCTCCTTTAGTCGCACTGAGCATCATAATCGAAGCAATCATAATCAATACATAGGAAACAATAGCTGCATTTTTCGGCTGAAAGCGATCGGCAATCCAACCAAATAACGGTCTACCTAAGCCATTAAATATCGCAAATAAAGACACAGCATTGGCGGCGGTATTTTTGTCTAAACCAATAATTTCTGTACCAACTGGACTAGCAATGCCAATTGCCGCTAACCCCCCAAAAGTCCCGACGGTAAAGCATAACCACAACCCATAAAAGCTGAGGGACTCAAATAAAGATGTACTGCGATCGCTTTCAGATTCGCTGAGTTTAATTGGTGGTGTCCAGCCCGCAGGTTGCCAGCCACTAGGCGGATATTTCATCACCGGCGCGATCGCTAATATAATCAGGGTAAAAGCAATACCAAAAGCGATTAACGTTGGTTGCCAACCGCGATCGCCATTAGCAGCAATTAAATTCTTCGCTAAAGGTGCCGTTACTAGGGGCGATAAACCAAAGCCAATTACCGTTGCCCCAACAGCTAAACCTTTTTTGTCAGGAAACCATCTAGCATTAACAGCCAGTGGTACACCATAAACAATCCCTACACCCGCTCCAGCAATGATACCGTAGGTAATAGTTAGTAAAGGGATACTATTGACTAAACCTGAAGCGGTGTAACCAATCCCCATAATTATTGCCCCTACCGCAGTCACCAAGCGTGAGCCAAACCTTTCAACATACGACCCAGTAATCGGCATTAAAATTGAAAATACTACCAATAAAATTGTGAAAGGTAGTAAACTTTCTGTGGCTCCTACCTGTAGGGATTTTTCAATCGTACTGCGGAAAATACTCCAAGAATAAGCAGTTCCTAAACAGAGTAGAATCGTTATTCCTAAAGGAATTAGTAACCATCGCCCTTGTTCGGCAGGTAAACCAAATAGTCTGACATCACCAGACAAAGAATTATCAAAATTTTTATTGATACTCATTTTTTACAATGGTGAGAACTAACCTAAAATCTACCATTAGGAAGTTGCAGGTTATCTCAAAGCTCCAGCTAAAAATCTTTCCCTGCCCCATGCCCGATAAGTAGATTAGCATGGAAGAAAATACACTCAAGCCTTTGAGGTAATTACGCCAAGGAAATAACCATGAAGGAACCAGGAAAGAATTGGGAAAACATGCTTCCCCAAGAAGCACCAAAAGAAGTTGAACGGATGGGGTTGACTTGGTTAATTGCGGCGGCGATCGCTACTGTTGTCCTCTGGCAAGTCCCCGCCGGAGATTACATTTTATACCCGTTTACGATCCTCGCTACTTGGTTTCATGAAATGGGACACGGCTTGATGGCACTGATGTTAGGGGGACAGTTTCTCAAATTAGAGATTTTTGGTAATGGTTCCGGTGTCGCCACTTATCGCATCGCTTCCTCATTAGGCCCCATCGGCCCGGCTTTAGTTGCGGCGGCTGGGCCTATGGGGCCGCCAATTGCCGGTGCAGCTTTAATTCTCGCTTCTCGCAGTTTTAAAGCCGCTTCCTTGAGTTTAAAAATCTTGGGTGGCTTTTTGCTACTTTCCACCTTAGTTTGGGTACGTTCCTTATTTGGATTTATCGCCATTCCTTTCTTAGGCTTAATTATCCTGGGTATTGCCTTAAAAGCACCCCGTTGGGTACAAGGCTTTAGTATTCAATTTCTCGGCGTCCAAGCTTGTATCAGTACATACCATCAACTGAATTACCTATTTAGCTACCGCGCTGGTTACTTGGGTTTGTCCGATACAGGCCAAATGCAGCAGTATTTATTATTACCTTATTGGTTTTGGGGCGGATTAATGGCGATCGCTTCTTTAGTGATTTTAGTCCGTAGTCTGCAAGTCGCTTATCGTCAATAAACGCGACTGTTGTCATACCAATTAAAAAAAATGCGCCGTAGGGGCATGGCACTGCCATGCCCTCCCCACGCGAAATCTAGATGAATTATGAATTATGAATTAGGTGTCTAAATTCAATTACCCAATTTGAGTTGAGGATAAGTGCAATCGCAAAAAACAACAAAGCATAGCTCTACAGCCGCTTCTTGTCAGACATGGCAATTTTTGCGCCAGCAATCTACCTTTTTACCTGCGGAAAACACTAAAATGAGTGCGCGATTTACCGAAATGGGTAAGCAATATACCTTTTTACCTGCGGAAAACACTAAAATGAGTGCGCGATTTACCGAAACGAGTAAGCGATATGGCTTTTTGAGTAGGTGAAATGGTATTTTCCTTGCGGAAAACACAATAATGAGAAGGCGAAATGGCTGAATGAGCAGGTGAAATGGCTTTTTGCTTACTTAAAACAGAAAAATGAGTACTTGATTTCGATAAATGAGAAAGCGATCGCCTTTTTTGTTTACTAAAAATATAAAAATGAGTACTCAATATGTGTAAATGATAAAGCTCGCACTTTTAGAGCAAATTAAATTGCTGTAAGTAAGTCAGGCTCAAACTCTTTCTCCCCCTGCCCCCTGCCCAACAAAATAAAATAGGCTTTAGCCTGTAACGAGTCTTAGGCTAAAGCCATGTTCGTTTATTTATAGCTGTAGCCAGATAGATTAGGACATCAACCTAAGATAAAACCCTGACAATAAAAGGCTTTTAAGTCTGTCAACACTTCGACAGGCTCAGTGCGGGGCTGTCAACAGTCAACTGTCAACAGCTATACTTTCCTAAAACGATTGAGTACTGAGTGCTGGCTTTTGCTCGCGGTTAATCAAAATCCCTCGCAAACCAGCCGCTTTAGCACCGTTATAGTCTTCTTCCACACTATCGCCAATGTGCCATGCGGCGTCAGGCGAGCAATTATGCTTTTCTAAAGCGATCGCAAAAATTTGCGGATCGGGTTTAGCCGCACGGGCTTGGGTAGAAATAGTAATAGACGAGAAAAAGTCTCGCAAACCTAAACTTTGCAGTACCGAATAAATACGGGAATCAAAGTTAGATAATACACCTAATTCAATTCCCATCCTGCGCCAATTTACCAAAGATGGCAGAACATCAGGATAGACAAACCACGGTTCCGCAGTGCCAAAATGGATATATAACTCGCTAAAAAAAGCCGAAAAGTCAGCAAATTCCTTGAGAACTCCTGCGCTTTCAAAGGTATTGAGGGCAACAATCCGCCACCAATCAAATTCCCTTTGGAGTATATCTTGTGAGTCTGCATCGGGAAAAATTGGCGGTGGTGCGGCTTTAAAGCTTTCGTAAAATGCCCGATTTAATGTATCAGAGGGAACATCAACATCAAATTCCTGGGCGATTTGGCGATAAACTTCGCCCACACTACCTTTTACCCCGATGATTGTGCCTACAGCATCTAAAAAAATTACTTTCGGTCGTTCCATCAAAATGTTACGCTTTTGAGTCCTGGATTTGAGATTTTGCCTGATTAGAGTTTCAGTGCATAGTTATATTTACGCACTATTTGCTACTGAGAAAGCGTTTCTATAATAGGACGGACTAGCCAATTAAAACCAACTCTGAGCTGATGATCTAAAGTAGGCAAGCGATAGAGATAAGCTAGGCGACGGGCTACGTAAGCCAATGAACCATCTAACTTAATTCCTAAGCCTGTGAGAGTAGCATTATCTACACCCAATGACAACATTTCCCCTAATTTTTGATATTGGAAAGGTAATAAAGGGCGATTTGTGAGGGAAGCCCAAATATTCCAAGCTGTATAATCTGCTTGTTGAAACGCAGCTTGGGCTGTAGCTGGGATTTGTTGACCTTGAGCATCAATACAATCGGCTAAATCCCCTAAAGCAAAAATTTCTGGATGTTCGGGGACTTGGAGAGTTGTTGTAGTCGCAATTTGACCGCGCTGATTTTGCTTTAAAGGTAAGGAGTGGACTACCGGACTCACCCTAGTACCTACAGTCCAAATCACCAAATCAACTGGAATTGTATCTACTTGATTTTTATACTCTAGGGAAATACTATCTTGACCAATAGATTCTACTTTGGTTTCTAAATCAATAAAAATGCCTCGTGCATCTAAAGCTTTTTTGGCAGCTTCTCGGTTAAATTCTGGCGAGGTGCGTAAAATTTGGTCAGTTAGTTCTACCAGGCGGAAGCGTCCTCTTTCTCCTAACCTATCGGCTAACTTACAAGCTAACTCGACACCGCTATAACCAGCGCCAACAATGGCTACGCGAATTTTATCAGCATCAGATTCTGCCAACACCCGCAAGCGTTCTTCTAAGCGATAAGCATCAGTAATTGTGCGGAAAGGGTAAGCATAGGAAGTAGCACCAGGAACCAAATCTAGGGGAGTTTCGCCACCTAAAGCCAGTACTAAACGGTCATAGGGGATTTCCGGGCCGTTTTCTAACTGTACCCGTTGCTGGTCAACATTAATACCCGCAACCACAGCTTGATAAAAACGTACACCTGTACCTTGCAACAATTCAGCAAAAGGTGGGGCAATTTCCCAAGTTTGCAATTCGCCAGTGAGTAATTCGTACAGTAGCGGCGAAAATAAAAAGCGATCGCTCTGATCTACCAGCACAATTTCCGGTTTTGCAGTAGATTCCCAAGGTAACTGGCTTAAGCGCAAAGCAGTATATAAACCACCAAAGCCTCCACCAAGGATCACAATTCTCTGAGTTTGTTGAGTCATTTTTTCTTCAGGACAGTCAATCCCTTCTAGGCAACTAACTTTCAGTGTAATGATTTATTTCAACCTCTTGCCATCATTGAACAATTCTTCTGGCACAGGAACATGATACACGGGGAATTAACAGATCAATTTGTTACCCCATGTCTCTTAATTGGGAATAATAAAGCCAAGCTCATCCCAGCTGCTCAATTAATTTACTAATATTACCCAGTATTCTGGCAAGGTTTCCTTATTTGATCGTTTCCTTGTCAGTCTCAACCCATAATTAATCATTAATTTTTGGGTGAATCGCCAAACTATGAGTATGTTTCCAATTTAGCTGGAAAACCGCAATTTTAGGAACTGGTGTGCCAAATTTAGATGATTTCAATTAATTTCCCCAAGTTAGTCAGCCAAAAAGAATTTCAAACTCTACTCACCCAACTGGAAACAGATATGGGTACTAATATCTACATTGAAGATATCGCAGGTAAACCATTAATCGGTGTTAATCATGGGCTAAATTCCCAGAAATACCCGATCAAGGTGGAAGAAGAAATAATTGGTTGGGCGATCGCCGATCAAAAAACAGCTAGTATTGCGGCGCTAGTATCTTACCTAGCACAACAGCAATATGCAAAAAAGGCAGTTACAAAGGAATTATTAGAGAAGTACGAGGAAATTGATTTATTTCAAGACTTATCCACACAAGTTACAGCTAGTCTAGATGTTCAAGAAATTGCCCAACTAGTGATTGAGGAAGCTAAAAATCTCATTCAATCTACCAGTGGTGCAATTTTGTTGTTAGATGAAAACACCAACTGGCTGAGAATTATTTGGCAATATGGACAAATTGAAACTTGGGCACAACCTCTAATATTAGGTCAAGGAATTGTTGGTACAATTCTCCAAGCAGGTCAAGGTGAGATACTGAACAATATTTCCATAGATCCTCGGTTTAATCATCTTTCATCGTCAATAAATTCTCTAATTTGTGTCCCTTTAACTACTAAAACCAAGATGATTGGAGCTATTATCATGTGTCATGAAACTCCAATTACCTACTCGACTAAAGATTGGAAACTGCTCAGTATTTTAGCGCTACAAGCAGCAGGCGCAATTGAAAGAGCGATACTCTACGAACAAAGCTGCATTGCGGCAAAAGTAGCCCAAGAACAAGCTCAACAACTCCAGCGTACCCTATTTGAATTGCAACAGACACAAACTAAGCTGATTCAAAGCGAAAAAATGTCTTCTTTAGGGAATCTAGTTGCAGAAGTAGCTCATGACATTAACAATCCCATTAACTATGTCAGTGGGAATCTTAGCCATATTCAAGAATATACTCACGAAATTATCAATTTATTGCAACTTTATCAACAACATTATTCCCCACCCGTTGGCGAGATTCAAGCGCTACTAGAAAGTCTAGATTGGGAATTTGTCATCGAAGACTTAAACAAAATCCTCTCTTCCATGCATTTAGGCGTAGGACGAATGCGCCAGCTAGCTTTATCTTTACGCAACTTTTCTCGCTTAGATCAGCTAGAGATGAAGCCAGTAGATATTCACGAAGGAATTGATAGCACTTTACTGATTTTGCAAGGACGACTCAAGCCAAGAGAAAAGAATTTAGGTATCCAGATAATTAAAGAATACGGCAATATTCCCTTAATTGCAGGCTATGCTAATCAGCTTAATCAGGTATTTATGAACTTAATTGTAAATGCGATCGATGCTTTAGAAGAAGCAATGATTAGTTGTCAATGGCCTCCTGTGACAGATAAAACTAAGAGAGATTTTTATATTCGTATTTCTACTGAGCTAGTTAGCGTCAATTTGCTGAGAATCCAAATTACTGATAATGGCCCTGGTATCCCCGAAAGTCTCAAAGAAAGGTTATTTGAACCATTTTTTACCACCAAGCCTACTGGTAAGGGTACAGGATTAGGTCTTTCAATTAGTCATCAGATTATTGAAAAACATGGCGGAATACTGCGTTGTTTATCGCAATCTGGCGAAGGAACCACTTTTTCTATTGAAATTCCCGTGCTGCAAAATAAATGAAAAATTTATTTTTCTTCATTAGCTTTTTGTAAAATTTCCAAAAATTTCTGTTTGCGTTCATAGTTCTCACGAGTCATTTAATGATATATCAAACTTCCTCAACCTTAAAAATACTGACAGACATATTATAGACACAAGGATAGAATATTATTGCCACATCTGATAATTAATAATTTCTCAAAGATTCACTCAAGAAATAATCGAGTTTTTATGCATGGATAACTTACTTTATTTGATGCCAACCATTTTCACGATCCCGCGATCCCTGTAGGAGAATTATGTATTCATATGAAAAATAAAATATTAATTGTCGATGATGAAATCAGCGTGCGTTTACTACTCGAAGAAGCATTGGAGATTTTAGAAAGTGAAGCAGTAGAAATATTAACAGCGAAAAATGGTACTGAAGCCTTAGAGATTATTATATCTGAAAATCCTCAGCTAGTTTTTCTCGATGTTATTATGCCAAAAATGAGCGGGCTAGAAGTTTGTAATACAGTAAAAAATGAACTCAAAATCCCAGATATCTATATCATTATGTTGACAGCTAATGGTCAAGAAATGGATAAACGTCAAGGTACCGATGTTGGTGCAGATTTATATTTAACTAAGCCATTCCGCGCCAAAAATGTTCTCAATATTTGTCGCGACGTATTAGGTTTATCTGTTACCAATGAGTGAGTTATAGATACTTGTAGGGGGACAAAGATTTTTGTCCCCCTAACCTTGTACTTTATTTAGAGACTTCCAAATAAAAAAACATCCCAATCATTAACTTACCAAGCCCGCAAATTGTAGGGGCGGGGTTACCCCGCCCCTACAATTTGGGATAATTTATGTTCTGGAGTTCCCTTAGCGAAAATTGGCTCTATATAAATCAGGTTATTGCTGAAAATAGAGCTAAAAGTAATTAATTACCGCCGGTAGTAATCGCTTTATTATGTATTGGTGGATCTTCGGGTTTTCTGTGCCATTTTCCTCCATTACCCGGCTCATACTCATTTCTCACGCTATTCCAAGCTACATCACGCGCACCTTGTTCACTCATACCATTGTCTTGAGCTGCATTGAATGCGGCAAAGAAAATTTGTTGGGCGTGTTCGGGTAACTGTTGTCTAATATCCTCAGGTATTTCGTCTATCTGCTTATAAGGCATAAACTTACTCCGATTATCTCAACATAGGTTCATGCTAAAAAACGGTAAAATATATTGCCTCTGTAAGTAGAGATAGACAAATACCCTACTTTAGGCTGAGTTACCAAAAATAATAAGAGGTATTTGTAGGGTGAGAATTTTATACTATATCCAGAATTTAGCAGACTGCTAAAAAGTGATCGTATCTTGCCATTTGTTAATCATCTTATTACTAATACCAGGAACTTTTTCTAAATCCTGCAAAGAGTTAAACTTATGCTGTTGACGGGTAATAACAATGCGCTGTGCTAACTTTTTACCTACACCAGGAAGGGTTGCTAATTCTTCTACACTTGCTGTATTGATGTTTAATTTTGTTGGTGTTTGCGGCAGAATTGATGTAGGGCTTTGTATTTGCTGACATTGTTTGACTTCACTGGCAATTTTCTGTTGAGTTGCAGTTGATAACCCCAGCCTGACAGTACCATAAAGACGGTTAAATTCGCGGACATAATGGGCTGCAATTGTAGGATTTTCAATCACTAATAGGGTTTCGTCATTACCATTATTAGCTGCTTCAGACCAATTATGAGAACCTGTAATTACAGTTTTTTCATCAACTACTGCAAATTTATGATGGAGTAAATCTCCTTTAGGTAATATAGGAACACCAACGCTAGTAATTGGGTTCTGCCAAGGTTTATTATCTACTTCATATTTACATTCTTCACTCAGAGCAAATCCCATCATATCTAAGGCTTCGCTGTAAGAACGAAATGCGAATTGTGGTTCAATCAAAGCGCGGATTTGCACATTCTGTTGGTGACGATTTTCCAGAATATTTGCTAATCGTTGATCGGAAAATACAAATAATGCCATATCAACTGACTTAGTGGCTGATTCTAAAGCTTTTGCGATTAAACCATTAGTACTATTGAGCCAAGGTTGAGTTGCAGAAGTAGGTGAAAATTGAACGGTAATTTTTGTGTCTCCTAATGTGATAGTTTTTGGTAAACGTAGCGGTTTCTTTACGCCAAAAATACTATCGGGTTTGCCGCCTGGCCCATCACCCCACATGATGTTAAACTCTTCTGTAAATAAGGTGGCTAATTCTGAACTTTCTATTTGTAAGAAATTATTGGCATTTCCTAAACTACTAGAATTGCTAAAATCGCCCAAAACATCACTTAACGTGAAGTTAGCCGAAGTAACAATGACAATTTTATTATCGACAATCACAAATTTGTGATGCATTAAACTGCTACCAGCAGAACCATCGGCAGTATCGTCTAACCAAGGAACTTGAGCATTTTGAATAATCGCTAAAGCGTCTCTTTGATTAATTTCTTCGGCGCTGAGTTCATTGTCTTGGTTAATGTCGATAAATTTGCGAAATTCTTGATAGCGTTCCTGTTCTCGTTTTTCTAATTTGCTGATTTCTTCTGGTGTGAAGCTACTCCAAGCACGACTGTAGGTATTTTCTAAAATTACTCTAACCTTAACTCCGGCTTTTTGTCTGGCTGCTAATGCTTGCGCTACCTTGGGTAAACGTAATTCTTGCACTGCTACATCTACTGTAGATTTCGCTTGGGAAATAGCATTGACTATTTGTTGTTCTAAATTATCTCCTAGTCGAGTCTGCTGACGATAAGGCTCGGAAAATTCCGAAGATTGGGAATTGTTAAAGTAAACTTGAACAAATGGATCTTGTGGTAGAGGTTCGGGAAGTTTATTGTATGATTGGACTCGTTCGCAAGCGGTAATGGTAAAGATGAGAAAAAATGTAAAATAATACTTGAGACTAGAAGGAATTTGCACTGTAATCTGCTTAAAGTTGATTGAGAGTTGACAGATATATTATTCCCAAAATTAAGTATGCTGCAATAAGGAGAAAAATACCTTGACAAACAAAGTCAACAATTCATCTATAAGGGACTTACAAAAAATAAATTACCCATATTCCGTAGTGCGAGCATCTTGCTCGCTGATGTTCTAAAGCGAGCAAGATGCTCGCACTACAAATTTATTGGGTATTTAAAAAATTGGATGTCCCTAACTACAAAATTGTTGAGGGATTTTGAGAATTAAGTGACTTAACTGTATATGCTGAAAATATACACAACCCACAGGAAGCTTATGTTTTCACTCATTGATTGGTGATATGCAAATATATCTAGATTACAGTGCTACAACTCCTACCCGCCCAGAAGCGATCGCAGCTATGCAAGCAGTGTTAGCTCAACAATGGGGCAATCCTTCTAGTTTACATGAGTGGGGACAACGGGCTGCAACAGTTTTAGAAACCGCCAGAATTCAAGTTGCGGGATTAATTAACGCTTCTAGTGTGGAGTCAATTATCTTTACCTCTGGTGGTACAGAAGCAGATAATTTGGCAATTATGGGCGTGGCTCGCTTATATCATGCACCCCAACATATGATTATTTCTACTGTGGAACATGCGGCAATTTCTGAATCGGCGCGCTTGCTGGAAAGGTGGGACTGGGAAGTAACACGTTTGGCGGTAGATGCAAAAGGAAGAGTCAACCCCGCAGATTTAGCAGCCGCTTTGCGAGATAATACAGTATTGGTGTCTGTAATTTACGGTCAAAGTGAAGTTGGAACCGTACAAGCGATCGCCAAATTAGCAGATATTGCCCATCAACATGGAGTATTATTCCATACTGATGCTGTCCAAGCAGTGGGGCGTATACCCATTGATGTAGAGAATTTGCCAGTAGATTTACTGAGCATATCTAGTCATAAAATATATGGGCCGCAAGGTGCAGGAGCGCTGTATGTTCGTCCAGGTGTAGAGTTAGTACCCCTATTTGCTGGTGGTGGACAAGAAATGGGGCTACGTTCCGGGACTCAAGCTACAGCGATAATTGCTGGTTTTGGTGTCGCAGCTGAACTAGCAGATCAAGAAATATCTAGAGAAACACCGCGTTTAATTAATTTACGCGATCGCTTATTTGCTCAGTTAGCCGATGTACCTGGTTTAATTCCCACAGGCGATTTAGAACACCGCCTACCCCATCATGTCAGTTTTTGCCTAGAATCAGCCAATAGCAAAAAACTTAGCGGTAAAACCATTGTCCGACAAATGAACCTAGCGGGTATTGGTATCAGTGCAGGTGCAGCCTGTCACAGTGGTAAACTCAGCCCTAGCCCCATCTTACTAGCGATGGGTTATTCAGAACCAGCCGCCTTAGGTGGAATTCGCCTAACATTAGGAAGGGAAACCACCACAGCTGATGTAGATTGGACAGCAATGGTTTTGAAACAGATATTGCAGAGACGCGATTAATCGCGTCTGTACAGTTGTTAGAGACGCGATTAATCGCGTCTGTACTAGTTGTAGTTTAACCATTGACCATTGACTGTTGACCATTGACCATTGACCATTGACTAAAAAATAGGAGCAATAGCAATACCCTCAACAGCTATTCCTGCGGGTACTCCATTGTTTGATCCATCCCAATAGGGCGTAAAACTACCACTGGTATTACTACCAAGTGAAGTTGGGTTAAATACAAAGATATCAGAAGCATCACCGCTAGCACCATTAACTCTAAAATTACCCTCGGTAGTGAGGAAAATCTTGTTACTATTAGCGTCGAACCAAACACCAAGCACATCTTCACTAGAATCAGTTAGACCAACATCAGATCCATCAAACAACATTGTCCAAGTACCAGATGTATTCTGACCTAAACTAGTAGCAGTGAATTTCATCAGGTCTTCATCTGAACCAGATACTCCAGGAACGGTGAAACCACCCCTGGTACTAACGACCAAATTACCATCTCGGTCAATAGCGATCGCATCCAACTCTTCAGCATCGGTGGTTAATCCCACATCCGAGCCATCAAAATACATTTCTAATGTGCCACTGGTAGAATCACCTGTAGTTGTAGGCGTAAACTTGACTATATCTGAATCATCTACAGATAGTTGCCCAGGTAAAATAGTCGGGTTATTTAAAGCAAATAAAATTGAGCCATCTGCATTAATGTGAAAATCTCGCAGATAGGAGCTACCAAAGCCCATATCAGAGCCATCAAAATACAGATACCAGTTACCTGTAGACTGGTCGTGTGCGAGAATGTCTTGCCGATTAAAACTGACTCCGCCTATAGTACCGCTACTGCCAAAGCTGACAAAGGTTATGGATGTAGGATCTAAGACTTGGATAGTTGTCTGGCTGCTTGCTGTTAATTCTCCATCACTGGCACTTAATTGTAAAGTGTAGGTTCCCGGAGTAGTGAAGCTCACACCCGTATCTTCTACCGATGGATCGTCAAAAATTACTTCACCAGGCCCGCTAATGAAACTCCAGGTAGCGGTTACAGTTGCCCCTTGAGGTAAGCCATCATCAGCAACAGCACCGTCAAGGTTAGCGCTGTATAACACTACTTGGGTTTGACCTGCGGTGACAGCTGGTGCTTGATTGGGTACGGGAGTACCGAGAGCAAATTCGTAGATTTTACCGTCATTTTCATTGGGATCGGCATCGTTATCAACAGCGCGATCTACTATGTAAAAGCTTAATTCATAGGGATTTTGACTACTGGGTGCAAAGGTGATACCGGCAGGTTTGAGTGCGTTCGCCGCAGAAATATCGTAGGTGCGGATAAGTTGACCAGTAGTTGAGACTTCAAACACTAAGTTAGCTGGGAAACCTACCATAAACAGGTTCCCACTATTAGGATCGATGGCAATCCCCTCCGGATCGTGAAGTCCGAAACTATTAGTAGCAAATTGGTTGATTAAGGTGCCGTTGGTGGTAACTTGATAAACGATGTCATCTGCCCCGCCAACGATAAATAAAGTACCTGAAGTTGTTGAATAGGCTATATCTTCTGGATCTGTGCTACCCCAAGGAAGAGTACTAAAAGAACTCACCACATCATCTGATGTGTTGTAAGTACCATCGCCTCCAGGATTAACTTGAAAAACCCGTTGCTTGTTATCATCCGCAATATACAGGAAGCGATTCGCGGGGTTATATGCTATCCCTGTTGGCTCGTTGGAATAGTTCATAGTACTTAAACCCCGTTCCAAAGTTCCAGTCAAGCTGACTTGGAACATATTCTTCCCGTCGAAAATAAGCGGCATTTCATCCACTTCACCATCAGAAATCAACAGGGAACCTAAATGACTGATATAAACAATCCCTGATGGATCTGGGCTAGGAGGGATAAATGTAGAGGTGTAGATAGTCTGTACTAATACTGGGTTGGGAATAGATGTTGTCTGCACCGTCTGCGCTGTCATCAAAGATGCATCTGTAGTGTTGGCGCTAAAGGTGCTAATAGAGGTGTTATTAGTAAGCAGTGTTTGTTGATTGTTTAGTCCTAATCCAGATAAATCTCGCTCAACCGCAATTTTACCTGCACTGGTAAATTCATATTGGATTTGACCAGTAGCGCTGTCTACCACAAAGTTACCATTGGCAGAATTTACCTTAATTCCACTCAAATCTGGTAAATTTGCCGGGAGAGTGATGGGAGTAGTTGAGGTATTGGAGAAATTACCTTGAGAGTCTGGTTGAATCTGATAAATCTGCGGTTGAGTACTCCGATCCAAAATTACCAGCCTTCCTGTAATTGGATGGATAGCCATTCCATAGGGATTTTTTAACCCAAGTTGAGAAATATTAGTCCGCTTGAGGGTTGTCAAGTCTAATTCGCCATTTTTAGTTTTCACCTCAACCAGCACAGAGGAATTTTCTAAAGCGAGCCAACGATTAAACTTACTATCAAACACTGTGTTAATCGAATTGGGAAATTCTTCAATGCGAAAATATTGTGAGGTTGCCATTATTATTTACACTTAATAACGTAGCTAGAAGTATTTTTACTGATTTTTTGCGCAAAAACTCTGCATATCAGAGATAACAACTAAAAATTTACCTTGATTTTATATATGTATAAAGTAGTTAAATGTAAAATTCATAGATAATTCATCTAGATTTTATAAAACGCTTACCATAATCGAGATATAACCAAGAAATGTGTGAATAGTTAGCCATTCTCTCAGCAACCGAAAAACCCTCTAAAAGTGCCTAATGACAGGGACTAGAGGAGAAAGGTTTTCCTATTTGGTTGTGGGGTTTTCCCATGAAGGGCTAATTTTAATTATCTTTTTGGAGATATAATTAGCATTGAGCAATTAACACCATAAGTAGGTTGGCATAATTAAATATAAGTAGTCATTTGTCATTTGTCATTTGTCATTTGTCATTGGTAAGGGTTTCAAGGCTATTTACCTTCCGTAACATAATTGTCTTTATTTCCGCCTACTTATACCAATTAGAAAAAAGAATGCGACAGATGGTAGGGCTATGGCATTGCCATGCCCTCTAGAATATATTGATGTGTCGCCAACATTATTGGAATTGGTCTTACTTATTCATCCGGACACAATAATCTTGTGCCCCTACATTTCTGTTAAATTTTGATTTATTTAGAGTATTTTAAATACTAATAATATCTATTTAATTATCCAATAAATAAATAAATGCGATTTATAAATATTTTAATTGAGAGATTTTAATGCTAATAAAATTTCCTGGCTCATAGCCGTTGTTGCTAAAATTGGATGCTTAATACCTCCCCAAACACTACCTTTTTGCAAGCGAATTGAGGTTAATAATTCAGGAATTTGGGCGGAAATTAATACTTCTGGTGGTGCAAGTTGACCGAGCGATCGCGCTAAATTGTAATGGTAAGACTCTGCTAAAGCTATATCTAATTGTTGGGCAATCATTTCCGGGGTTTGCTGTGCTGAATCCAGTAACAAAATATAGTGGGGTGGGTTAGTAACAGGAACCAAACTCTGAAAATGAGTTCCTTGCAAGTTCAGGCGATTTAAAGCATCCTGTACAAAGCTGGCTTGTAACTTTTCTCCTACTAAATCGCTGATATCTTGACTTCGTCCGATAAATTCTAAACAGGGTGTTTGACGATAATAGTGAGTCACGCGGATGCGATCGCCTAGACGATAACGATAAAGACCACCCTTCTGAGATAATATAATCGCGTATTCCTTGCCAATACTCAGTTCGTGTAAACTCTGCAAACAGCCAGTATCATCCTCAAACTCAAAAAACACTTCATCCAACACCGGAACATAACCCCCCGCAGCAATTAAGGGAATTGTCATCGGTGCTTCCGTGGCGAGTAAACCCTTACCCTGAACCAATACACCAGGAAACTGCAATCGCAATCCCTTGGCTTGATCTGCGGCTTTGGCGCTATCCCAGCAGGAAATCAGCTTTAAATTTGCCCATAGCTGCATCCAGGGAATATTTTCTGATAAGAGAATTTGTAAGCGATCGCCTGATATGATTCCTTGTAATTCTCTGTGCAATAACTCCCGATTTTCTTGAATATAATTTAAATGTACTTGTAAAAAACTCGGACTCCACACCGAAATAATTTCTAAATTCTCTGCCTGTAATAAAGCTAAAGCCAACTGATGTTTAAATTCTTCCATGTTATGCAGGCGATTTAGTCCTTTTGGCATTACCAACCAAGGACGCAGCAACCAACGCAACCATCCATCTAAATAATCTAAATCATCTTGTAAAGATTGGGAATTACCCACATTTAGCTGTGGCGAGATAGAAGCGTATATTTTCCCTGTAGAAAATTTTGGCCCATGTACAATTAAATCGTGCGCCCAAACACAAAACATCTGATTAAACGAGCGCCGCAAAGATTGAGTATAGGGAATCCATTTAATCGCCCCAGTACTACCAGAGGTTTTTTCATAAAATAAAATCGGTTCTGGGGTGAGGGGAATTTGTTGACGTTTTTCCTGCCCTAAAATCCAGGGTTCTAGCCCATCGTAATCAACTATCGGTACAGCTTGCCAATCTGCTAGAGAACGAATTCCTAAAGTTTTACCATACTCGCTTTTAATTAGGCGATCGCAAATTTCCCTCTGCACAGATATCTGCGTTAACTCCGGATAATCCAACGCTTGCGTAAAGCGTCGGTAAGCCCCTGCAAAAAGTTGCCCAAATAGTTGAATAATCGGACGCATGATTCCCAAGTACAGTAGTTAAGTTAAATGTTAGCTTGAAAATGGGGGCTAGGGACTGTTTTCAAACCTTAAATTAGACTTCAATGTAGGTTGGGTTGAGGAACGAAACCCAACATTTATGTTACTTCGTTGTGTTGCTTTCACCTCAAGTAACCTACTTTTGGAGTTTCCCAGCAATAGGGGCACGGCATCGACAATCTTCTGGTAAATATAATAATCTTACTGGTGCCGTGCCCCTACTTTGGATCTGTGGTTCAATTACTAGGAAACTGCTGTAAAAGCAGAATAGAGGCACAATATATTGTGCCTCTACAATTATGTCTTTTGCTTAATCAAGGGTATATTTTTACATCCTTGATTAAGCATAGTTACACTTTCGTCAAGAATTTATTACCGTTATTGTTAACATCATTAACATTATTCACCGCCTCATTATTCACCGCTTCATTGTTAGCAGTGTTATTGTCAACAGCGTCATTGTTAGCACTTTGGACAGTCACAAAATTTTCTCGACCGGTAATTAATCTAGAGCGACGATTTCGAGTGATGTAATTCCACGCCCACTGAAATACTACGAGTAATTTAGTGTCAAACTCAATTAAGAAGTAGATGTGAATGATTAGCCAAAATACCCAAGCTAAGAAACCTGTGAGTTTAAGCGGGCCTAAATCTACAACGGCTAAATTTTGCCCAATCATCGCCAAACTACCCACGTGGTTGTAGTGGAATGGTGGCATTGTATAGCCTTGAATCCGTAGTTGAATAAGTTGAGCTACATATTCACCTTGTTGTTTGGCTACAGGTGCAACACCAGGTAAGGGGTTACCATCTTGATGGGAGAAGTTACCTAAATCTCCCACAACGAAAATGTTTTTATAACCCTTGATAGTCAAGTCTGGTTCAACAATTACTCGTCCAGTGCGATCGCATTCTACACCTGTACGTTCTGTCAAGACTCTCCCCATTGGTGAACCTTGAACACCAGCAGCCCACAATATAGTTTTTGAAGTAATAGAAGTTAATTCATTGCCTTTTTTGAAAGTAACGATATCATTTTCAATATTGGTAACTCTGGTGTTAAGTTGGATTTCCACACCCAACTTGCGTAAAGATTTGGCTGCCACTTTCGATAAATCGGGCGCAATGTGTGGGAGGATGCGATCGCCACCTTGTAATAAAAGAATTTTCGCTTCGGAAGTGTTGATGTTGCGGAAATCTTCGGTGAGAGTTTTGTATGCTAATTCCGCGATCGCACCTGCTAATTCTACCCCTGTAGGGCCACCACCAACAATCACGAAAGTCAATAAAGCCCGGCGTTTTTCGGGATCGGTTTCCTTTTCCGCCGCTTCAAATGCAGAGAAGATTCGGCGACGCATTTCAATCGCATCTTCTACAGTTTTCAAGCCAGGTGCTAAATCTTTCCAGTTATCTTTACCAAAGTAGGAGTGGTTAGCACCAGTGGCGACAACTAAGGTATCGTAAGGTACGACATGACCGTCCAAAATCACTTTTTGTGCTTGAGGATCGATATCTGTTACTTCTCCCAACATCACACGTGTATTCTTACTTTTGCTGAATACAGCTCGTAATGGAGAGGAAATATCCGCAGGTGATAAAGTACCCGTAGCAACTTGATATAAAAGCGGTTGAAATAGGTGAAAATTACGTTTATCGATGAGAGTAATTTCTACATTTGCATGAGCTAGAGTCTTGGCTGTATAGAGTCCGCCAAATCCTCCACCAATGATTACAACCTTATGTGGTGCTTTTTTTTCAAATGAAACTACCATAAGAAGTATTTCCTTGTGTTAAGGGAGTTGTAACTTTTCTTTACAAACATCTAACAACAGGAAAATCAAAGTTACCGTTTATTAAGAACAATTGAAAAAATTATAAAAGTATTCATCTGTTACAGAAATTTTTAGATTTAACGATTATTAACGGGGAACGGGAAACGGGGAACAGGGAATGGGGAATGGGGAATGGGGATTTGAGCAAGCGTCAATCAATTTTAGATTTTGCGAAAAGTCTAGCCAGTGCGTTCCTGTCGCCTTGCGTCTCTAAGCATCTGGCGTCACCAGATCAGGCTTCCTTAGGGACTTCCAAATAAAAAAATATCCCAGTATTTATTGTGGGGTGGACATCTTGTCCGCCCAGTTTATGTGGCGGGCAAGATGCCCGCCCCACAAGATGGAATAATTTATTTCTTGGAAATCCCTTAGATATGAACTGTTCAAGCTAGCCAACCAAGGATGAAAATCTGTCTTTCCCATGCCTCATGCCCCATGACGCCAGTTGCTACAACGCGGGAAACCCGCGCAACGCACTGGCTCCCCCATGCCCACTCGCCCTGAGCGAAGTCGAAGGGATGCCCCATGCCCAATGCCCATTTGGCAAATCTATTTTTTAAGGCTTATTCTCAGCGCTTTTATTGCGCCAACCTGGTTTAACTACCTGACGCGCACGGGCGATTACCAGCGCATCATCAGGGACATCTTCTGTAATTGTTGAACCGGCGGCGACGTAGACATCATTACCCAAGGTGACTGGTGCAACTAAAACGCTATTAGAACCAGTTTTAGTGCGATCGCCAATTTTGGTTGGGTGTTTTTTCACACCGTCATAGTTAGCAGTAATTGTACCAGCACCGATGTTAACCTTTGTACCAGCAGTGGTATCGCCTAAATAAGACAAATGAGCTACATTAGTGCGATCGCCTAATTGAGTATTTTTCAATTCTACAAAATTACCAATACGGCAGCCTGCACCAACTTTAGCCTGACCGCGTAAATGGCTATAGGGGCCAATCTGGCTTCCCGCTTGCACAAAGCTATCCCTAATTACGGAATACTGTACGGTAACATTTTCACCCACCTGGCTATTTTCAATTAAACTGCCAGGGCCGATGCGGCTTCCTGCTTGAATTACAGTATTACCACGTAGGTGAGTTTGGGGTTCAATAATTACATCTGGTTGTAATTCAACAGTGTCATCAATGGTAATGCTATGAGGATCGATCAGCGTCACACCCGCCAACATCCATTTTTCTTTAACTCTGGTTTGTAAAATATCGTAGGCATTTGCTAGTTGTAAGCGATCGTTAATGCCAAGAATTTCTTGATAATCGTGGACATCCACCGCCATCACTTTGCCTACTTGCGTGACTGCATCGGTGAGATAGTATTCTTTTTGACTATTATTTGCTTCTAAATGGGGCAGCACTTTAGCTAAATTTTGCCACCGGAAGCAATAAACCCCCGCATTAATCCGGCGATTTTGCCTTTGAGCGCTGGTGCAATCTTTATCTTCCACAATTTGTTGCACTATATTTTCACTATCGCAAAAAACTCGCCCGTAACCTTTAGCATCAGGCAAGTATGCAGTGAGAATCGTGGCATCATTTTGATATTCTTGGTGAGTTTGCCAGAGATTTTCCAGGGTTTGGCTAGTTAATAAGGGTACATCACCGTTTAAGACAATTAAATCCCCTGTATAATCTTCTAAATAAGGCAGTAATTGCTGGATTGCATGACCAGTTCCTTTTTGTTCAGTCTGTTCGACAAACTCTAAACCAGGAATTGGCTCCATAGCAGCTTTCACTTCCTGTGCCTGATATCCGACAATTACTAACCGCCGTGAAGGAGAAAGAGGTTCTACACTGTGAATCACTCTTTCAACTAGCGATCGCCCACCCAAAGAATGTAATACTTTGGGCAGGTTTGATTTCATCCTTGTGCCGCGTCCCGCCGCTAGAATTGCTACAACTACCATAACTTAGCTTTCAGCTATTAATGAATTGCGCTATCGCGCTTGGTGTTTTGAGATTGAGCCTCAAATATTACCAGCTAATCATCATAGACTGAAATACTCAGTCATAATTCATTAGATCCATATCAAAGCTATTACCGCAGAGCTTGGTTTGCTACTTCAATTATCTGTTTTGCGGCTTTCTCCTTGCGTTCGCTGTAGCGATCGGTGAGGTAGTCTACTTTGTCTCGGAGCAACAGAGTAAACTTATAAAGTTCTTCCATCACATCCACAACGCGATCGCGGTAAGACGAATCTTTCATGCTACCATCCTCGTTAAACTCCTGATAAGCTTTAGCCACCGAGGATTGATTGGGAATAGTAAACATCCGCATCCAGCGCCCCAGAATTCTCAAGGTGTTGACAGCGTTGAAAGACTGCGAACCACCACTGACTTGCATCACAGCCAAAGTTCTCCCTTGCGTCGGGCGAACAGCTCCAATATTTAGAGGAATCCAGTCAATTTGATTTTTCATAATCCCAGAAATCTGACCGTGCAGTTCCGGGCTACACCACACTTGTCCTTCTGACCATTGGCTTAATTCGCGCAACTCTTGCACTTTGGGGTGAGTGTCGGGAACGCTACCGTAAATTGGTAATTCCCTGGGATCGAAAAACTTTACCTCTGCGCCAAATTCTTCAATGATGCGAGCCGCTTCCTCTGCTAACAAGCGGCTATAAGAACGCTCGCGCAGAGAACCATACAAAAACAAAATTCTGGGGGGATGGTCAAATGTTGTCATAGAGATTCCACATACAGATTAAATAAGTGCAGAGCTACAAACTAAGAACAGGCGCAGCTTTTAGTGCTGACTTCTACAGGTTTGATATCCCGCACTTGGGAGTCACTCAAAACTTTATAAATCTCCCAAGGTGCGCCATCTGGATCTTGCACCCATACTTTATCTTGCAGAGCATAGCAACAAGTTACTTGCTCTTCTGTTCGCGTTTCTAGTCCCAGTTGTTGCAGGCGTTCGGTTGCTATGTTGACTTCCCCAGTTGTTTCTACTTCCACACCTAAATGGTTAAGAGTTCCAGCCGCTTCCGGATTCTCAATCAATACTAATTTGAGCGGTGGTTGAGCGATCGCAAAATTCGCGTAACCAGGACGGCGTTTTGCTGGTTCAGTACCGAAAAGCTTGCTGTAGAATTCAACCGCAGCATCAATATTACTTACATTCAGCGCCAGTTGTACGCGGGACATCGCAGTTCTCCTTAAATTGATAGTCATCAATATTTATGTATATCTATATATTGCCAACTATATTGATAAGTGTCAATATATAAGTATGAATTCTGCAAACTCTACTTCAAGCTGTTGTTCTTCCCTGTTGCAAAACCTATTGCAGCCAGATGAAGCCGCCCAAATGGCGGCGTTATTTCGCGTACTGGGCGAATCGGCTCGGTTACAGTTGCTCAGTTATATTGCAGTTCAACCTGCACAAGAAGCTTGTGTTTGCCAATTGGTAGAGCCACTGGGTTTATCTCAACCTACTGTCAGCCATCATCTCAAGGTGTTGTATGAAGCTGGCTTGCTAGAGAAGGAACGACGCGGTACTTGGATTTACTATCGATTAGTACCAGCAAGGTTTGAAATATTACGAAAAGCTCTAACCTTTCCAGATTGAACTAATTATCTAGCACAAGCTAGAAGAATCCCGCTACACCGAAGGTTAGCGGGAGATGAATAGCGGTCAAAAACTCCTTGGTATTCTAATTGATAGAAATTAAGTAAAAGCATGATAGTCTACGAAGCAAAAGCACAAGCAACAAAAGAGCAGTTACTCAAGATAAATGAAGTCTTGAGAACTGCTCTTTTTGTGCGTAATTCTTGCTTGCGCTATTGGTTAGATGGTCATGCAAAAACTGGATTTGAGTTAAATAAGTACACGAAAGTTTTGTCAGACAATCCTGACTTTCCTTGGGTATCAAAACTGAACTCAACGGCAAGACAAGCAATGGCAGAACGAGTGTGGGCAGCAATTTCAAGATTTTTTGATAATTGCAAGAAAAATATTCCAGGCAAAAAAGGATTCCCAAAGTTTCGGAGATTTCAAACCAGATTCTCTGTTGAATATAAGCAATCAGGTTGGTCACTTTCTGATTGTCGTCAATTCATAACATTTACAGATAAATTTGGTGTGGGAACGATGAAATTGATGGGCAGTCGTGATCTTAATTTCTATCAGATAAACCAGATAAAACGGGTAAGAATTGTTCGTCGTGTTGATGGAATATACATTCAATTTTGTATGGACCACGACAGGAAGGAACAATTAGAATCCACAGAGAAAACTTTGGGGATTGATTTGGGTTTAAACCACTTCCTTACTGACTCTGATGGTAATAAGGTTGGCAATCCTCGGTATCTGAGGAAGTCTGAAAAAGCATTAAAAAAGGCACAACGAAGATTGTCTCGTTGTGCCAAAGGGTCTAAAAATCGTGCCAAAGCACGAATTAGATTAGGAAGAAAGCACCTCAAAGTTACACGCCAGCGTAAAGATTGGGTAGTGAAATTAGCTCAATGCGTGGTGAAGTCGGCAGACATCGTGGCGTATGAAGACTTGAAGGTGCGAAATATGGTAAAGAATCATCATCTTGCAAAGAGTATTTCTGACGCGAGTTGGTCAATCTTTACCAATTGGTTGGAATATTTCGGCAAGGTATATGGGCGAGTTGTGATAGCTGTACCTCCTCACAATACGACGATTAATTGTAGTAATTGTGGGCATCCAGTACACAAAACATTGAGTACTAGAACGCATATTTGTCCTGCCTGCTCACATCACGAATGCCGTGATATTAATGCCGCAAAAAATATCCTCAATAGAGGATTAGAAATGATTAAAGATACCGATGGGCTGTCGGGAATTCAACACGCCTCTGGAGAGTCTGATCCCTGCTCAAAGAAGGTAACTTCTGTGAGTAAATCATCTCGCAGAAAGAGGAAAGTTCAACAGTAATGTTGGAATCTCCCGCTACATTGCTTGCAATTAGCGGGAGAGGAGGTCAAGAATTGTGAGATTTAGCTTTGTGAAACACTCGAAACGCAGAGACATTTAAAATTACCCCTAATGTAACTTTGAGTACTGACGCAGGAACAACCCCAACAAGCATTCCGCCAATAACTGCGCCAATTACCGAACCCACTCCCATAGGCGCGACGGTATTCCTCAAAGCTGCACGGTTTGCAAATGCCCCACGACTGGCATATTTCACAACTCCCACCAGTACTGTGGGTAAGCTAACCAAAAGACTAGCTGTACCTGCTGTTTTAATGTCTGCACCAAAAGCAAAAACCAGTGTTGGAATAATTATTTCACCACCTGCAACCCCAAGGAGACTGCTTACCAGCCCAATTGCCAAACCAAACAAAATACCTGCTCCAATGCGCCAAACCAAGCTGGGAGGTAGAAGGGCTGGTATTTGTTGGGGAAGAAAACCTTCAACTATTAGGGCAACGCCAATTAAGACTAATAGCACTAAGATAATTTTCTCAAGCTGCTCATTTGAAAGCTTTCCTGCCATTGCTGCGCCAAAAAAGGCAGTAATAACTGCTCCGCAAATTAAGGACAAAACCGCAGGTAACAACGGAATAACTGAGCTAAAGGAGAGCGTACTACCCCGAATTGCTAGAGATGCAGCAATTGTCACCAAGCTCACAGCTAGGTTTAGGGGTACAGCTTGCCGTACTGAATAACCCAAGACACCAGCTAATACTGGTAGTCGAAACTCTGCACCCCCCAAGCCAATTAATCCTCCTAACACCCCAATCGGTACAGAGTAGAGAAAGGATAATTGCAAAAGACGCGATCGCTCTAGTGCAGATGAGTTATTCTTGTCCATCAACGTTCTGCCTTTTAGAGCTTAATCATACAGTTTTACAGGGACTGGATCTAGTGCCAAATAATTTAATAATTTGGCGCTAGACAACTGTTTTAATCTCCATCCCCTGCTTTCCAGGCGATCGCTTTACTTGGTTGAGGATTGGGTAGCTTGAGAGTAATTAATGCAGCTGCTAATACAAATAACATTGATGTCCACAGACAACCCACTAAACCGAAAAACTGATATATCAAACCTGATAAAACAGTACCAGCTAATCGACCACCTGAGTTTGCCATGTAATAAAAACCAACGTTCAGCGCTACCTTATCATCATCAGTAAAAGCCAACACTAAATAAGAGTGAACTGCTGAGTTAAAAGCAAACACAATGCCAAAAATCAAGAGTCCGCCAACGATCGCAATATTTGCAGGTATACCTAATTGGAGAGCAAGAGCGATCGCAGCTGGAACTGCTGTTAAAGTAAATGTCCAAAACTGGATAGTCTTTGATTGTGGTGGACGACCAGAACCAAATCGCTGAATTAGCGTTGGCGCTAAGAACTGAATCATGCCATAACCAATTACCCAACAAGCTAAGAATCCACCGACCTGATAGAATGACCAGCCCAAAACGCTACGTAAAAATACTGGTAATCCTACAACAAACCACACATCCCTAGAGCCAAAGAGAAAAAATCGTGCAGCCGAAAGAATATTAATCTCTTCACTCTTAGAAAACAGTTGACTAAACTTGACTTTCTTCTTGATTTTGCCCATCCCTTTAGGCAGCATTAGCCCAGAAAACATAATCAAGGCAAGTCCCCCGGCCATAATCCACAGGGAATTGATGAAGCCAACCCCAGCGAGGAGAGCGCTACCAAGAAAGAAACCAACTCCTTTCAGAGCATTCTTAGAACCAGTCAGCACCGCCACCCATTTAAACAAAGATGATTGAGCATCCTGGGGTACCACCAACCGAATGGCACTTTTAGAACTCATCTTGGTTAAGTCTTTAGCAATCCCAGAAAATGCCTGTGCCACCATCACATAACCAACTGCAATCCACTGTACCCAATCTGGATTTAGGAAGGACAGCATGACTAGTGAAAAAACCTGTAATCCGATGCCGCTATAAAGTGTTACCTTCAATCCCAACTGAGAACCAATCCAACCGCCTAAAAAGTTTGTGACAACTCCGAAGACTTCGTAGAACAAAAACAGAAAGGCAATTTGTATTGGGGTATAGCCAATTTGGTTGAAATATAGCAACACCAGCATTCGCAAGGCACCATCAGTTAGGGTAAAGCCCCAGTAGGCGAGGGTGACTAGGATATAGTTCTTGAAATTGGCACTATGAGCTGTAGTAGAAGCCATGAGGTAATAGAGATTTAACGCAGAGTATTTCTAAATCAGAAGATTTCACGCTATAAAATTCAAAGCCACCTTACGGGCGAGTTCAACCATCCGGTTGGCATAGCCCCATTCGTTGTCATACCAAGCAAGTATTTTCACTTGCGTCTCATCTACCACCATTGTGGAGAGAGCATCGATAATGGAAGAACGAGGATCATCTTTGTAGTCAATAGATACCAAAGGACGCTCTTCATAGCCCAAAATGCCTTTAAGAGGTTCTTGCTCAGAAGCAGCTTTCAGCAAACTATTAATTTCTTCTACTGTGGTAGATCGCGCAACTTCAAATACACAATCTGTTAAAGAAGCGTTGAGTAATGGCACTCGTACTGCTAAACCATTGAGTTTGCCATTGAGTTCGGGATAAATTAAGCCGATCGCAGTTGCCGATCCAGTACTAGTAGGAATTAGAGATAAACTGGTAGCTCTTGCCCGTCGCAGATCCTTGTGTGGCGCATCTACGATGGTTTGAGTATTAGTATTATCATGAATTGTGGTAATAATTCCATGTTTAATCCCCAAACCTTCATGGATTACCTTCACAACTGGAGCTAAACAGTTAGTTGTACAAGAAGCCGCAGTTAGCAGATGATGCTTATCTGGGTCATAAAGTTGATCGTTAACCCCCATAACAATATTCAGGGCTTCTTCCTTCACTGGAGCAGCTACAATTACCTTTCGTACCCCTCGCTTAAAATAAGGGTTTAGGGTAGCGGGAGTCCTAAACTTACCGGAGCATTCCAGTACAATATCAACGCCTAAGTCTTCCCAAGGGACATCACCAGGTTGGGAATATTCACTAAAGCTTAAGGGTGTACCGTCAATGAGAATGCGTTCTCCCTGTGCTTCTACTTCTGGTGTCCAACGTCCATGAACAGAATCGAACTTGAGTAAATGAGCGGCCGCTTCTGCTCCACCTTTAATCTCATTAATATGGACAAATTCTAATTCTGTCCAACCCCATGCAGCACGCAGAGCCAGCCGTCCCATCCTACCGAATCCATTAATAGCAATACGAATGCTCATTACTTTTCCTACCGTTAATTAAAAAAATATGATTGTCTTGTCAAAAGCTTTGCTCTCTACCTACGTCGTCACCAGCAACGATTAGTAGGTGATACCAATTTGAAAATGATTGCGACAGATGGAAATCTGAAACGCTTATCCAATAGATGTTTCACAATCCAAAATCTAAAATCTAAAATCCAAAATGGTATGAGTTATGTTATTTGTCTATCCTGCTCTAATTCTTGTAGAAATTTGTGTTGGTTTTCTCGCAGTTCGATTTCGGGATTTGCACGCCTAATCGCCTCGATGACATCGTTATAAGATGAGCCAGTACAAATCAAGTAAGTAGCTAGCATTGTTCCCGTTCGCCGTCTACCATTGGTGCAATGAATTGCAACAGCGTTACCAAGGTTATTTTGGTTGTCAACGAAATTTTGTAAATCATGAATTTGCTCTTGGCTGGGTGTCGTACCACCTTTAATTGGCAACCACAGATAAGGAATATTTGCCGTTTGATATAAATCTAAGTTAGAGGGATCATCCATAACGGAGATAATTGCCTGTACACCTGCGGTTTGTAACTCTGTCAACTCCTCTGCTATAGGCTTGCGAACACCTGCTAGTTTTCCTGGAATTACCCACCACAGGTTTTCTAAAATCGGTTGAATTGTTTCTTGCTCCATTGGTTCGAGCCTTTCATTAGGTTGTTATTTAAAAGCTCCAAAACAACGCGGATCTGGTAATGTTGCTTTTTGCGGCTCTCGTGGAAACCAAGGTGCTGTCCGCTTACAAAATTCAACTAACATTAACATCACTGGAACTTCGATTAAAACCCCGACTACTGTAGCCAGTGCTGCACCTGAATTTAAACCAAATAACATGACAGCCGTGGCAATAGCAACTTCAAAATGATTACTAGCTCCAATTAATGCTGCTGGTGCTGCATCTTCGTAGGATAAATTCAGCTTTAATGCCGCTACATAACTAATTAAAAATATAAAATTAGTTTGGATAAACAGTGGTACAGCAATTAATACAATATGCAAGGGATTGTTAACTATTAGTTCACCCTTGAATGCAAATAGCAGTACCAAAGTTAGCAATAAAGCCGTAATTGCCACCGGAGTCAGATACTTGAGAAATCTGCTTTCAAACCACTCTTTACCTTTGTATTTAAAAATCCAGTAACGGCTGTACATCCCTGCTGCTAAAGGTAAGCCCACATAAATTAATACGGACAAAACAATGGTTTCCCAGGGCACAGTTAAATCATTCGCGGCTAATAACCATCTCCCCAAGGGTGCATATAAAAACAGCATTGCCAGAGAATTTACTGCCACCATAATTAAAGTGTGTCCCTGGTTGCCGTAGGATAGATATCCCCACATCAACACCATCGCTGTACAAGGCGCAATTCCTAATAAAATGGTACCAGCAATGTAGGAATTAGCCAGTGTCACTTCGCTCCCACGAATCACCTCTGTTGCGCTTATCAAAGGACGAAATAACCAGCCTAAAAAGAATTGCGCAAATATCACCATTGTGAATGGTTTAATTAACCAATTCACTACTAATGTCAGAATCACTGGCTTAGGGGCGCGGATAGCATTTGCTGCTTGTGTAAAGTCAATTTTCACCATGATGGGATACATCATGAAAAACAAACATACAGCAATAGGAATAGAGACTTGATACATACTCATAGCATCAAGAGCTACCGCTATCCCTGGAAATAATCTACCTAAGAATATTCCCACAAAGATACATAAAAATACCCAAACAGTAAGGTATTTTTCAAAAAAGCTCAGATTGCTTCCTGCTTTGATTCGGGCTGTACTAATTTGTGAATTATCATTCATTGAAATTAACCTACAATTAACAAGAATTGCTAAAATTTCGCTTCCTTGCGTAACAACTCACCAATTGTTAAGTTCATTTCTGCTTTTCCATCAAAAACTGTTCCAACTTTGCCCTTATACAAGTGAACAAAATTAATTTGGTAGCCATCATCTGGTAAAGGTATATACCCCACAGAACTGACTGCTTGTGGTGCGTTCTTAATATAGAAATCTGTGAATGTGTATAGCGCTCCTCTGTTTGGTAAAGACTGAGGATTGATATAGATAAACAAAGGCCGAGAAAGTGGTTGATACTGAGCTTTCTCTACAGCTTGTCTGGATGGCAATACTGCACCCTTTCCGTTATCAATGGAGAGTGCTTTTAACTTATCTTGATGTTTTTCGTAATATGCGTAGCCGAAATAACCCAATGCATTAGGGTCTTTGCGTATCCCATTTACCAGTACTTCATCATCTTCACTAGCTGTATAATCGTTGCGAGATGATCTAGCTTTACCTACAATTGCTTCTGTAAAGTAGTCAAAAGTACCAGATTTTTTACCAGCACCATACAAATTTATAGGGCGATCTGGCCAAGATGAGCGTATTTGGTTCCATTTGGTGATTTTACCTTCAGCCGCAGGTTCCCAAATCTTCTTTAATTCTGCAACGGTGATATCTTTTGCCCAGTTATTTTGCGGATGAACAGCAACGGTAAGGGCATCAAAAGCTATAGGAAGCTCTATGTATCCTACTGCATTTTTCTTGCAAGCTTCCATCTCTGAAAGTAAAATCGGTCGGGAGGCGTTGTTGATATCTGTTTCACCAGCGCAGAATTTTTCAAATCCGCCTGTAGTCCCAGAAAATTTTACTTCTACTTGCAGCTTGTCATTGGAGTCTTTGGGAAACTTTTTAGCGATCGCTTGGGTAATTGGATATACCGTACTAGAACCATCAATTCTTATCTTCGTGCCAGCTGTGGTAATATTACTAGCTTCAATAGCATTTGAGGGCTGTTGACTTTCGGTACTAGAAGTTGAGCTACCTGCACAACTACTAACTAAAGTCACCATTCCCAGTGCGAGAGCCAATTGCTTGATTTTGGCTTCCATCTTTCCACCCTGTGTTGTGGCTAAATTTTTATCAGTCTCATTTCAATAAAACTTGATATGTACGTGTCTTGTCAACTACCAGGATATAAAAATTCATCAAAAAAACTTGATGTACTATTGGTAATTTTCACAGGGTCGAGCAGGTGAGATTTTAGCTAGGCGGCGATAATCAGATAAATATTCTTCTAGAACGAGAAATTGAGCCACATTCAGGCTGTAGTAAATCCAACGTCCTTCTTGACGCGATCGCACTAAGCCAGCTTCTTTGAGAGTTTTCAGGTGAAAAGACAGCTTAGACTGGGGGACGCCTAAAGTTGCACACAAGTCACATACACACAGTTCTTGCTCGCGCAGCAGTTCCAAAACCTGAATCCGCAAAGGTTCAGACAGTGCGTGAAACCCAGCTGCGATCGCCTCAGAAGTTAAACTAGTTAGAGAATCCATCAACTTTAATTGAAATATCTTTTGATATCGATCATAACTAGCCTAACTTCAACTTGCTGCAACTATTTAGGGACTTCCAAATAAAAAAATATACAACTATTTATTGTGGGGTGGGCGTCTCGCCCGCTCATAGTTAAAGGCGGGCAAGACTTCGGCGTGAGCGCTCAGTCGAACGCTGCCCACCCCACAAGATTGGATAATTTATTTCTTGGAAGTCCCTTATTGCTTATCCAGAATCCTAAGCCGCTCTTTTGGTGATGAAATCGACAAACTGCTGCACTAGTTCCGGATTGCGCCAACCAGATTGAGTTTCTTCTAGCATGATCTTAAGTGCTTCCTCTAGTGTAAAACTCTTTTTGTAAGGTCGTTCGCTGGTGAGAGCATCATAAATATCAATGATCTGAAACACTTGTGCCAGATAGGGAATATCATTACCTTGCAAACCATCAGGGTAACCAGTTCCATCCCAGCGCTCGTGGTGATGGCGAATAATGGGAATTACACCGCGCATACTGCGTAATGGTTGACAGATTTTCTCTCCAATGGAAACATGCTGTCTCATAATCTCCCACTCTTCGGGGGTGAGTTTACCTTTTTTCAACAGCACTGCGTCAGGGATACCTACTTTACCAATATCATGCAGATAACCGCCCCACATCAAATCCCGAATTTGGTTGCGTGAAAGACAAAGGTATTCACCAAAGGCTTGTCCGAGATTTACTAAGCGTTCGCAGTGATCGCCAGTATTCGGATCTCGGCTTTCAATCGCCATCGCCACGGAAAACAGTACTTTTTCCGCATGATCTAAATCTTCATTCAACCGCTTCTGACGAACTAAGGATTTAACACGCGCTACTAGTTCTACCCGATCGAAGGGTTTGGTGAGAAAATCATCTGCGCCAACTTCAATACCCCGGATACGCGATCGCCTATCGTTTAATGCTGTAATAAAAATGACGGGAATCAGCCTTGTATGCTCGTTTTGTTTGAGGATTTGGCAGACTTCAAACCCATCCATCCCCGGCATCATCACATCCAGTAAAATCAAATCTGGTTGTTGCTGTGCAACCATATCTACCGCCATAGAACCACTGTCAGCTTCAATCACCTCATATCCTTCCATACCTAACAGTGCAACAGCAGTCATCCGACTTGCAGCATGATCATCAACTACTAAAATTTTTGGTAAATCTGTATCCCAGTGATTAACTTGAGAACTTTGGACTGGTGATGCTTTTAAATCTAATGATTTTTCATTAGCATGGAAATTTGTTTGTTTCATTAAAGAAGCCAACCCTGGGGTGTTTTCTAGCATCAAATCCCCTGGAGATAAGCTGATTGAATCCCCCTCTACACTTTTTAATTCTAAGGAATGATTGGCGCTTATATTCGTTAATTTGTTTAGGGGGTTAGACCCATTAACGATAATTTCGGTAGAGTTTGTATGCTTGGGTTCCCATTCAATCACAGAATTGCTCCAGTTTTTTTCCAAAAACGTCAACAGGTGTTAGGTTTTAAAAATAATTTTTTAAGTCTAGTACTAGTATTTGCATAATTACAGTCAGCCATTATTATACAAATTTTTTTTATTTTGCATATACATCTCTTCCTAACTTAGATGCATTATCTTTTTTAATATTTATTGAAAAAAATTCAATAAACTCCAATAGTCTCTCAGATTCTTGATTGTTGGGAAAGAAATTCACTTAAATATGCAATCAGCCCTTCTACGTAGATTTGCCTTAATGTCAGAACAGGAGATTGCGTAAAATCTCCAATTACTAATTTAGATAAGTAGACATCTCCGAATCTTTGTCAGAACCAAAGATAACTACTTAGCTTCTGGCGTTTCTTCTAGTTCAAGTGGCAGTCAACCATTTAGATTCTATATCTCACCAGCAATCTACCGTTTTGACATCGGTGATTACCGAGATTTTGAAATTATATACCTACCCACAAAGATTTTTTTTCAAAGAAATGTTGCAACACTTCGTAGCTTTGAATTTTTGGTATGTGATATCCTGATTTCTAAGTACGTGTAAGAATTGCAATTATTGATTTTTTCGGTAACTATTAAGTAATTTCGCTAATTAGCTCTAATCCATTATCTACTAAATTATGGCTATATTGGCGTGATTTAAAACACACATAGTCATGATCTTGATTACTACAAAGTGTAACTCTACCTCACCAATTAATATCAACTTGACATTTGCAATTGGGGATGTAGAGCGAAAAAAGGCGATCTCTAAACGCTTATACAAATCTCAACCCCTACTAAACATCGTAATTTAGCACAATTACTCATTGAATTTGTACCGATCAAGAATGTATTTTTGATATTTCCAAAAGCTTGGCTTCTTGTTACCTATAAAATATCAGCTATGTAGCAAAAAACTCTCGATCTAAAAATTTGTTTTTCTTTGAATAGAGAATTAAAAAGCGTTTGATATGTCAATAGCTAGTCGCACTGTCTAACAGCCATCTTTTACGCCAGCTAGAGGTAGACTCTAGTAAAGAAGCTTGTTGTTCTTGTTGTCGTCGCTGCAAAATGACATCAGCTACATCTTGCAATTGAGGATCTCGGTAGGGAATAGCCGCACGGGTGAGCAAATGCTCGGTTTCTGCCTGAGAAAGTGGTGGAAGCGCTAAAATACCAGAATATCCTTGATGTACTGCAACTGTACCAGGCGATCGCCTACCTACAGGTGGAGTAGAAGCGATAATTAAACCAGCAGCCAATAAAGCCGCGCGCACAGCAGCAGCGCAGGAATAAGTAGCTAGAATACCATCAGGGTGCAAACACCGAGCAACTAGCTCCAGGAACTCCACAGTCCATAACTGAGGACACTGAGGCGGTGAAAACGGATCGAGAAAAATTGCATCAGCTAAAAAACCAGACTTTTGGAGTAAAGCAATCGAATTTCTCGCATCGCCAATGATTAACTTAGCTTTGAGGTGCGGTTGTTGCACTTCATACTCAAAAGCTAGCTGGTGCAAAATATCAGTATATTTATAGTCCCAGTTATCAAATAAACCATGAGCGATCGCTGCTTGGGGAACATTCGGATTAAGTTCCAAAGCCATGACTTCAATATGACAACCAGGATTTATTTCCCAAATCGTCTGCAAAGCTGCTGCCGTGTTGTATCCTAGACCATAACAAATGTCCAACAGCCGCAATCCTGATTTTTGCGCACGTTCAGCAAGTTGCGTCGGCACTGCAAACTTCTGAAAACTCTCCTGCTTGGCTCCATAACGACTATGAAAGTCTTCGCCAAACTCTTGAGAAGTGAAAGTAAAAGAACCATCTGCCGTAGTTTGGGGGATAAATTGCTCAAAATCTGGCATTTTCAGAATTTTCAGGAAAACGAAGGGTAGGGAGAAAAGGAGGACAAGGGAGACAAAGGAGACAATTGTACAGACGCGATTCATCGCGTCTCTGACAACTGACAATTGTACAGACGCGATTCATCGCGTCTCTGACCAATGACCAATGACAACTGACCAATGACAAATTTAATTATTTCACCAGCCTGGTTATTTGAACATTTAAACGATCCGCAAGTTGCGATCGTTGATTGTCGCTTTTCTCTAGCCGATCCACAACTAGGACGCCAACAATATGAAGCCAACCATATACCAGGCGCTTATTATCTCGACTTAAATCAGGATCTTTCTAGTCCTGTCACAGAACATGGCGGGAGACATCCTTTACCCAATCCTGAGGAGTTAGCGCAGAAATTAGCCGATATTGGGGTAAATTTTCAAAAAACCTTAGTAGTAGCTTATGATGATTCCCGTTTTGCCTTTGCCTCGCGGTTATGGTGGCTACTGCAATATTTAGGACATGACAAGGTAGCTGTCCTCGATGGTGGATTTACGGGATGGCAAAAAGCTAATTATCCCTTGACAAATATAATTCCTTCACCGCAAACTGCTACCTTTGTACCGCAAATTCAAACAGATATGGTAGTAGATATTCATGGCGTCAAAAGTAAAAAGGATTTACCAGAGGTAGCTTTGGTAGATTCTCGAGAGAGCGATCGCTACCGAGGTGAACGGGAACCAATCGATAAAATCGCCGGTCATATTCCCGGTGCAGTTAACTATCCTTGGCAAGAAGTTACAGATTCTACCGGATATTTACTGTCACCAATAGAACAATGTCGTAGGTGGGAAAACTTAGCTACAATTGAAGAAATTATCGTTTATTGTGGTTCTGGTGTAACCGCTTGCGTAAATTTACTTTCATTAAAATTAGCAGGTATTTCTACAGGTAAACTCTATGCCGGTAGCTGGAGTGATTGGATTAGTTATATGTAGTTTTACTAGTTCCAATCTGCAACAATATCTATTTCAACTACCTGTATAAATAGAATAGAATAAAAACAAACTTTCTCAAAAGATTATTATCTATTTTGAGAAAACTGCACAGGTAAAACTGTAGCAAAATTAGTGGGCACTATCATTTTAGCTAAGAGCAAATGAGCGAAACTAGCCAGCGTCGAATTGTAATTGGCGATGTACATGGTCAATATGAAGGATTAATGACCTTATTAGGAGCTATTGCACCAGGATCTAACGATCGGCTCTATTTTCTGGGCGACTTAATCGATCGCGGCCCCCAAAGTGCCCAAGTAGTTGATTTTGTCAAAAAAAATAACTATCCTTGTCTGTTGGGAAATCACGAACAGATGTTATTAAATGTATTAACCGGCGGTAGCGCTTCTACTTCAGCGATGCAAGCATGGTTATACAGTGGTGGACAAGCGACTATAGCCAGTTACCAAGAAGCAACAATTCCCCAAGAACATATCCAATGGTTAACAAGTCTACCTACATATATTGATTTAGGAGATATTTGGTTAACCCATGCAGGGATAGATCCACTCATTCCTTTGCATGAACAAACAGCTGAACAATTCTGCTGGATTAGAGAAGAATTTCACAGTATGGAAAAACCATACTTTCCTAATAAATTAATTATTATTGGTCATACTATTACCTTTACCTTTCCTGGCGTGAATCCAGGTCAACTAGCACAAGGAAAAGGCTGGTTAGGTATAGATACTGGTGCATATCATCCCCGCAGTGGCTGGTTGACAGCATTGGATGTCACTAATCAACTGGTACATCAAGTAAACGTGTTTAAAAAGTGCGTGCGTACCTTACCTTTAAAAGACGCGATCGCCACTATCGATCCAGATGAAATTAAAGGTACTCGCCGCAATAAGCAAAGAGCGTGAAAAAATGCTAAAGATGCTAAGGGCATGGCATCGCCATGCCCTATAGAATATATTGATGTGCCGCAAACACTATTTAAATGGGGATGAGAATTAAAGTAAGGGGCGGATATTGGCTTTATAAGCAGCATTATCTAATCCATAACGCCCATTGCTTGGTTGTTGACTAATAGCGCGTTTGAGAGAATTAATGCGATCGCTCGTTGCTGGGTGAGTACTTAAAAATGTCGGCGTAGAACCTCTTCCTAGCAGTTTTTGCATAAAAGAAACCATTCCCGATTGCGCATAACCACTACGTGTCAAAGTTCTTAAACCTCTTTGATCCGCATCAAATTCATCTTGACGACTGCGGGGACGGTTAAGTGCTAATTCTACACCAATACCCACTGCAGTATTGCGATCTAAACCCGCAGCTGTAGCTACACCACTAGCGATCGCTCTTTGTCGCATTTGTTTGACTAAATGTTTCCCTCCAATGTGGCCGATTTCATGGGCGATCACACTTGCTAGTTCCGCTTCATTGTCAGCAGCTTTGAGCAAACCAGTGTGTACATATACATAGCCACCCGCCGTTGCAAAAGCATTAATCGCCGGATCGTCAACTACTTGGAATGTATAAGGGAGATTAGGGCGATCGCTATTTGCCGCCAACCGTCGCCCAATTTGTTCCACATAACGATTAACTTCTGCATTGCGGTACAGCCGCATTTCACTGCTAACTTGCTGATTAATATCCTTACCCAAATCCACCTCTTGGCGATCGGATATATTAGATAGCTGAAGTATCTGCACTCCCTGGAATAACAGGGGTAACAAATCAAACGCCCTTCCCGGAAGAGGTGCAGTTACACAGACACTCAGGGTTACTACCAAAGAAACTAACGGGTAAAACCAGCGACGCCGCCAAAAACGGTAATTAGTTAAAAACGCATTCCCAGCATTCATAAATCCAGTCTTTATGGATAATTGTGGAAGAACATCAAACTTATGAGACGAATTTCAGTCTTGCTATGTTGCATTCTCTACCCAAAAAGCCAAATGCGTAACCGCTTTTGCACTTAAATAAAGTGATTGATCGGCTAAAACACATCTAATTTGCCGATTAAATTTTATCAGTCTCTTGTGGGGTAGGCATCTTGCCTGCCTTTCTTCCGTCAACCATCAACCGTCAACCGTCAACCGTCAACCGTCAACCATATTCTTAAACTAGGCTACCTTGCCCCGGAATTTTAGAAGTCGTGATAAACTGTCGCATGACTGCAACGCCCAGCTAATTTTGGGACTTAGCAAATAGGGAAAAACTCATTATGGCTATTTTAGATTCTAAAGGTCGCTTGTTCGGCAAAATCAATCTCCTAGATTTTGGTGCTTTACTGGTAATTGCCCTAGTTATCTTTGGTATATTCGTCTTCCCCGGTACTTCCGGTTCTGTCGCCCAAGTGGGTACAAAAACCGTACCCATAGAAGTAGATCTAGTAGTTCGCGGCTTGAATGTGCGCGATCCGCAGCAATTATTTGATAAGGGATTAAAAGCCAATGGTAAAACCAACGTAATTATCCGCAATCAACCCCACGGTGAAATTGCCATTAAATCTGTCAAACAACTACCCAGAACAGTCAATGTTCCCCAACCAGATGGTACTCTCAAAGAATTACCAGATCCCAAAAGCAACAACTTTAGTACAGATATGCTGCTGACTTTAGAAGGTAAAGCCCAAATTACAGCCAATGGCCCAGTTTTAGGGAACAGCAAAGTCAAAATTGGGATGCCATTTGAGTTAGAAGGCTTTAACTATAACTTTAATGCCACTGTCATCGATTTAAGATTAAAAGAAAAATAGAAATCGGGCAGAATGCAAAAATTGTGACTGGAAAACAGTTGCTATCAACTGCGTACAGCAACATCTTCTGAAAGTCTGTCTTTCCCGTTCTTAATGCCCAATTTTCAATATGGAGACATGGCAAGTTCTATTGCTGGCAGAAAATAAAACTGTATCAAAGTATCAGCAGACTAGAAACCAAGTACCGATACAAGGTAGGATAGGATATCGACAATTTACACAGAAAGTGTTAAAACGCCTTTAAATAGAATCTAAGTTCGATCAACCTCTCCTACCTCAACTCTCTAGACTGCGAGTAAAGGAAGAAGTAATCTAAAATATCAGGGTCAAGAGCTTCTACTTTGATCAACAGAGGCAAAAAAATCCCATGTATCGAACGCAAATTCATTGAGCGGTTACCAGAAAAATCCCTAAATTCTTATTTGGGTAGATTTTTGGGAAACTCTGCTGCTTGACATCATTATTTTTTCTTCTAGTTAGAGAAATTTGGATTCAGTAGACTAAGTATTAGAGCCTTGAATAAGCTATTGTTTACAGGTAAATCTTTCCGCTTGATGGCTTGTGCCCTACCGCTACTCATGTGGTTAGGATACAAGGAAGTCAAAAACCAAATCGTTCAACCCCAAGCAGTATTAGTATTAGGTGGTTCCACAAAAAATTTAGAACGAGAGAAGTTTACAGCCGATTTTGCCAAAGAGCATCCGAATTTACCAATTTGGATTAGTGGTGGCAGTCCACCTAGATCGACGCAAAAGGTATTTACCAAAGCAGGAGTAGATCCTGAGCGTTTGAACTTAGATTATGAAGCTGTAGATACAGTTACTAATTTTACAACGTTGGTAGATGATTTGCAAGCTCGTGGCATCAAGAGTGTTTATTTAATCACCTCTGAATTTCACATGCGGCGTGCTTGTGTCATTGCGGAAATTGTTTTAGGTAGTCGGGGAATTGAATTTAAAGCTGTACCCGTTCCCTCAAAAAATACATCGGAACCTCTTGAAAAAACTTTCCGCGATGGCGCGAGAGCAATCCTTTGGCTAGCAACTGGTTATACAGGTGCAGAGGAGACGAAGATTAAGTAGGGGCTAGGGGCTAGGGGCTAGGGGCTAGAAGGGGACAAGGGGGACAAGGAGGACAAGGGAGACAAGGGGGAAAAATCACCATTGACTGTTGACTGTTGACTGTTGACTATTGACTGTTGACTATTGACTATTTACCAATGCCCAATGCCCAATGCCCAATGCCCAATGCCCCATGCCCCATCCCCTAATCTAAATCCCGATGGGTAAATGATTTAGCATTCGCGCCAGTGTAGGTAGTGACAATATGACCATTCCCTGTCATTTGATATTTATAGGTGACTAAGCCTTCTAAGCCAACGGGGCCTCTAGGAGGCATTTGTTGAGTACTAATACCTACTTCTGCGCCAAAGCCGTAGCGGAAGCCATCAGCAAAGCGGGTAGAACAGTTGTGATAAACTCCGGCTGCATTTACCAATCCTAAGAAGGTTTCCGCCGCCGCTAAATCTTCGGTGACAATTGCTTCTGTATGGCGCGAACCATATTCGTTAATATGAGCGATCGCATCTTCTAAAGAATCAACAATTTTAATTGCTAAAATCAAATCGCTGTATTCTGTCTCCCAATCTTGCTCTGTAGCATTGGTAATCTGATGCAAAATCTTGATACTGCGTTCATCTCCCCTGAGTTCTACATGATGTGCTTGCAAAGCAGTTGCAATTTTCGGGAGGAATTCACCAGCAATATCAGCATGAACTAGTAAGGTTTCAATCGCATTACAAGCTGCTGGGTATTGAGTTTTCGCATCCACAGTAATGTTAACGGCTTTTTCCAGTTCCCCAGCTCTATCTATATATATATGACAAATACCATCAGCATGGCCAAGTACAGGAATCCGGGTATTGTCTTGAACGAAGCGGACAAAAGCGTTAGAACCTCTGGGAATAATTAAATCTACATATTTATCTAAATTCAATAGTTCTAGGGTTTCTTCTCTAGTTGTCAGCAACTGGACTGCATCTGGATTTACAGCCGTGTCTGCTAAACCTTGCTTAATTGCTTTGACAATCACCTCGCAAGAACGTATTGCTTCTTTACCACCTTTGAGAATGACGCCGTTACCTGATTTAATCGCCAAAGAGACAATTTGAATTGCGGCTTCGGGACGCGCTTCAAAAATAATTCCCAAAACTCCCAAAGGACAGCTAATCCGCTTGAGGATTAAGCCTGTGTCGATTTCGCGGTGAATTTGCACTTTCCCTACTGGATCAGCTAGCTTCCCAACATCTCTCACTCCCGCGATCGCATCTCTTAATTTATGGGCATCTAACTGCAAGCGTTTATATAATGGTTTGGCAATGCCATCAGCAGTCGCAGCTTCACAATCAGCAAGATTGGCTTTTAAGATGTCATCCGTTGCTGATTCTAAAGCTTGAGCGATCGCTTCAATGGCTTGGTTTTTCGCCTCTGTCGAGAGAACAGCTAACTTACTTGCAGCAGCGCGAGTTTTTTGCGCGATCGCATTCAGGGGAGCAGCAATTTCGAGACTAGTCATAGCAAACAACAAATTTCCAGTACGGCCAATATCTTTGGTGTTTTCCTATCCTACCAACCTTAGTTCTCATCTCAACTTATTCTTTAGTTGAGTTTTTCACTCCTTTCATCGCCATCTCCCCAAAAACAGTAGGAGCGCAACAACCGTTGCGCTCCCATAAAAGATGCATATTCTACATAATTGAAAATGGCTATGCTTGACTAAGTTTCATTTCCAATAATTCTTCAGCATTGTGCAACTAATCTCTAGCGATCGCACTATTAAATAGAGACTTCACTTAACCACGTTGCACTCGGTTCTCAAAGTCTGCCCGGGTTTTTTCCACTACGCTCACAGCAGAAGAATAGATATCATTATGTTCCTGTTGCAGCCAAGTTAAAAGGTTAGCCATCTGGGCATTCCTTAAATCTAGATCTGTCTGAAAAATAATTGAAGTTGCCATCAATTGAGCATATTTAGGTTCATTCCCTTGTTGTACCAAATGAGCTATTAAGCCAGCTAACGCTTCTTGCCGGACTGGATCTGGATTTGCTTCCTTAAACATATTTGCTAGACAACGATAATTGTTGCCATCATCCTATTTCATGCAGCCGACTATTTTGTATCCGTATTATCACTGAAATTGCCTTACTACATTGCTATATATCAATGACTTACATTTACTTTTGCGCTTGACTAAAAAAGTCTAATTTATACATGAAATATACAAAACAAACAATATCGCTCAAAAAACAACAAATTCTTGCATAGTAAGCGTTTTAAAGCAAAGTAAAGCATACAAATTAAACAAACATGCGTATCTACTTTTCGGATTATGTCATATTTGTTTACAGCATTTGCGATGTAATCCTCTTTACATTTGCCGAATAGGTTAATAGTATAGTTTTAGAGATTGAGAGCAGCGCAAGCGCATCAATCTTACAAACAACAACAATGAGTTAAGGTACAAGAAAATGGCAGTTGAAAAAACTAATTCTTCCTCCAGCTTGGCAGAAGTTATCGATCGCATCTTAGATAAAGGTATCGTTGTAGACGCATGGGTACGTGTTTCTTTAGTAGGTATTGAATTACTAGCTATTGAAGCTCGGATCGTTATCGCTTCCGTAGAAACCTACTTGAAATATGCAGAAGCTGTTGGTCTAACTCAATCAGCTGCAGTACCTGCTTAATTATTAAGTAGTTCGCACAACAATAGAATTAGTAACTAACTAATTCTATTGTCCAACCCTTGTCTAAATCAAACGTAAACCATAACCAATTAAAGGTGCAATCAAATGGCAGTTGAAAAAACCAATTCTTCCTCCAGCTTGGCAGAAGTTATCGATCGTATCCTAGATAAAGGTATCGTTGTAGATGCTTGGGTACGTGTTTCTTTGGTAGGTATTGAATTATTAGCTATTGAAGCTCGGATCGTTATCGCTTCTGTTGAAACATACTTGAAGTATGCAGAAGCTGTTGGTCTAACTCAGTCAGCCGCAGTACCTGCTTAATTCCTTAAGCAGTATTTAAAATCAGAATTTTTGGGTTGAGATTCTGATGTTTATTCTGCTTTTTTCTAATTATCTGGATTTGCTCCGACCAAGCTAATCCTAAGATAAAAGGAAGAGAGCAGATATTCCTTCGACTACATTCACTAAGTCTCAATATTTAGTGAATGTAGTTCATTAATCATGATTTAGTTGTATTGCGGAGAACCTCATGACTCCTTTAATGGTAAGAATCCGGCAAGAGCATCAAGGAATAGCTGGGGAAGTAGCTCAACTATTTAAAGATACTCAAGAATTCTTGTCTGTGACCACAGCTCAAAGAAAAGCGCAAGCTAAAGAGCAAGCAGAAAATCTGAACCAATTCCATCAGGATTTGCAACAAGAAACCGAAGAGTTTTTGACAGAAACTGCTAAAGAAAGAATGGCGCAAGCTAAAGCACAAGCAGAAAATCTGTACCAATTCCATAAGGAACTGGAAGAAAACACTGAAGAGTTTTTGACAGAAACTGCTAAAGAAAGAATGGCGCAAGCTAAAGAGCAAGCCCGTCAATTGTACGAGTTCCATCAAAATCTTGAGCAAACAACCCATGATTTCTTAACTGACACAGCTAAAGAAAGAATGGCGCAAGCTAAAGAGCAAAGACAAGAACTACAACAATTCCGTCAAGATTTGTTCGCTAGCGTTTTTGGCATCTCTATTGGTTAATCAAAGCTCCGAACAAACGGAGTTTATCTGTTGAAGAACGGGGCCAATAGTAAAACCCCCTAATCTTCCAGGTACAAACTGGTAAGACCAGGGGGTAGTCAAATTCAACAATGAGTTTTAGCACGAAATATAAATAACACATATTGTCACTGATGACAAGGCTTCAGTAACCAGTACTGATAACCTATTTTTACCTCTCTTCTATCAGTGAACAATATATAACTCTATCGAGTATCAATTATCCAAACAATCGACTAGAGGGTTATTTATAGTTTGTTCTTCTATCCTAGCACACAGATGCATAAATAGCATCTAATTTCTGTTATTTTTGGAAATTTTTCTGCCCATCATCAACAACATTATGAATACTACCGAAAATCATAAAAAAAGAGCCGTTCTTCGTGTCCGTCCTGGCCAGTTTGTAGTTACACCTGCGATTGAGCAAGTAGCCATTCGTGCGCTGCGTTATCTCACATCAGGATTTGCAATTCACTTACGGGGGCCAGCCGGAACAGGAAAAACGACTCTAGCCATGCATCTAGCCAACTGTCTAGATAGACCTATCATGTTGATTTTCGGGGATGACGAATTTAAGAGTTCTGATTTAATTGGTAGTGAATCTGGCTACACTCACAAAAAATTATTAGATAATTACATTCACAATGTTCTGAAAGTTGAAGACGAACTCAAGCAAAATTGGGTCGATTCTCGCCTGACTTTAGCTTGTCGGGAAGGTTTAACCTTAGTCTATGACGAATTTAACCGTTCGCGGCCTGAAGTTAATAACGTCTTACTTTCAGCTTTAGAAGAAAAAATCCTCACTCTACCTCCTAGCAGCAATCAGCCTGAATATTTGCACGTTCATCCGAAATTCCGGGCTATCTTCACTTCTAATCCTGAAGAATACTGTGGAGTTCACTCAACTCAAGATGCTTTAATGGATCGGCTGGTAACAATTAATATGCCAGAACCAGATGAGCAAACTCAAACCGAAATTTTAACCCATAAAACAGGTATCAATCGCGAATCGGCGCTGTTGGTTGTGCGTTTAGTCAAAGCATTCCGCGCCGCTACTGGTGGTGAAAAAACTTCCGGCTTGCGTTCTTGTTTAATGGTTGCTAAAGTGTGTGCGGAACACGATATTTTAGTGGCTCCCGAAAATTCCGATTTTCGCGAAATCTGTGCAGATGTGCTGTTTAACCGCACAAATTTATCTGCTAGCGAAGCTACAACTTTGTTTCTGCAATTACTCAACCACTTACACGTACAATCACAATCGGTAGAGCAGGTTGATCATAGCGATCCTTATGATGTTGCGGAAGAAGAAATCAGTGGTGAAATCGAGCCACAAAAAGAAGCACTTGCTGAACCTGTTACCCTCGACGAAACCTTATTAAGCGACAATCCCAATTAATGCTTGCTCGCTAAAGACAGTCTTTATCTCATTCAAGAGTCTAATTCATCGTGACTACTACACCCATCCTGCAACAACGCCCTCAATCTAACTCTAGTCGAGCAATTACCACATCTACCCAAGGTTCTACCTTGGCAGACATTCTAGAACGAGTGTTAGATAAGGGCATTGTGATTGCTGGTGATATTTCTGTATCTATCGCTTCCACCGAACTGCTGCATATTCGGATTCGCTTATTAATTTCCTCCGTCGATAAAGCCAAGGAACTTGGTATTAATTGGTGGGAAAATGACCCTTATCTCAGTAGTAAGAATCAACATTTAGTTGAGGAAAATCAAGAACTTCAGCAACGGCTGGCGAGTTTAGAAGCGCAACTAAAAGCGCTGACTGCGGCTAATAGCAAGAAACCGGAATTATTCACAGTCAAAGCTGAAGAGCGCGAACACAGCGATGCAGAAAATTTGCCATTGCCAATAAATTCTCAACTTGATGAATAGACTGAGTTTACTCAAAAAAGCAATTAACCAAAGGTGGCATCATGGCAATGGCCTGCACTCCAGTTGAAAATTCCAACGACTTGGTAGCTACCAATTCTCAAGCTAATAATCAAGCCGGATTAGTTCCCTTACTATTAACTGTAGTGGAACTAATACGTCAGCTGATGGAAGCTCAAGTAATTCGCCGAATGGAACAGGAGTGCCTAACGGAATCTGACTTAGAGCGAGCTGCAGAAAGTTTGCAAAAGTTAGAAGAACAAGTTTTAAATTTGTGTCAAATCTTTGAAATCGATCCAGCAGACTTAAATATTCATTTAGGAGAACTTGGTAGTCTGTTACCATCTGCTGGCTCTTACTATCCGGGGGAAACAGGAACTTCTCCCTCTATCCTAGAACTATTAGACCGTCTATTAAATACGGGAATTGTTGTAGACGGGGAAATAGATTTAGGTGTAGCCCAACTCAATCTGATTCACGCGAAATTGCGCGTAGTATTAACCTCAAAACCTTTGTAATTACAAAGTAATTTTTTGTTATGGATGCTGGTCTTTATTTGTACGGTATTTTTTCCGATCCTATCCCTGCTTCAATTAGTCTCAAAGGCTTGGATTCTCAGCCTGTTCACAGCGAAGTGATTGAAGGTTTTACCTTTTTATATTCCGATGCTAAACAAGAAAAATATTTGGCTTCCCGCAAGAATTTAATTAGCCACGAAAAAGTTTTAGAACAAGCAATGCAGGAAGGCTTCCGCACCTTGCTACCTTTACGGTTTGGATTAGTTGTCAAAAATTGGGAAACGGTAGTTACACAACTTATTAAACCCTGTGAAAGACAATTGCGCGAACTATTCCAAAAATTGGCAGGAAAGCGAGAAGTAAGTATTAAGATTCTGTGGGATACGAAAGCTGAATTGCAAGCAATGATGGATGCGAATCTAGAATTGAAGCAAAAGCGCGATCGCATGGAAGGTAAAAACCTGAGTATGGATGAAGTCATTGAAATTGGTCAATTAATTGAAGCCAATTTAAAACTCCGTAAAGAATCTGTAATTCAAGCTTTCTTTAACGAACTCAAGCCTCTCGCCCATGATGTGATTGAAAGCGAACCGATGACGGAAGAAATGATTTACAACGCTGCATTTTTGATTCCTTGGGATAACGAATCTCAATTTAGCGAACGTGTAGAAGCTGTCGATCGGCAATTTGGTAACCGTTTGCGTATTCGTTACAATAATTTTACTGCACCTTATACATTTGCTCAGATATCATAATTGGAGAAAACTTATGCTTGGTAAGCTTTTATTATTTCCCGTCATGGGGCCAATCAATGGACTGATGTGGATTGGCGAACAAATTCAAGAACGTACTAATACTGAATTTGACGCTCAAGAAAATTTAAATAAACAATTATTAAGTTTGCAACTTTCCTTTGATATTGGCGAAATTTCTGAAGAAGAATTTGAAGAAAGAGAGGAAGAACTCCTGCTGAAAATTCAAGCTTTAGAAGAACAAGCTCAACTAGAAGCAGCAGCTTTAGCAGCTGAAGAAGCGGAAGAAGCTGAAGAAAATGAAGAAGATGAATTAGAAGAGACTTACTTTATACCCGTACCTGAAGATACTAAAGTCTTTGCAGAAGCACTTCGGGGGAAGAACCAATATGAAGATAATGAAAATCTCGTCTTATCACCCTGATCATTTGTTGACATAACTTAATGTTGATATTGAATTAAAAACCCGCTTTTGCGGGTTAATAGTTTAATTATGTAGTGAAGCTATCAACATTAATATTCAATCTCAAATGCTTGATAATTTTTAGCTTCAAAAAAGATATTAGGACGCTTGGGTAAGTGAGAATGGCGAGGATCGGATTGGCGTAACTTTTGAATATTTTGTTCTGCGTCTGCTATCTGGTTCTTGAGTGTACCCAACCGTTGTTTTAACATTACGGTTCTCTGCTCTATAAACTGTAGCTCTTGCTTAATTCTTTGCTGTTCGGTCACCAGTTTATAAAGTTCTAACTGATTAGAAGCTTCCGATTTACTCCGTGGCATAGTAGTTATTTTAGGTCTAATAGAACCGCGATTACGAAGATTTTTCATTGATTTTACCTGAACAATTGTTTGTATTATAACTAACAAAATCAGATTGTAAAGTCTAAAAAAGAATAATTTATTATTTTGTTTTCAGGTAATTATGGGTGCTATAAATATTAAGGAAAATCTCATTTTTTTAAATACATCGATAACAATGGAATCGTTAAATCTTTACACTTATGCTTTTTTGAAAACTCCTGATATATCTTTGAATTTACCAATAGGTAATTTAGGACAATTATGCTTAATTCATGGTGCAGGTATTTCCGCCGTTGTGGAACAAGGAATATCTTTAGAATCAGTGCAAGATAATGATGAAGAAGTTATCAAAATGGTTTTAACTCACGATCGCGTGATTCGCGAACTATTTGAGCAAACTACAGTTTTACCTTTGCGTTTTGGCACTTCTTTTAGTTCTCAAGCTATTTTACTTAACCATATAGAAGTTCACAATCGGGAATATCGAGAAAAATTAGAGAATATTCAAGGTAAAACCGAATATAGTTTAAGACTCGTACCTCAGACTTTTCTAGAACCTGTAAGAGCGACTGTAGGCGGAGGTAGAGATTATTTTTTAGCCAAGAAACAGCATTTTGAACAGCAAAAAACTTTCTTGATTTCCCAGACTGATGAAAAATCTAGTCTAATTAATTTAATTACGGAAATTTATCAATCTTCGGCAATTGTGCAGAACAAAGGCGAAGAAATTCGGATTTATATTTTAGTTGACGACCAAGATAAATCTGCATTTTTAGCGCAATTTTATACTTGGCAAGCTGCTTGCCCATCTTGGGATTTCTGCTTAGGAGAAGGTCTACCTCCCTACCATTTCGTTTAAAGATGATTTACAAGTTTTACTGGGAATTTATAGGTGGATGATGAAAAACTACGATTCTCTAAATTTAGTCATGTTTAGCGGCAAAGGTGGGGTTGGTAAAACCACCATTTCTTGCAGTTTTGCCCGGTATTGGGCGAGAAAATTTCCCGACGAAAGAATTTTATTAATTTCTACAGATCCGGCTCATTCTTTAGGGGATGTTTTACTCACAGAAGTCACAGATAATGCTTTACCTGTAAACGATTTATCTAACTTGAGCGTTCAAGCATTAGATGCGCAAAAACTGCTGTTAGAATTTAAAGCCCAATATAGTCGGTTTTTAGAATTATTAGTAGAACGCGGTAGTTTAGCCGATGGCGAAGATTTAGCACCAGTTTGGGATTTAAACTGGCCTGGGTTAAATGAACTCATGGGGTTGCTAGAAATTCAACGCCTGCTTTCGGAAAAGAAAGTAGATCGGATTGTTCTAGATATGGCTCCTTCGGGGCACACATTAAATTTATTACGCTTAAAAGATTTTCTAGATGTTATTTTAAATTCTTTTGAATTATTTCAAGAAAAACATCGTGTAATTACCACAACTTTTAAGGGTAATTATAAAGAAGATGAGGTTGATGATTTTCTAGTTGATATGAAATTTCAACTAGCAGAAGGCAGACGCTTACTGCAAGATGAAAATTTTACTGGCTGTTTAGTGGTAGCAGTTTCTGAGCCGATGTCATTTTTAGAAACTGAACGCTTTTTAGTTAGTTTAAAAGAATTAGAAATTCCCTATGCTGGATTGTTTGTCAATCGGCTTTTGACAGCAGATACTCTCGATAAAGACCGTTATGCCGAGCAGCAAAATTTACTCGCTCAATACTTAAAAATAGCACCTGACAAACCTGTTTTCACTCTTCCCCAACAGCAAGCACTTCCCTTAGGTGGGATGTTGTTAGATAGCTTGGTTAACCAAATTCAAACTATCAATACTGTTGAACTTGCACCACCACCAATCATCCAATGGCCAAATAAAGTCCTACCAAGTTTTAGCGATTTTTTGGCGGAAGGATGTCAACTCATTATTGTTGGTGGTAAAGGAGGTGTAGGTAAAACAACAGTAGCAGCAGCAGTTGCTTGGGCTTGTGCGCAACATTATCCCCAAAAAAATATTCGCGTCATTTCCATAGATCCGGCTCATTCTTTAGGCGATGCTTTTGGGCAAACCTTAGGACATGAGCCGATAATGTTAACTCCTAATTTGAGCGCGCAAGAAGTTGATGAAACTAAGGTTTTAGACCAATTTCGCGCTGATTATCTGTGGGAATTAGCAGATATGATTAGTGGAGAAGGAACCCAAACAGATTCGACAGTAAATGTTGCTTATTTACCAGAAGCTTGGCGACAGATTATGTCGCAAGCTTTACCGGGAATTGATGAGATATTATCTCTAGTTACGGTGATGGATTTATTAAGCAGCAACCAAGAAGACTTGATTATTTTAGATACAGCACCTACAGGCCATCTGCTACGCTTTTTGGAAATGCCATCAGCTTTAGGAGATTGGTTAACATGGATATTTAAGCTGTGGATGAAATATCAAAATGTTTTGGGTCATGTCGATGTCATTGGGCGATTGCGGGGTTTACGTCAACAAGTTGTCCAGGCGCAAAAAAAATTAAAAAATCCCCAGGAAACTCAATTTATTGGTGTAATTCAAGCAGAAGCAGCAATTATTGCCGAACACATAAGATTAACAGAATCCTTGGCAAAGATGGGAGTTAATCAAAGTTATGTGGTACAGAATCGCTACAGTCCAGAAGCGGAAGTAGAGGGAAGCTTATTTCCCAAACAAACGATTATTCGCTTACCACGCTTACCCCGTTCTGTAGAGCCACTGGCGAGAATTCAATGTGCAGCCCATCTGTTATTTGAATTCGAGGAATTAATTGCAAATAACAGCTAAATTTCGCCAAAGAAATCGCGGGATTTGGGAGTCAACTATCGAGGTATTTTATGAGTGAGTTGTTTAAGGGTTTTGAACAGTTATTAGAGTTAGTCAAAACTCTGGAAGAAAAGGTCGAAAAGGGCGAGATTAAGACGGATGTGCAAATAAATTCTCGTCCGATGAGCAGTATTCCCCGATATGGGAATGTGCCCCGTCCGAATAATATGGCTAATGATGTAGGTACTAGCCGCTTCCGCACTCAACCGTCGGCTAATTCTGGAGGTGGTGGCGGTGGCGGTGGTAGCAGCGCCCCATCTGACCCGATTGTGCCACCTGATGCACCTTCCGATCATAGTCTTAAAGATGTGGGTGGATTAGGTGAAGTTCTTAAGGAACTCAAAGAACTGATTGCTATCCCCTTAAAACGTCCCGACCTCTTGGCAAAACTAGGTCTAGAACCCACGCGGGGGGTATTGTTGGTGGGGCCTCCAGGAACTGGTAAAACTCTCACCGCCCGCGCTTTAGCAGAAGAATTGGGGGTGAACTATATCGCCCTCGTCGGGCCAGAAGTCATCAGTAAATATTACGGTGAAGCAGAACAACGACTGCGAGGTATTTTTGAAAAGGCCGCGAAAAATGCTCCCTGTATTATCTTTATTGATGAAATTGATAGTTTGGCTCCCGACCGGAGTGCGGTAGAAGGGGAAGTAGAAAAACGCCTAGTGGCGCAGTTATTAAGCTTGATGGATGGTTTTTCTCAAAGCCAAGGTGTGATTGTTTTAGCAGCGACCAATCGCCCCGACCATCTTGACCCGGCTTTGCGCCGTCCGGGTCGATTTGATAGAGAAGTTCAGTTTCGCATCCCTGACTGCAACGGACGCAAGGAAATTCTGCAAATTCTCACCCGTGCTATGCCTTTAGATAATACGGTTGACCTGGATTTCATTGCTGAACGGGCTGTGGGCTTTGTCGGGGCTGATTTGAAGGCTGTATGTCAAAAAGCTGCTTATACAGCATTGCGCCGTCACGTACCTTCGATTGACGAAAAAATTCCAGACAATATGACGGTGTGTCAGTCTGACTTTTTGCAAGCCCTGAAAGAAATCAAGCCGGCGGTATTGCGGAGTGTGGAAGTTGAAGTTCCCCATGTGGCTTGGGAAGATATTGGTGGTTTGGAGACAATTAAGCAAACGCTGCGTGAATCGGTAGAAGGGGCGTTACTGTATCCAGAATTGTATTTGCAAACCAAAGCTTTAGCACCGAAAGGAATTTTACTGTGGGGGCCTCCGGGAACTGGCAAGACTTTGTTAGCTAAAGCTGTAGCTTCTCAAGCTAGGGCAAATTTTATTGGTGTCAACGGGCCGGAATTACTCAGCCGTTGGGTAGGAGCTAGCGAACAAGCTGTGCGAGAATTGTTTGCGAAAGCCAGACAAGCCGACCCCTGTGTAGTATTTATTGATGAAATTGATACCTTGGCTCCCGCTAGAGGCAGTTATAATGGAGATTCGGGAGTAAGCGATCGCGTAGTTGGTCAATTACTCACAGAATTAGATGGCTTACAAGTAGGAACCACTATCTTAGTGATTGGGGCAACAAATCGACCTGATACTCTAGATCCGGCTTTATTACGCGCTGGACGCTTAGATTTACAGATGAAGGTAGATTTACCAGATTTAGGTAGCCGTCTGTCAATCTTAAAGGTTCATAGCCAAGGACGACCTCTACAAGATGTGGATTTGGAATATTGGGCAGAGATGACCAAAGGTTGGAATGGTGCAGACTTAACATTGCTGTGCAATCAAGCGGCTGTTGAAGCGATTCGCCGTTTCCGTTCTCAAGGACAAACAACACCTACAGATATCCGTATTACTACTGATGATTTCAATTATGCATATCAGGTGTTAACTGAGCAGCGTCCTAGTTAATTCTGGGATCTGTACAGTTGATTTTATTTTTTGGAGTTGCAGAGGATAGTTAAGGCACAACAATGTTGTGCCTTTTTCATTGTTTACAGCATCTTCCTGTAAATAGACCACACTGTAGGGGCACGGCACCAGTAAAATTATTGTATATATGAGAAGATTGTGGATGCCGTGCCCCTACGACAGATGTGGTTCAAATAGGTGAAAACTGCTGTAATTTCGGTAATTATATTTAGTGATTTATGTCATATAGTAACGAAAAAATTTACAACAATATACAAGGTTTATCAAGTAATTAATAATACACATAAACCTCGTCCATTTTGAAACCAGGAGTAGTGCGGGCAGCGTTCGACTGAGCGCTCACGCCGAAGTCTTGCCCGCTAAGAAGCCCAGGGAGCAAGATGCTCCCACTACTTTTAAAACTATGGTTCTCAAAGTAGATGTGGTTTATTTCTAAAATTAATAAGATTTCAGTACTTGCTAATCAGTCATTATGTCTGAAAATCATCATGGTAATCTCGGATGTTTGATATCAGTAAAGTTACAGTTGATACTTTATCGCCAGAAGAAATACATTTGTGATATCTTCAGTGTCTTAAACACAAAGTACCGACTTAAATATAAACAAAAACTTCCGTTGCCATAAACAGCAATTGCTATCCAAGTAATCTATGAAGCTAAATACACAATTAACTAATCTGGCTCTGATTGGCTGTACTCTCATGCCTGTAGTAATACCTCTAGTTATGGTAACGCCAAGAGCGATCGCTCAAGAACAAAAGCCAGTAGTTCCTCTGTTACAGGAGGTTTTACAGCAATTGCGTCAGACAACTTCATTACCAATTTTACTTCCTAGTGAACTTCCTGCTGATTCACAAGAACTCTATGCTCAAGGAGGAGGTGAAGATTCTTCCTATTACGTGGAGATTGGATATTCACCCAACTGTTCTGATAGTGCCTGTTTTTTAGGTACTTTCATGGCATCAATGGAAGATTACGGTGAAGATGGTAATCCCATAACTTTAGCCAATGGTGTTCAAGGCTATTATTTAGAAAGAACTTGCGATAGATGTGGAGATACATCATTGACATGGAAACAAAATGGTGTGTCATATCTAATTCGATATAAACTTTCTGCACCAACCAGCAAAGAAATGCTGGTACAGATGATGCGAATGGCTAACTCAGCTATTCAAGCAGGTTCTAGATAATAACTAAAACAAAATACTTTTGTGTGTGGTGATTTCTTATTACCACCATTCAAGCTAAAAATGATTCGCTATTGAGCGCCAGCGATTTTCAACAGTTATCAAAGATAATCATCAACATGAACAACTTCTATAAGTCTGTTTTTGCCATTCCCCTTGTTTCCTTGTCTTTAGTTGGTTTAAATTTTTCCTCTGCTGTGTTTGCAAATAACTCAAAGTTTGTGAATTCCAATAATACCCAGCAACCAAGGATTCTCTTAGCGCAACAACAAACTTGTAGTGTAGTAAATATTCAATCCGGTCAGCTAGCTTTGCGCTTTTCTCCTAATGGAAACTCAAGAGCTGGTCTCAATAATGGTAATACTGTGGCATTTCTCAAAAGTGGTAGTTTTCCTTGGGCTTATGTCCGCGTGATTAATGGGCCGAATAATGGCGTGAATGGTTTGGAAGGTTGGGTAAATTCAAATTACTTATCTTGTGGTGAAATCAGCGAGGTTAGAGAATCTCCACAAGTATTTTGCAATGTAACTAATATTCAAACTGGTCAGTTAGCTTTGCGCTTTTCTCCTAATGGAAAATCAAGAGCTGGTCTCAATAATGGCAATACTATCCAATTCCTGAGAAGAGGTAACGGGCCTTGGGTTTACGTTCGTGTTATGCAGGGGCCAAACCTTGCCGTTAATGGTTTAGAAGGTTGGGTAAATGCCAATTACTTATCTTGTTATGGTTTTTAATTATTACACCTCTTGCAAAAGTCCTAATTTTCTCATTCTTCTCTGCGTCTCTGTCTTGAAAAGTTCTGATCGCCGGAAGCCGGCGCTCAGACTTTTCGCTGCGGCTCTGCGTGAGCTTTTAAAACTCCTAATCAGCACAGCGACAATATTTATGCAAGAAGTCTATTGAGCGAATTTGTGTACTTTCTTAAAACAAAAATCAGTCAAGAAGTCTAACTTTTCCGACTTCTTGACTGCTATTTCTGTAATATTCGGTTATTTAACTAGCTGTAACAATCAGCAGTTTTATACCATCTCCGAGGAAGTCTGCACCATCGGCTGCGGTTGGGGCTGGAACATGAACAAGGAGTAAACTACATCTCGGCGGATGTTGACCATCATATCCAAGAAGAGTTCATAACCTTCGCTCTTGTACTCAATTAACGGATCTTTTTGACCGTAACCGCGCAAACCTACAGATTCGCGCAGTGCATCCATTTGTTGCAGGTGTTCGCGCCACAGGGTATCAATGCGTTGCAAGATAAAGAAACGTTCAGCTTGGCGCATTAATCCTGGCTGAATTTGGTCAATTTGCGCTTCTTTCATGTCGTAGGCAATTCTTACCTGTTCGTGGAGAAAAGCTTTAATTTCCGCGATCGCCATATCTTCTAATTGACTTGGTTGTAAGTCAGCTAGTAAATAGACAAATTCTTTGACTTTTTCTACCAATTTATCCAATTCCCACTCTTCTGAGGGCAAATCGGGGTTGATGTAGTAAGTAACGATGTCATCCATCGTTTTTTCGGCGTAGGTAATTACCTGTTCTTTTAAATCTTGCCCTTCTAATACCCGGCGGCGTTCGGCGTAGATGGCGCGGCGTTGGTTGTTCATTACCTCGTCGTACTCAAACACCTGTTTACGGATGTCGTAGTAGTAGGTTTCAACTTTTTTCTGTGCGCCTTCTAAACTGCGGGTTAACATACCCGATTCAATGGGCATATCTTCTTCGACGTTGAAGGCGTTCATTAAACCAGCAACGCGATCGCCTCCAAAAATCCGTAGTAAGTTATCTTCTAAACTGAGGAAGAATCTGGTGGAACCAGGGTCACCTTGTCTTCCCGCCCGTCCGCGCAATTGGTTGTCAATCCGGCGGGATTCGTGGCGTTCTGTACCAATTACGTGCAATCCCCCTAATTCTACCACTTCGTCATGTTCGCGGTGGGTGAATTGTTCGTATTCTTCCTTAATTCGGTTGTAAGCCGCCCGCAATTTTTGAATTACTGGGTCGTCAATGGGGGCTTTTTCGGCGGCGACAGCAACTTTTTCTTCGGCTTCTAATTCTGGTAAACTGCGATCGCCATATTCCCGCACTGCCAAATCTACAGCTTCTTTTAATTGCTGTTCTGCTTCTTTCGATAACTGGGTGGGGAAAATTTCTGGCGAAGCTTTCCAAGTCTTAACTTTTTTCCCTGGTACAAAGCCTTGTCCGCTACCGCCTCCTGTGGGTAGCCCTGAAGCCCTTTGCACGCCAAAGGTGTCTTCATCTTCTGGCTGGACAATCCGGGGCATAAAATATTCCCGCAGTTTCAGCCGCGCCATATATTCGGAGTTACCACCCAGGATGATATCAGTACCTCTACCAGCCATGTTTGTGGCGATAGTTACTGCACCTCTGCGTCCTGCTTGGGCGACAATTTCCGCTTCCCGTTCCACGTTTTCCGGGCGTGCATTCAGTAATTCATGGGGAATTTCCATTTGGCGTAGCAGTTGGCTGAGATACTCAGATTTTTCCACGCTGGTAGTACCAACTAACACAGGTCTGCCGAGTTGGTGCATTTCGCCACATTCCCGCGCGATCGCTTGCCATTTGCCTGGTTCTGTTTTAAATACCATATCAGACAAGTCTTGGCGCTTTCTGATTCTGTTGGTGGGAATAATTGTGACTTCGAGCTTGTAAATTTTTTCAAATTCGGCTTCTTCTGTCTTCGCCGTTCCCGTCATTCCCCCCAGTTTGGGATAAAGCAAGAACAGGTTTTGATAGGTAATTGTCGCCAGAGTTTGGGTTTCCGGCTGAATGTCTACATGTTCTTTAGCTTCAATGGCTTGGTGTAAACCATCACTCCAACGCCTTCCGGGAAGCACCCGTCCGGTAAATTCATCAACGATGACTACTTCGCCGTTACGGACGATATAGTTGACATCCTTGAGGAACAGTTCTTTAGCTTTAATCGCGTTAAAGACAAAGTGCGCCCAAGGATCTTCCGGATCGAATAAATCTGTTACGCCTAACAAATTTTCTGCTTCCGCAAAGCCTTCATCAGTCAACAGCACGTTCCGCGCTTTTTCGTCAACTTCATAATGCTCATCTTTTTTGAGGCTAAAGGCGATTTCGGCTGCTTGCAAATATTTTTCTGTAGGTCTTTCTACCTGACCAGAAATAATCAGTGGTGTCCGCGCCTCATCAACTAAAATTGAGTCAACTTCGTCGATGACGCAGTAATTAAAGGGGCGTTGTACCACATCTGCCATTGATGTCGCCATGTTATCCCGCAGGTAATCAAAACCTACCTCACTATTGGTGACATAGGTAATATCACACTCATAGTTTTTCTGGCGTTCGCTGGGTATCATGTTCGCCTGAATCAAGCCTACACTCAATCCCAGAAAGCGATGCACCTGACCCATCCATTCCGCGTCCCGACGTGCCAGGTAATCGTTTACGGTAATAACATGTACACCTTTGCCAGTTAGGGCGTTTAAATAACTTGGCAAAGTCGCCACCAGGGTTTTACCTTCCCCGGTTTTCATTTCCGCGATTTGCCCAGTGTGGAGAATAATACCGCCTAACATCTGAACATCAAAGTGCCGCAGGCCTAAGACTCGTCTTCCTGCTTCCCGAACTACTGCAAAAGCTTCCGGCAGAATCTCATCTAGGGTTTCACCTTTGGCAAGCCGTTGTCTAAACTCGCCTGTTTTCCCTTTCAACTCATCATCGGAAAGTGCTTTAATGTCTTCCTCTAAGAGGTTAATTTCCGTAATGTAAGGTTGGTATTTCTTAAGTTTACGAGCGTTGGGATCGCCCAACAAGTTTTTTAGCATGGCAGGTTATGGCACTAAATAAAGGAGGATGGGAATTAAAGTTTTGGCATAGATTATAAGAATTTAACCCAACCCAGCCCTGTTGGTTGTTGATGGGTATAAAACGAGAATTAACTCACAAACAGCAAAAAGGCTGGCCAACCAGTTTACTAAATGATTGGTTTTATTTTCATATCTTATATTTGAACTCTATTAATAGTATCATTCCACCCCCTGCTGAGGCAGAGAACGCCCACCATGCTCAGGTAGCGATTTTACCCATTGGGGCATTGGGCATTGATTATATCTGTGTGTCCTTCCGTCTTCTTAGCTTTGCTCGCTAGAGAAATCAGCTACAATAGAGCGAATTTCATTGGCGTCAATATCTTCTCGGTCAGATTTGGCATAAATTGTTAAGAGCAAAATACTTGTAGGTGACTCAACTTGATAAATGAGACGGTATCCCGCACTTTTACCTTTTTGAATATTGCTGTTGCGGATTCTCACCTTGTAAACAACATACTGCTCGCCTAAACCGCTAATCCTGTCGCCTAAAATATTTCCTTGTTGTAGTTCTTCGATAATGGGTTGAACATCAGAGCGAATATTGCGAAATCTTTTAGAAAGGTCTCGCAAGTTTTGTTTATATTCAGGAGTTAAATCGATGAAGACCGATGGATGTTCATTCGGCATCAATTCCCTCCCACATTTCCGATAGTGGTATGCGTTGTCCTGCTTTTGCTTGTTGTAAGGCTCTCCTCAAGCTGGCTTTAATTTCCTCAACTGGTGTATCGTCAGGATCTAACTCTTCTGTTTCTGCTGGTTCTGGAACTAGTACAATCACCCTGACTTGATGGGGGTAAGTTGTTCCCTGAATTGGCTGATCTAAAATCAGGTTTCCCTGAGCGTCAATTTTTCCAGTAACTTCAATCGCTTTCATCTGCCATGTACCTGATTTTGTTGCAGATCCTAACACTCATTGGGCATGGGGCATTGGGCATTGGGCATTGGGCATTGGGCATTGGGCAGAGACGCGATTAATCGCGTCTCTACAATTGTCTTCCTTGTCTCCCTTCCTTACGGCGAATTCTCCATTTCCGGACTCAGGCGACGGAAATTATAGTCGGTGGCGCTGGGGTGACAGCTGACACAGCTACTAATTTGTATTGGCTGGGGTAATTTGATTTTGGGATGTAAGGCTTTAAAATAACGGGAATCTTTGACGCGATAAGGTGTTTCTTCGTCTTTGCGTTGGGGACGAGAGAAAGTTTGCAGATACCTCCAGATTAAAATGCGCGGCGGATCGATTAAAGGCTGTAGTTGTGCGCCGTAGTGCTGGGAGTCTTCTAAAAGATTTTTCCAGGTTTGGCTAGGTAATACGGCTGGTGGTAAGGCGATGTGACAAGTTGAGCAGTTTTCTATATATAATTGTTGACCCAGCTGATATTGTGCGGGTACTACGTCAACGGTGCCAATTTCTGTGTTAGGGGTAGCGCCTTGGACGTTGCTAGCTAGAGATAACAGCCAACCCATTGCTAAACTCCATGCCAATACTACCAATAGTAAACCTAAGGGTTGGCGGTTTAATTTTTTGCTGTGGCGTAGGCGTAGCCCGCCGTAGGCATCGCTCTTACCTTTACTACCCAATCTCCGCTTGACAAAATTTGACATTCCTCACATCCCCAAATATTTCCCTATAGCACTGATATCACAGTCTTTGAATCATCACTAGATTCTGGGACGTGGAAAGTTTTGCATATGTTCACCCTGTATGGGAGATATAGATGATTGAGCTATTTGATTACTGCTATTTGAGGAATGTTATGTCATACCATTTTCAGTCCCTCACTCTGTTTACTTTAATATTTTCTTTAACTTGTCCCGTCGCATCAGCAGCAAGTAACCGCTTTGTGTCTCAGGATACTTTAGCTCAAAATACAACTTCTCAAACGCATCAAAACCGTCAAGCCCAAGCCGATAAATTATTACAGCAAGGAATTACTCAATTAAAGGCTAATCAGTTTGATGCTGCAATCAAGTCTTTAGAACAAGCATTAAAAATTTATCAACAAATTAAAAACCGTGGGGGAGAAGGGGAAACTCTCAAGAATTTAGGAACTGTTTATGTTAATAAGAAAAATCATCCTAAAGCTATTGCATTATATCAGCAGAGTTTAGTAATTGCGCGAGAAATTAAAAACAGAAATTTAGAGGCGGAAAATCTGCTGAATTTAGGTACTGTACATAACACCATCAAGCAACCCGATAAAGCATTGGGTTTCTTACAGCAGAGTTTGCAGATTGCGCAAGAAATGAAAAGCCGTGAGTTACAATTTAAAGTTTTACCCCAGTTAATAGAAGCTTATACAGCTAAGGGTGATAGTAAAAAAGTTGAAGAATATACACAACAATTATTTACTGACTTTCCCGGATTATCAAAATATTTTGTGGGATTTCTGTTATTCGGTGAACTATCAACTAATAATCAGCAAAAAAAATATCCTCAAGCTATTACCGCAGGTCAACAAGCATTAGAAATATTTCAGCAAACTAAACTAGAACCAGTCGAATTAGACTTGTTTGTCAGTTTAGTCGGTGAAAATTTTAAAGGGATGTCACCAGAGCTATTACAGACGATTTTTCAAGTTTTAGTCATGGGAGAACTGTTAAACTCCTATGAAGCGATCGCAGATTATCCCAAGGTTATTGTTTTAGGACAACAATTTAGAGAAATTACGCAAAAACTGAAGGATGATGACTGGAAATTTATGGCCGAGATTTCTCAGGAAGGTAAGACTAAACAATCACCGGATTACTTTAAGAAAAACTTTCAATTAACTAGTGCATTTTTATTGAGTAAAGCTTATGATATTTCTGGTGAATATGCAAAATCTTTGACTTTTGCTCAAGAAGCATTACCAATTGCGCGAGAACTCAAAAATGCCGAAATGGAGGCTAATATTTTACTCACTCTGGCAAGTGCTTCTAGTTCCTTGGCTGTATCTGATGCAGAAAATGAAAAAAGTTTAGCTTTCGCGCAACAAGCTTTAAAAATAGCCAAACAATTGAAAAATCTGCAACTCGAATCGGAAGCTTTAAATCGAATAGCTTACATTTATGACTCTTTGGAAGAGTATCAAAAAAGTATTGAGTTTGCTTCTGCTAGTTTAGAAATAGCTAAAAAAAGTAAAGAGCCTTCGGCAATTGCTCAACCTTTATTAACATTAGCTGTTACTTATATAAATTTAGGAGATTATCAAAAATCTAATCAATTAGCACAAGAAGCATTAAGTACAGCCCGAAAGTTAAAAAATATCCCAGAAATTGAAGGAATATCTCTGTTGTTTTTGAGCATCAATAATTTTGTGAAAAGCGACTATCAAAAAACTATTGCTTTTGCTCAAGAAGGTTTAAATCTCATACCAAAAATCAAGGTTCCTTACTATAAACAGCAATTAGAAATGCTGAATAATCTGTTTATAGGTATAGGACATGGTGGTTTGAATGATAATCAAAAAGCTATTGATTACTTGCAAAAAAGCTTGCAAGTAGTTAGGGATAATAAAGAAGTCAAAACGGAATCACAGATATTAGTATTTCTAGGGGGATTTTATCGACGGACTAAACAATATCAACAAGCAATTGATACTTATAATCAAGCTGCGGCTTTAGCCGATCAACTAAATTATTCTGGTAATCGGGCTGTATTATATGCAGGTTTAGCCCGCACATATCGAGAATTAAATCAACCAACTACGGCGATAACTTATTATCAAAAAGCAATTAACGATATCGAAAAGGTACGCGAAAAAAATCGCGGATTATCACGAGAATTACAATCATCGCTGCTACAAGCAATTCAAGATGCTGATAGAACTAGCATTACTGATATCTATCGGGAATATGCCAATTTATTGATGTCCCAAGGGCGGAATGTAGAAGCTGGTCAAGTGTTAGAATTATTAAAGGTACAAGAATTAAGCGAATTTGCCAATCGCAAACCTAGCACTACTCCTAAGCCAATTGCACAAACTCCCACAGAAGCGAAGATTATTAAAAATTATGGCAGTTTGATTGCTTTTGGGCAAAAGTTTGATGAATGTCAAAAAACCAATTGTCCAGAGAAAGCTAAATTAGCTGATGAACGAGATGCTTTGATTTCCGAATTTAATCAGAGGATTCAAAATCTAGAGAAAAATGTCCGCGATCGCCTTGCTAAAGACAGAGGTACTTTAGATGCGCAAGACTTACGCAGTGTGGGTAAGAAAATTGTCGAATCGCAAGAAAGTACAGTTTTAATTAATGTCTTTGTAGTTGAGGATAAAACTTGGATTTGGTGGGTATCTAAGGGTGGTGTAGTTAAAAGTGTCGAAGTTCCTGTCAGCGAACCAAAAATTCGCGAGACAGTGAATAAATTCCGCAGATTGTTACAAAATCCTAATTCTAATATCCAAGAATTAAAAGCCACAGGAAAACAACTTTACGATTGGTTAATTAAACCTGTAGAACCAGAATTAAAAGCCAATAAAATTCAAAATCTGGTATTTTCTTTAGATAGGGCTGCGCGTTATATTCCTATAGGTGCTTTATTTGACGGTCAACAATATCTGATTGAAAACTATAATATTTCTACAGTGTTATCTGCGGGGTTAACAGATACCGAATCGCGCCTACCTGCGGGAAGTGCAAATACTAAAGTTTTGGGCTTAGGTTTATCTAACGCCGTACCAGGGTTTAATGCTTTACCTAATGTCCCCACCGAATTAGACACCATTATCCGCCAAACACCCAGCGATAAAAATGGGATTTATCCAGGGAAAAAATACCTGAATAAGGAATTTGATTATCGGACTTTGCGAGATAATCTCAAGGGACATAATATTTTGCATATTGCTACTCATGGTGTGTTTGTTCCAGGAAGACAAGATGATTCTTATTTGGTATTAGGAACTGGGGAAAAATTACCAATTCCCCAAATTGATAATTTAGAAGATTTAAGCGATGTGCATTTAGTAGTACTTTCTGCTTGTGAAACTGCGCTAGGAGAAACTGCAAAAGATGGAATTGAAATTCCTGGTGTCAGCTTTTATTTTCTCAACCGTCGCGCTAAGGCGGTAATGGCTTCTTTATGGTTGGTAGATGATGCTAGTACTAGTTTGTTGATGCAGCAATTTTATGCAAATTTAGCCAAAGATAATCAACCAACAAAAGCCCAAGCTTTACGTGAAGCACAATTGAGTTTGTTACGGGGGAATAATAGTGCAAGTTCAAGTGGTGATAGGGGTGCGATTAATGTGGAACCAGTACCAGGTACATCGACAAAACCGGGGAGAAATTTGACGAATTATTCCCATCCATATTATTGGGCACCATTTATTTTAATTGGTAATGGACTGTAGATAATTGGTCATTTGTCATTTGTCATTTGTCATTTGGGAGTTGACAGTCTTTTGGTTTGTGTAGTGAGGAGTTTAGCACTTTTGTTGAGAACTAGCGTTGGGTTTCGTTCCTCAACCCAACCTACATCTCTCAATTGTGTTAAGTGCGATCGCCGATTTTGCGTTACAGCTATTTTCAGGTAAATAGACACGCGGTAGGGGCACGGCATCAAAAATATTTTGGTACATACAATAATTTTACTGGTGCCGTGCCCCTACGACTTATCCACCAGTTTTTGATACTCATTAATGAGGCTTGGAAGCTCATTAATCAGTCTTTGATACTCGTGAATGAGTCTTTAATACTCGTTAACCAGTCTTTGATACTCATTAATCAGTCTTTGATACTCGTGAATGAGTCTTTGATACTCATTAATCAGTCTTTGATACTCGTGAATGAGTCTTTGATACTCATT
>NZ_CAWPNJ010000025.1:0-124200 GCF_963889195.1 Calothrix sp. FACHB-168
AGGCTAATGTTGCACTAGTGAACCACAACCTCGTTTTGGAGTACCATTTGGGAAAATATCATACTTTCATGCTTGGTTGTGGGATTTTCCCGTGATTGACTGACTTGAAAGTGCTGAGTAATGAGTAATGAGTAATGAGTAATGAGTAATGAGTAATGAGTTAAGAGTAAATTAATTATCCCCCTCATCTCCCTTTCATGCATGGCGATGAAAATTTTTTCATCGGGACTGCCGTCTGCCGTCTGCCCTCTGCCTTCTTCAATGCCAAGATAAATCTAGGAAATTCGCCAATTTATAGACGATTCGCGCACCAACATTACCATCCCACTCAGCATCACCAACTTCGCAGACATCAAAGCCAATGATTTTTCTACCGCTTTTCACTACTTCCCGAAATAAACAAAAGGCTTGTTCTAACTCCAAACCACCGGGAACAGGAGTACCTGTACTCGGACAGAGTTTGGGATCTAAACCATCAACATCAAAGCTAATGTGGACGAATTCGGGTAAATGGCTGACAATTTCTTGGCACAAATCAATCCAAGTTATTCCCGAATAAAGTTTTTGTTTAATGGCTGGGTCGTAATAGGCGATAATGCGATCGCCTGATTCGTTAATCATTTGCACTTCATCATGGCAAATATCCCGCAAACCTACCTGCACTAACTTAGAAATTTGCGGTATTTTCATGGCGTTGAACATTATCGACGCATGGGAAAATTCAAACCCTTCATAGGCGTTACGTAAATCTGCGTGGGCGTCTAGGTGTAAAATGCCATAATTTTGATACTTAGCTGCTAAGGCTTGAAAGTAACCTAAAGGTGAACTATGATCGCCACCAATCACCGCCACTCGCTTACCATCATTGATTGCTTTCTGGCAATTTTCAAATAGCCATTGATTCACCTGCTGGGAAGCTTGATTAATTTCTGTAAGTACGGGTGTTAAATCTGGCTCGTCTGTCAGTGATTTCCCTTGGGCAAGGCGATCGATAATTTGGGCAGCTAAAGTCCGATAATATTCATTTTTCTCGATAATATCTTGGGAAATTTCCATCATAAAAATTCCCTGTTTCCAAGCATCAGGATGATCGAAATCAAACAAATCTAGTTGCGTAGATGCGTCTAAAATCTGCTGGGGGCCGTTGGCTGTACCTGCACCATAGGAAACCGTAACTTCCCAAGGTACGCCAAACACAATCAGGTTTGCAGACTCGTAATCGCCGGGTAAACCCAAAAGGTTACCGTTGATTTCACCTACGCCGCTAGGGTTGTAGTCTTGGAGGGGGTTAGTCATAACACCTGATGATGTGAAAAATACTAATAACTATATTAAAGATTTAGCCTTAATAGCTTAACGCTCTAGGGATGGGTTTTCAATGCTGCAATAAATTAGAAGTAACAGCAGATTAGGGAAAAGATATTGTTTTGGCATTCCACGAGCCGAAAATGCGGCAGTATACAGATTTTGCAGTCGAGTCAACACGAGTTTGAAGTACCTCAATACGAGTTTGAAGTACCTGAATACGACTTTGAAGTACCTCAATACGAGTTTGAAGTACCTCAACACGAGTTTGAAGTACCTCAATACGAGTTTGAAGTACCTCAATACGAGTTTGAAGTACCTCAATACGAGTTTGAAGTACCTCAATACGACTTTGAAGTACCTCAATACGACTCTGAGGTATATTTTGCTTTTATAGCAGTAACCACAATTGTTAGGACAGTTCTCTGTTCTTTTGAGATCAAAATATGATGTCTGATAAAAATAATCAGGTCGATATCAATAAATATCAGCTTTGAACAGCAAACTCAGAACAAATACCTAGTGGCGCGACAAGGCTAAAATAGTGCATTAATAAAACTCTTGTGGGATGGGCGTCTCGCCCGTCCTGGGCGGACAAGATGTCCACCCCACAAGAAAATTATATTGCAACATTTTCAGCTTGCCATGCCAGTAGGCTAAATACTGGTTTTTTCACTGACAAGGCAACTAGGGTATAAATTATGACTGTCTACGTCTGATGGTAACTGAATAGGCAGAGAAATCATAAATTCTGTACCCTTACCCACTTCAGATTTACAGGTTAGTTGTCCTTGGTGTTTTTCAACTACAATTTGATAACTAATAGAAAGTCCCATTCCTGTACCAATTCCTCTAGGTTTGGTGGTGAAGAAGGTTTCAAAGATTTTGGCTTGATTTTCCACAGGAATCCCGGAACCGTTATCAGCAATCCGCACCACTACCCAGTTATTGTCTTGACGTTCAGTTGCGATCGCAATTTTGGCTGCTTCTTGAGTGTTATCCTTTCCTTCCAATGCATCTAAAGCATTATTAATAATATTCATAAACACTTGATACAGTGAACCAGCAAAACCTTCAATGTTAGGAATATCGCCGTAGTTACGCTCAACTGTAATACCTTTTTTGATGCGATTATTGAGAATTAGTAATGTACTATCAATACATTCATGTAAATTTACCGCATGGGCTTCGGCTTCTTCCAAACGGGAGAAATTCTTTAAACTCAAGACAATTTGACGCACGCGATCGGCACCAAATTTCATTGAATGTAACAGTTTTGGTAAATCTTCAGTGACAAATTCCGCATCAATTTCAGTCGCATAATCTGCAACTGCTACTGGTGTATTTGCTACTTCTTCTTGATAAATTCGCAGCAATTATAATAAATCTTCTACATGCTCAATCGCAGGTGTTAAATTACCATAAATAAAATTCACCGGATTATTAATTTCGTGAGCAACGCCAGCTAACATTCTGCCTAAGCTAGACATTTTCTCACTTTGAATTAATTGAGTTTCTTGTAATTGTTGCTGACGCAAAGCCGCCATTTTTTGTTCTTCTAAAAGGCTTTTGACTCGTTGTAAAACTTGGTTAAAAGCATCCCCCAAAATACCAATTTCATCTGTGGTGGTGACAGGCGTTTGCAAATCAAAGTTAGATTCTTGGGTCACTCGCTGGGCTATACTGGTGAGTGCTTGCACAGGGCGAGTAATAGTGTGACTAGTTAATAGGGCTAACAAAGTGGCGATCGCAGCTGATAGCAAGATACTACTAACTATAATTTTAATGCGGATTTGCTCGGCTAATTGAAATTGATTTGTGGCTATTTTTAAGTCTTCATAACCAGCATTAATAACTTCTACCAAATTATCGGATATTCCATCAAATGTCAGGGTTAATTCACTATTAGTAAACTTTAATAATTTTTGTTGTGCTGTGGCGATTTTTTCTGCTGTTAATGGCGATAAATCCAGTTCTTTAAGGATTATTGCTAGTTCCTGAAGATAAGCTTGTGGGACACCATGATAAGTTTGTAGTAGCTGAGGAATATTATCGGTATGCTTTTCTTTCTGATAATCAGCCGTTTTGATATAAGTTTGCAGTTCTGACCAAACTTGCTGAATCTCCGGCGTATGCTTATCAGTAATATGACTATATTCTTCCTGATACAGTTCTGGATTCGCTACCAAGGGAATGAGTTGTTGTTGATGGGTGCGAGTTTGCAGGATACTTGCTTGCAAACGCTGGAGCATATTAATTTCTTTAAAGGCATTTTCCTCCTGTTTAAACGCCTGTTGCTGATAGCGATCGCCTAATATTAAGCCTATTGTAGTGCCAAAAATTCCCACCCCAAGCGCGATCGCATAGCCAAATTTAATTTTGTTACCAATACTCAACCTATTGAAAATCTGCAAGAACCACTTTGTTCCGGGTAAGGTAAGAGTCTTATTAAATACGGGTGATACATTTGAACCTTTATTTTGGAAAGTCATAAAAACCTTCAAAAGTCAACTTAATCTTAGAGTTCCCGATTGCTGTGACAAAATTGCAGAACTCTAAACTGGACTTTTGATAGGATAGTAAATATTACTAGAGGGGTTTAGCAATGCTAAACCCACTAATGAGAATTGATGGTGACGCAACGAGTACTAATGTGTTGTACCCAACCAACCAGCTAAGTTTTCTTGCTGAACTGAATCGGGATTACTGACTAAAATTACTTGATAGCGTGTCGCCCGTGGTTCAGCTAAAGTGACATGAACAGAACGGAGTAAGTCTTGATGGAAAACTGTGACTTGAATGATATCTTTAGGCTGGAAATCTTTGAGGCGATCGCTTAAATTATTTGCTGTCACCTTAATTCCATTTATAGCCAGTAACTCATCACCTGGATCGATTCCGGCTTTTTGTGCAGGCGAAGCAGTTTCTACAAACTTGATCGTCTCCCGTCCATTTTCAGTTGCTACCTTTATACCTAAGAAAGGTTCTTCATCAGCATCACCCAGCAATTGTAAGCCAAAAGGTGCTAAATATTCATTAAAAGGTAACTCTTCTGTACCGTGAAGATAACGTTGAAAGAAATCACTTAAATTCATTCCCGCTACCGATTCAATTACAGCTTGCAATTGTTCAGGAGTAAAACCAATTTCGGCTTTACCAAATTGCTGCCACATTTGCCGCATCACATCATTTAAAGAACGTTGATTGCGATGTTTAGCACGAATTAATAAATCTAGTAGCAACGAAACCATCGCCCCTTTCAAATAATAAGAAATTTGCGAATTGGCACTATTAGCATCTGGGCGATAAAGTTTAATCCAAGCATCAAAACTCGACTCAGCTAATGGCTGTACTTTTCGCCCTGGTGTTGTTAGAAAGCGGCTGATTTCCTTACTCAGGTGATTTAAATATGATTTACTATCATAAATTCCTGCCCATAAAGGAATGAGTAAATCATAATGACTGGTAGTACCTTCACAGAACCACAAAGACGGAGTATAGTTTTCTTGGTCGTAATCAAACACCTCTAAAGCTTGAGGACGAATGCGCTTCACATTCCATAAGTGAAAGAATTCATGAGCGACTAATTGCATAAAGCGCTCGTATTTATCTTGACTGCGAAAGCCAAATCTTTGATAAATTAAAGAGCAGCTATTTTTATGCTCTAAACCACCATAAGCTTGATGGAATAAATGCAGCAGAAACACATATCTGTCATAGGGTAACCCGCCAAACATTTGTGCTTCTACTTCGATAATTTTTTGGATATCCGCGATCGCACTTTGGGGGTGAATATTTCCCTGTCCCCAAATCGCTAATTCATGGCGTTTCCCCAACACATCAAACTGATATAAATTGTGGCTACCAATTTCAAAGGGACTATCAACTAAGGTATCAAAATCAGCAGCGTAAAAAGTATTCTCTCCTTGCTTATCTGCTGGTAAACCTGTAGTTACTTGCCATTGGGGATGGGGAGGTACAATAGTTACGCGAATGGGTTGCTGTTCCCAACCTGGTAATCTAAAAAACAATGCTGCACCGTTAAAATAACCATGTGAGATATCTAAATGATTTGTCCTTACTGATAAATCATTCGCAAATACACGGTAACTAATTGTTATTTGGGAAACATTGCCTTTTTCTACCTGCCAATGATTTTTACTTTTTTTCCACCAATGTAATGGTTTACCATCAGCAAAAGCAGTAAAATCTTGGATATTTTTAGCGTATTCTCGTACTAAGTAAGAGCCTGGTGTCCAAACCGGAAATTTTAAATCAACAATCGCCGTCGGGTAGTCTACAAGCTGCAAAGTTACCTCAAACAGATGAGTTTCTGGATGAGGCATTGCCACCTGATAATGTATAGTTGGTAGGCGTTCTTGAATGCGGCTATTGAGAGGAGGAGCAGTTACTTCAGTCATCTTCAGTCCTAAATTGCGAGAACAGATTGATAGATAAATCTTAAGTCTTTAGCATCAGCTTAACGCACCATTTATGCTGATGTGTTACAGCTTAAGAATTTGCGAAATAGATTTCAACTTAACTGTTGAGTTAGTCCGATCCAGTTTCCGGAAACATTGCCCAAGCCGGTGAAGTATAATTATTAGAAAAATACTACCATTGGAAAACTACGGTAAAGGCATATGTAGCCCCTCATCTCAATCAAAATTTAATTTAATGGCGAATGGTAGCAAGTCTTAGGGAACTCCAAAAAATAAATTATTTCGCTTGATGTTGTTGACTGTTGACTGTTGACTGTTGACTGTTGACTGTTGACTGTGAACAATACCAAGAGAATATTTTTACTTGGAAGTCCCTGATATATCAAGTATCTATGATTGGTGTCATTAGTTTTGGTGTGTTAATAATTAGCATTGTATTACTGCTAAATCAAGGGCTGAAGTCCTGACTACAAATTTATTTACATCAGAAAAATAATGACATCAAGTATTTAAAAAACTTGCTGATTCTTTGCGATTCGTCACAAATTTATTTGATTGCAGTTATTGCAGAAGGTAGAAGGGAATTCCTCAGAATAAATCTGCCTTATTTCCGTCACCAAGGTAGAAAAGTCATGGAACAAATTTATAAATATCCGCGTACCCCTCATATCCAAGGTTCGCGATCGCAGCCTGGGGATGAAGACCTCGATTGTATCCCCTTTGATGCCCTCAAGGAACAGTATGTAGTCATTGAAGAAAAAGTTGATGGTGCCAATACAGCAATTAGCTTTACACCTAACGGACAAATCCGCCTGCAAAGTCGCGGACATTATTTAACAGGTGGATTGCGCGAAAAGCACTTTAACTTATTTAAACAATGGGCACATACTCACGCCAGTGCATTTTGGCAAGTATTGGGAAGTCGTTATATTCTCTATGGTGAATGGCTATACGCCAAGCACACAGTATTTTATGATGCCTTACCCCATTACTTTTTAGAATACGATGTGCTGGATTTACAGCAGCAAGTATTTCTCAGCACTAAAAGCCGTCAGCAATTACTCAGTGGATTACCTTTAGTTTCCGTACCCATTCTCTTTACTGGAAAGGTGCAATCTTACCAGCAAATAATTACTTTGGTAGGTAATTCCCATTATCAAACCAGCGCATATTTGCAAAACTTCCGCGAAACTTGCCAAGCACAAGGACTTGATGTGCAACGTTCCTTGAAACAAACCGATCAAAGTTCTTTAATGGAAGGTTTATACATCAAAGTGGAACCTGAAGATACTGTAATTGCTAGGTATAAATATGTGCGTTCCAGCTTTTTAACTACTATCCAACAATCAGATGGGCATTGGCTGAATCGCCCAATTATACCGAATATCCTGCGTGCTGATGTGGATTTATTTAATTAGGGCATGGGGCATTGGGCATTATACAGAGACGCGATGTACCCTTGTGCAGACAATGTAATTTCTGTCTTGCTTTACCCCTCTAGGAAACTAATTAAACCTCGTCCATTTTGAAACCAGGAGTAGTGCGGGCAGCGTTCGACTGAGCGCTCACGCCGAAGTCTTGCCCGCTACTACCACCAGGGAGCAAGATGCTCCCACTACTTTTAAAACTATGGTTCTAAAAATAGATGTGGTTTAAAACTAATGTATCCATCAGCCCCCAGCCAGATAAACACATTACAAAAAATCATGATATTTAGAACCATAGATACAAACAAAAAAATACCGATAAATATAGTCAATTTATCGGTGTACTTCTGTGTTGATTTGCCTTTATAAGAAGTAGAAACAGGTAGAACAGTTAAACTTTAATTTTCATCTCTTCCATGCACTTGCGCAGGCGGACTCGTCGCTTCAACGGCGGTAAAGGATTCGAGAATTTTATATGTGTGGTTTGCACCTTTAGGAACCACCCAAGAATCCCCTGGTTCTAACAAAATTGTTTGTCCTTCAAGATGTAACTCAGCGCGACCGTTAATTACATAGCCGACTGTTTCATAATCGCGGGAAGTTGGCGGTTTATCTTCGCTTGGTTGTTCATTTTCCCAAAGACGCATGGCGAGAGTCTTACCAGATGCAAGATATTTCTGACCGAGTTTACCTTTAGGAGAATGGGTAGAGTCTACTTTTTTAACGCTAGTGTCACTCATGGTTTTAGTACAACTTTGATACAGTTATCTTTTTTGTGTTTAAAAATTTCGTAGCCGTGAGGCGCTTGTTCTAGAGGTAGGCTGTGGGTGATGATAAACGAGGGATCGATATCACCGTTTTGGATATGTTCTAATAAGGGTTTTACGTATCTATGAACGTGAGTCTGTCCCATTTTGAAAGTTAGACCCTTATTCATCGCCGCACCCATCGGTATTTTGTCTAAAAAGCCGCCGTAAACTCCGGGGATAGAGAGGTGACCGCCTTTACCACAAGCGACTATTGCTTGTCTTAAAGCTGTGGGTCGGTCTGTTTCTAGACGGACAGCTTGCTTCACCTTGTCGTACACCGCCATTGCGTCTGTACCATGTGCTTCCATCCCTACCGCATCAATACAGGAGTCGGGGCCCCGACCGCCGGTCATTTCTTTAAGTGCCTCACCGACATCTAATTCTTCGTAGTTGAGAATTTCGGCTTTACCGTACTCTTTAGCCATTTGCAAACGTTCGGGGATGCGGTCGATGGCGATAACTCTTTCTGCACCCAACATATAGGCGCTTCGGATGGCGAATTGTCCGACAGGGCCACAACCCCAGACAGCAACAATATCACCGGGTTTGATGTTGCAGTTTTCCGCCGCCATGTAGCCTGTGGGGAAAATATCAGTCAAAAATAGTACTTGCTCATCCGTTAAACCATCAGGTATTTTGAACAAGCCAACATCGGCAAAAGGCACTCTGGCGTATTCTGCTTGACCGCCAGCGTAACCGCCCAATAAATGAGAGTAGCCAAATAGACCTGATGGAGAGTAGCCCATTTGCTTTTCTGCTAACCAACCATTGGGGTTAGAGTTATCGCACAAAGACCACAAATCACGCTGACAGAAGAAGCAAGAACCACAAGAAATAGTGAAGGGAACGACGACGCGATCGCCTATTTTTACATGTTTAACACTGCTACCCAGTTCAACGACTTCTCCCATAAATTCATGCCCAAGGATATCACCTTTTTGCATTGTGGGAATATAGCCATTGTAAAGGTGCAAATCAGAACCACAAATTGCTGTAGAAGTGATTTTGATAATTGCATCACGGGGGTTAATCAGTTTGGGATCGGGAACTGTATCCACCCGTACATCATTGGCTCCATGCCAACAAACTGCTTTCATAATTATTAATCCTTAGGCTTGAATTTTTTTCGGCTTTGGCACAATTAATATTTTGATTTACGGCAATTGCTACCAATTATTTGTGATGCTACCCTAAACTCTCTTCTTCTCTTCTTCCTTGGCGTCTTGGCGTTCTTGGCGGTGCAATTTTTATATATAAAATGAACCGCCAAGACGCCAAGAGCGCCAAGAGAAAAGAGTCAATTATTAACTTAAGTGCAAGTTTAGAGAGAATTGGTATCAGTTTTATTAGTCAGAAAAATGCTGACAATATATTTTGAAGATTTTAAGGTGGGCATTGCCCACCCTACAATACCTCTAATTATTCCGAGAGCTAGAATTAATGACTTCTCCTACTTTGCTTTTTACGGAATGTAAAAAGTCTTTTGTCGCGCGAGGAGTGTCTTCATCTAAGTTGAGCTTTTCGCGAATATTATCAGCAGCGTTGCTGAGTTTATTGCGGCTATTTTCAATTTGGCTATTGTCAGGAGTACCTTTGTAGTAGATACCTTCGGGGGTTCTTACTGTTTCACCAATATTACTATTGCTGCTATTGGAGCCATAGCCAGATTTCGTATCGCCATAATAACCGCGATCGCTATTAAAATTACCTCTAACATTATCACCAGAATTTGGCTTTAATGTATCTATAGCTTTATCCAACAGATTCTTGCCACTGCTGTTATTACCAACATTATCAGGAGTACCTTTATAATAAATACCCTCTGGTGTTTTCACGGTGTCGGCTTGAGCTAGCATTCCATTACTGTAGCCGAAACTTTGCATTCCTAAAAATGCTAAACTCAGCATTAAAACTACTATTATCCGGCGCACAATTACCTTTTGTAACCAAGAAAATACACGTACCATAGATATCCTCCGTAAGATGAAAATTGAAATCAGGGTTTGAGAACAACTTTGATGCAGTTGTCCTTTTTCTGTTGAAAAATCTCGTAACCGTAGGGTGCTTGTTCTAGCGGTAATTTATGGGTAACAACAAATGAGGGGTCGAGTTTTCCATCCAGAATCATGTTGAGTAACAAATGCATATATTTCTGTCCATGCATTTGTCCCATTCTGAAGGTTAAAGCCTTGTTGATAGCAGCACCAAAGGGCATTTTGTCTACGAATCCACCGTAAACACCCATAATGGAAAGAGTGCCACCTTTACGTGCAGCTACCATCATTTGTCTTAGTACATGGGGACGGTCGGTTTCTAATTTCAGCTTTTGTTTTGTCTGATCGTAGAAGTCTTCTAAACCAACACCATGCGCTTCTAAACCTACTGCATCAATGCAAGCATCGGGGCCACGGCCACCAGTCATCTCTTTCAACGCTTCGCCAGCATCAACATCTTCGTAGTTGATTGTTTCTGCTTTGGCAAACTTTCTCGCCATTTCTAGACGTTCGGGAAAGCGATCGATCGCAATCACTCTTTCTGCACCCATCATATAGGCGCTAATCATGGCAAACTGTCCGACAGCACCGCAACCCCATACGGCTACGGTATCGCCTGGTTGAATATCACAAAATTCGGCTCCCATATAACCGGTGGGAATAGCGTCGGAGATAAATAGCAACATCTCGTCCGGTAATTCGGGTGGAACTTTGACAACACCCACATCCGCAAAAGGTACGCGCACATATTCTGCTTGTGCGCCTGCGTAACCACCTAATAGATGGGAGTAGCCGTAAATTGCTGAGGTAATATTGCCGTATAATTTTTCTTCCATCCAACCCTTGGGATTGGAATTATCGCACAGCGACCACATATCACGCTGGCAATAATTACAATAACCACAACCAATTGTTGAAGGAACTACGACGCGATCGCCTATTTTTAAATTATCAACTCCCCTACCTACATCTACCACTTCTCCCATAAATTCGTGACCGATAATGTCACCTTTTTGCATTGTGGGAATATAGCCACCGTAGATATGTAAATCTGAACCACAAATAGCTGTGGAAGTAATTTTGATAATAGCGTCGCGAGGGTTAAGAATTTTCGGATCGGGAACTGTCTCTACCCGGACATCGTTGGCTCCATGCCAGCAAACTGCTTTCATAGTTATTAGTCCATAGTCAATGGTCATTTGTCAATGGTCATTAGTCATTGGTCATTGGTCATTGGTGTCTCTTACAAATGACAAATGACAAATGACAAATGACAAACCCGACTATTGGCGTCCTGTAGGTTGACCTTCTGTGGTGGCGATTTCTCCGGCTTCCATGAGCATTTTGAAGCGGCGTAAATCATCGCCAATTTGTTGTTCTGGTTCTTCACCGAAAAGTTTAGCAATGGCAGCACTTAACTGACCGCCAGGAATGTTATATTCTAGAACTACCTTGACTTCTGTACCTCTTTTACCGGGTGCTGGTTGAAAGCGGACAAAACCAGAATTATCTACATCTGCACCTTCCACCGAAGCCCAAGAAATTAATTGATTTTCCCGGTCTTCTAAAATGTCTGCATCCCATTCCACACTGTTACCCAAGGGTGCATTCGCAATCCAATGGGAACGTTTTGCGTCGTAAACTTTCACAGATTTGAGATGCTTCATAAATGTCGGTAGATTCTCAAAGTTGTGCCAAAAACGGTACAGTTCCTCTACAGGCTTATTAATAGTTACCGTCTTTTCAACTTTGATAGGTTTATTCATCCCTACGGCTTCCTGTGCTTGCTGAATCGTGCTTTGTTTGGTAACACCTTGATATATCAGACCCCCACCAGCCAAAGCTGTGAGTGCGCCGCGTAACGAGCCTTGTTTCAAACCCATCAGCACCATAGCGCCGCCACCAATTAAAGAAGCCCAACGTTCAGTTTCACTGGCTTCACCTTGATTGGTGTTTGTTCTATCTCCTGGTGTCGCAGTCACTTTTTTTTCTCCCGATTACAGTACAATGACCAGTGAAGGCGCAAAGACTCTCTTCTTCTCTCTCTGTGTTCTTTGCGCTACGGACACTTCCCTATTTGGGAAAATTCCAGCATGGAAGTGTCCTCTTCTAAGGTTGTCAAACAAATTACATCGCTGTAGCCGCACCTGTGGTAGGTTTGGGCGGTTTGACTTCAGCGTTGACAAAGCGACGATATAGGGTGACTAATCGCTGTTCGCAGCTTAATAAATCTTGGTGAATTTGTTTGAAAATTGCTGTAGCTACAGGATCGGTAAATTGGGCGCACAAGTTACCAATATCGCCAATTCCTGTTTGCAAATCGCCTAAAGCGGAGCGTATTTGATATACGTCATCGCTACCAGTGAAGCTGGTTTTTACCTTGGCGTATTGTTCGGCAATATTTGCAGCTAAGGAAGGTTTTTCACCTAATCTATCAAGGTAAGATTCCAGTTTTTGGATATGGTGCTGTTTAGTTGCAATTAGTTCTTGAAAAATGGATCTGGCGTCTGTATTTGATTCTTTTTCGAGATATTTTTCTAATGCTTCTAAGGAATAACGTTCGCCAGCTAAAGCCGTATTCAAACCTTTAACGATATCACCTTTAGTAGAGCCACCCCAAGCATCAGCGAGTTTCCACCATTCAGCAGATGTATCGGTTTCTTTGGGTAAAGCTGCGTCTTTTCCACCGTAACCCAAACGGCTGAGGATAGCTGTGGTGAAGATTGCTAAATCCCCAGGTTCGCGGGAAGTAATCAAATTACTATCAACTACTAGCGCTTCATCTATATAGTTTGCACCAGCATTGATAATATCTTTGCGAATTGCACTAAAACCAGTGATGCGTTTACCTTTGAGTAAATCGCCTTCAATCAAAAGTTGCGGCCCGTGACAGACAGCTGCTACTAATTTTCCTTGTTGTACAGCTTCTTGTACAAACCTGACTGTATTTGGGTTACGGCGCATTTTATCGGGAGCCATACCGCCAGGAATGATCACTGCGTCATATTCAGCTGCGATCGCTTCTGTAGTGGTAGCATCAGCTTGAGTGCTAAGTTTACCTTGCTTACCCTTATATTTCTCATTCATCCGGGAACCAAGGATTACTACCTCCATTCCCGCTTGTTTTAAGCCGTTATAAGGTACAGTAAATTCTGCATCTTCAACGTTATTTTCGATGAGAATCGCAACTTTCTTTTTACCTGAATGACTGTTATGATGTACCATCTGATTTTTCCTAATTAAAATAGTCAACTAATTTGGTAATTCATTTCCTAAAAAATGGCGGCATAATCCTTACCCGCATTCAGCGAAGAATTATTTACTATGTCGTAGGTGCGATAGTAAACATTTCTTCGTAATCGTGAGAGAAATGGCTGTGAAAAGCCGTAAATATTTCTGGTGGAACTGCATTTTGCAAAATTGCAAACACAGCCCGCACATGATTCACCGCCGTTACTGGATCGATATTTTCTTTTTGACTTGTACGAGCTATAAACTCTTGGAGATTAAAGTATTTAGCAGACTCTTGCTCACATGCTTTGAGATAGTTACGTAGTTCATCAGGTAAATGTGCAACTAATTTTTTGGCTTCATCAGATCCAATTCGTTCTGCAATTGTTTCTATTGTCGCCAGAGTAGCAAGTTCTGCTTCTGCGCGCGAGGTTGATTGGGCTAGGCTTTGTACGTGGGTAATAAACTCGCTGTATTCCACTTTCTACCTCCGAGGTTTCCCAATAAATGCTGTAATTAGCATTTAGGTAGTTGAAAGCAATCATCATATTTAAAAAATCTTCATTGCACAGACTGTTAATTTTCTTGAATAAAATATCAGTTATGAACAATAAATCGTTAAGCAAAATAGTTTGTTTATTAACTTATTGCCCATAACTAATAATTTCAACTACACGGGGTTTGACCATGAATTCATATTTACCAGATTATTGTTCAAATACTAAATTATCGTCGTTCTCAGGGGATAGATTGTTTTCTTTCTAAAGTAATACATCTCTAGTTAGACCAGCTTTTTTACAGAAAAGGTTATGGTGAAGATGCCCTAAATTTGAGAATTATGTCAGACAATAATCAACAACAAATCAACACTGAAGATTTACCCCAAGCCATTACTGAATCCTACGGCACTGGTGTCAAAGACCTACCCGGATACAATATCGGTGGGCGTTCTATGCAAGCAGAACGGCGCGAGTATACAGAAACTAGTCCCGAACTCACTGGTGGGGATGTTGATGCTTATTGGGAAGATGCTGATGCAGTTGGTGATGAAGCTGTGGGTGGTACTGCGCCAACTCCCGATCAAAATGTGACTGAAGAATTAGAAGCAGCCGTTGGGCTAGAAATGGACGATCGCTCATTTCTGCGCACTAACGATATCTTAGAAGAGCGTGACGATCGCCGTTGGGAATTAGACCCCAAGTCTTCTGAAGATTATACAGACAGACGAGAGTAAGAAGCTAAAAATAATACTTATTCTCTAATTTAAAATATCTGGATATCAATGCACAATGCTTATTGTGCATGATTTTTTAATTTTAAAGCCGTATATTTACTTTATTTAGATTTCAAAAAAATCACATACCTCGTAGGGGTGGGGAAACCCCACCCTTAATTGTGAGTGCGATGGCTCATCAGGTATTTTTATATTGGCAGGCGATCGCCCATAGTATAGTTGGAATAGAAATCAACAAAGCTGGTCTAAATTCTCTAGATTTAAGCTATGCTAAAATCAGTTATGCATTTTCTCTGTTAAGCAATCTAACATTAGGTTAATCTCTGTAAAGCCCTCGCAAGATAAATTGCCAATGCTCACCGAAAATCAATGAAGCGCCAAGCTTGTCAAAGCAACAGCGCGGTGTTCTCCACAAATCATTGTCTCGGTTCAAGTTATAAAGCTAATCTCGGCTGAAATCCTCAAAGCCAGCCAAGACAGGTTTTATCGCAAAGGTAAGAACGCTCTAGGGATAAGTTTTCATCTGCTAATAATCTGGCGTAATCCTGACTACCGTTCAATTCTGAGATTCTTGGTAAGTTTTACCAACCTCAGGTTAATTTTTGAAAAGTTTAGTTTATTTAATTATCTATATAGCCATAAAGTTATATAGGTAATTGAGAAGTTAGGAATTGACTATGAGTACCGATCTAGCAAGCAAGTTACGGGAAGGAACCAAACATTCCCATACAATGGCGGAAAATACAGCGTTTATGAAATGTTTCCTCAAAGGGATTGTAGAAAGAGAACCCTTTCGGAAACTCATTGCGAACTTGTATTTAGTTTATAGTGCCCTAGAAGAACAGCTTCAGCGTTATAGTACTCATCCTGTAGTCAGTTTGATTTATTTTCCCATATTGAACCGTAAAGCCAATTTAGAGAAAGACTTGGTTTTTTACTACGGTGAAAACTGGCGCGAGCAAATTTCAGCACTAGAAGCAGGTAAAGTTTATGTAGAGCGAATTAATGAAGTCGCTAACACCGAACCTGCATTATTAGTTGCTCATGCTTATGTGCGCTACATGGGAGATTTATCTGGCGGACAAAGTTTGAAAAAAATTATCCGTTCTGCTCTAGATTTACCAGCAAATGAAGGAACTGGACTTCATGAATTTGAGCAATTACCTTCAGTTGAAGCTATCAGAGCATTTAAAGGACAATATCGCGATGCTTTGAATGCATTACCTGTAGATGATGCTTTAGCGGAGAAAATCATCGCCGAAGCTAACTATGCATTTGAACTCAATCGCAATGTTGTTCATGAATTAGAAGCAGATGTCAAAGCTGCTATTGGGGATCACGTTTTTGATTTGATTACCCGTCAAGATTTACCCGGTAGCACCGAACGTTCACCTGGTAATAATGCAGTCAGACTCGTAGCGGCTGAATAAGCAGCAACCATGAAAATTACAATTTAGTTAAACTCCAGATTTGGCGTTGCTGAATATGAGTATGAAATGCAAGCATTAAATATTTCAAACTCTTATTCTCTCTAGTACCGCTACGCGAAAGTCAAAAGTCAAAAGTCAAAAGTCAAAAAGTTAATATATTAAGGCTTGTGACTGTTTGAAATAGTAGCTTTATTTACGCCGTGTTGTACTAGCTCTGCGTCTAGCAAATAGTCCTAATTCATACTTATTCGCAGCAACGCCTTGATTTTACCTGAATTTTGTAAATCTTTCTCGTGTGGCTATCTTGACTCTACAAATTAGATAACTGCACTCATAAAATATGACATAAATTTTCTGCAATACGAACCAGTTGCTAGTTATCTCTGACTGGAAATATGGTGATGAGGGCACAAATAATAAATAACAATAACAACTGACAACTGACAACTGACAACTGACATTAAATCATTTAAGGTTACTAGCATCATGAAATTGGCGACGCAAACAGTAGAATTCAACTCGGAGTTACTCAGAAAATACGACCAAGCTTTACCTAGATATACAAGTTATCCACCAGCAACAGAGTTAAAAGAGAATTTTGGCGAGTTGGATTTACGGACAGCTATAGCAGTTGGTAATTATAAAAATACGCCCCTTTCTCTCTACTTTCATATTCCTTTTTGTGAAACTGCTTGCTACTTTTGCGGTTGCAATACAATTATTACCCAACGCAAGGAAATCGTCGATCCATATCTCAATTATGTAGCGCGAAATATTCGCCAGTTTTCTGACTTAATTTCTGACAAACGCCAAGTTCATCAACTACATTGGGGAGGAGGAACGCCAAATTATTTAAATCAACATCAGGTAGAATTTCTCTGGAACAATATTAATCAAAACTTCCGCCTAGATGACAATGCGGAAATCTCTATTGAAATTAATCCCAGATATGTTGATAAAAATTATATCTTTTTCCTCAAAAGCTTAGGCTTTAACCGAATTAGCTTTGGCATTCAAGACTTTAACCCCCAAGTTCAAGAGTCAATTAATCGCGTCCAACCAGAATCTATGCTCTTTGATGTTATGGATTGGATTCGCGATGCAGGATTTGAAAGTGTGAATGTGGATTTAATTTATGGTTTACCTTATCAAAGCCTAGCTACTTTTAAAAATACAATTGCCAAAACTATCAAACTCGATCCCGATAGAGTAGCTGTATTTAACTTTGCTTATGTCCCCTGGATGAAGCCTGTACAAAGAAAGATTCCCCAGTCAGCATTACCTCCAGCTTCAGAAAAATTAGATATTCTGAAGATGACTATTGAAGAATTAACTGACAATGGTTATTGGTTTATTGGGATGGATCACTTTGCTAAACCCAATGATGAATTAACCATCGCTCAACAAGAAGGTAAACTGCATAGAAATTTCCAGGGATATACCACAAAACCCGAATCTGATTTATTTGGTTTTGGGATTACATCTATTAGTATGCTGCATGATGTTTACATTCAAAATATTAAGCAGCTAAAAAGCTATTATCAAGCAATTGATACAGGCAACATGCCAATTGAAAAAGGTGTCAGTCTCAACCGCGACGACATTCTGCGGCGGACTGTAATTATGGAATTGATGTGTCAGTTTCGTCTGTCAATTGATGATGTGGAAGAAAAATATCATATAGCTTTTGATACGGATTTTAATGAATATTTTGCTAGAGAATTATCTGAGTTGCGATTGCTAGAAGCTGATGGGTTAATTCGGATGATTTCCAATGGTATTGAGGTAACTCCGAGCGGCAGATTACTAATTAGAAATATTGCCTCCATCTTTGACGCTCATACCAGACAGCGAAAAAATGCAGCTTTTTCTAAAGCAATTTAAGAGAAGGCAGAAGTAAGAGGGCAGAGGGCAGAAGAAATATGCCCTTTCTTTACTCAAATAGAGGAATTAAATTGGCTTTAATTTACTTAGTAAATTAGCCAAACTCTATAATATTACATCCCTTCTGCCTCCTGCCCTCTGCCCTCTGCCTTCATCTTTCTTTCGTCCTCTTTCAAGCAGCAGGAAAAAAACTATGCGTATCATGATGATTCAGCCCAACTATCATTCAGGTGGTGCGGAAATTGCTGGAAATTGGCCACCTAGTTGGGTTCCTTATGTTGGTGGAGCTTTAAAACAAGCTGGCTTTACCGATATCCGTTTTGTTGATGCGATGACAGACTATATTCCTGATGATGTGTTAGCAGGAATTATCGCTCAACATCAACCAGATGTGGTGTTAGCAACGGCGATTACGCCGATGATTTATCAATCACAAATCACGCTACAAATTGTTAAACAAGTTTGCCCGAATGCGAAGACAATTATGGGCGGGGTTCACCCTACCTATATGTATAATGAAGTGCTGCATGAAGCACCTTGGGTAGATTATATTATTCGCGGTGAAGGTGAAGAGATTACAGTTAATTTACTACGCGCGATCGCAAATGGTACAGATGAGAGCGATCGCCGTAATATTTTAGGTATTGCCTTTCTGGAAGATGGTAAAGTCGTGGCTACACCAGCCCATCCCCCCATTGCTGACTTGGATACCCTCACCCCAGATTGGGATCTTTTAGACTGGAAGAAATATATTTACACTCCTCTGAATGTGCGCGTAGCTGTACCCAACTATGCGAGAGGATGTCCATTTACTTGTCGTTTTTGTTCGCAGTGGAAATTCTGGCGTAAATACCGTTCCGGTTCACCCAAGCGCTTTGTTGATGAAATCGAAATTTTGGTGAAAAAGCATAAGGTAGGCTTTTTCATTCTGGCTGACGAAGAACCCACCATCAACAAACCCAAATTTATTGCCTTATGTAACGAATTAATCGAACGCAATTTAGGCGTACATTGGGGAATTAACACCCGCGTTACAGATATTTTGCGCGATGAAAAAGAATTACCCTTGTACCGCAAAGCTGGATTAGTTCACGTTTCTTTAGGTACAGAAGCAGCCGCCCAATTAAAGTTGAATTTGTTCCGTAAAGAAACCACAATCGAACAGAATAAACGGGCGATTCAACTATTAAAACAAAATGGGATGGTTGCCGAAGCTCAATTTATTATGGGTTTAGAGAACGAAACCCCGGAGACAATTGAGCAAACTTATAAAATGGCGCTGGATTGGGAACCAGATATGGTGAACTGGAATATGTTCACACCTTGGCCATTTTCAGAATTGTTTCAGGAATTAGGCGATCGCGTCGAAGTTAGAGATTATTCTCAATATAACTTTGTCACGCCCATCATGAAGCCCACCGCAATGGAACGGGAAGAAGTTCTCAAAGGCGTGTTGCGGAACTACGCCCGGTTTTATATGCGCAAAACCCTTGAATATTGGTTTGTCAAAGATCCCTTCAAGCGCAAATATCTGTTAGGCTGCTTAAAGGCTTTTGCTCAAACTACCCTCAACAAACGCTTCTACAACCTCAAACGGGTGAAATATAAAGGACTACATACCGAAATCGAGTTAGGTTTTGATAAGTCCAAAATTCTCACGGTTGAAGAAATCGCTAAACGCAAACAACAACATCCAGAATTATCAGCCGATGTGAATTTTACTGGCAATATCGGCGAAATTTCCGCTTGTGGCGCACCTAACGATGTGAGCGAGATTTCTGCTTGTGGCGCGCCTAACGATTTAGAATATCATGGCGATCAAGAAGATGTTCCCAGCATGAAAATCTAACTTACCTCAGGCGATCGCTCTCTAGTTCTCTGACGCAATAAAAAAGAGCGATCGCGTTACAAAAATTTACATTTCTTATACTTTCTTATCCTCTCAAATTCGCCAACATTGTCATTACGAATTACGAATTACGAATTACGAATTAAAACTTCGGACTTTAGACAAAGACTATTAAAACTTGTAAAGACAGTTTTTAGCCCCACATCAATTACTAAAACTTCTGCTATACAAAACTTGGCTAAACTTATCTAAGCTTCACCATTCAACTAAAGTTTTCTTTAGAGGGTCTGCTTCCTGCTTCCACCAAGGGAGTCGGCTCCTTCTTGTCCACAGGCGTAAATTCGGCTCTAGCCGAGCCTATTTTGCGGTCTGTCAAATTTTTTTCTGAAGCTTTTAGCCATTGTTCAAAATTATTTTCCACCTATTTAAAGAATCTTGGTATCACCTTCGACCTTTTTAAAGGCTGGCTAGTAATGAACGCGACTGCGGTTTAGAAACCAGATATGAAGTTGGCCTTGGTTTTCGGCACTGATTCTAAGTTATCAGACAGTGAAAACGCTCTTCTGTTGCTCATTGTGACTAATTATAAGTAACTTTAGGAAAGTATTTGCCTATTTAGTCAAGCTCCAGACGGCACAGAGAAAATCTAGATTTAGTAAAAGTGGACAGAAATATTCTAAAACTGTAAAACGACATTTGACGCTAAAGGCATGATCGCGGTAGCAATATGAATAGTTTGGTTATCGGGATTCTGCCACTCTTTTACCAAAACAAACTCAGTCTCAGGATCGTAAAACAAAACTGCTAAAGATATCTGACCTTCCCAGCAATAATGTACATTACCATCGTGAGACAAGTAAACCGCACCTCTTCCGTGCCCATAAAAGCCACTCATAGCAGTTCGAGACAGAGTATTCCAAGAAACATATTTCATCACGCTACCTCTCTAACTAATCTTTCATATCGTTTCCATTCCACATATACTCATCAAAACATAGTTAATCCGTATAAAAACTGAGTTTGTTTATATTTTTTCACCCAACACATCCAGAATGCAGGTGCTAACTGGATGCAGCCTAACTTAGGCATCAGGCATAATCCAGCAGCAATAAAGGATGTTTTGTCATGACATCCTTTCTGTCTATGCCATATTGTTAACTCAGATACATATGTGATCAATCAAACAAACATCACATAAGCTAATGGGCGTCTAAATTGCATAACACCGTTGACTGTTAACTGTTGACTGTTAACCGTTGACTGTTAACCGTTGACTGTTAACCGTTGACTGTTAACCGTTGACTGTTAACCGTTGACTGTGAATACTCAACAGCCTTCATGACGGATTGTGCAACTTAAAAGCACAATAGCTTACCCATCTTTCTTGCAATGCCCAATGCCCAATGCCCAATGCCCAATGCCCAATGCCCAATGCCCAATGCCCAATGCCCAATGCCCAATGCCCCAATTCCAGTACCATGATTAATTATTAATCAAGCTGAATTTATAGCTTATGTCTTCCATACCCCTAACATTGAACTTGGTAGAAGGTTCTGTTTCCTTCAGTTTTTCCCCCCAAGCAGCACAGGAATTAAAAGCAGCTTTAGAAGAATTGGTATCTCGGCTAAAAACTGTCGCCGCTAAAACGACTCCAGGGGGCGGAAAAGTTACCCCCCAGACTCCCGTAGAATATCGCTACACGGGTGAAGTATTTTTAGAAATTTTCTGTAATCCGAATATTTGGCCGACACCCTTCGCTGCTAAAGTATTGCTTACCATCCGCGATTTAAATATTCGCTTAACCACAGAAGCAGAACTCACTCGCGTTATAGAAGACGTTAACCAATACTTAGAGCAAGTGGGCTAAGTTTGTATACTTAGGAAGGCTTTTTGCGAAAAATTACCGGAGCAGTCTAGCATAAAAAACTGCCCCGGTTAGGGAAACTACATACTATACTGGCGACATCGGATATATCAGAATACTAAGTGAGAATTGATTACCGATGCGATCGCTACTAAAAAAAGCTTGTATAAATCAGACTTTAATGCTTCTGTTTGAACGGGAATTAAAGATGCTGGATTTGGAGTAATCATGGTGAAAATCAGAGATTATCCCGCAAATTCGGCTCTCAATCCAAAATCAATAATTGAGTCCACATCAGAAATTTACTAATTGATTAGTCGTTATCCCATTCTTCACGACCAATCAGATCGCCAATGCGATCGCGTAACAAAAAATCACATTTTTCTAATTCACATTCAACGCAAACCCACTCTCTGGCAGGGATGTATTGGCAGAGTGTATATATTGGCTGTTGCCGGCTCACCATTCCCTTCTCAACTAGTCGGCGTGCTTCGTCTTGAATTACATCCAAAGAATAGTAACTGATAGAGGGCACCGTATTCACACTCATGATTTTTACTCACAAATTACACGTAGATAGTGTTCCCGATATTTAGATGGAACAAACATGACAACAATAGACTCGTAGCTAAGGTTTTGTAGTTTGCTATACGGAACTTATTTCATTTTGACGCTACACACCCTCAAATTATCTTAAGAAATGTAAAGAAAGTCAACATATTCTGACATTGTGGCTAAATATGCTTCATATAAGCATAACAGGGTAGTCAACATTACCTGCTATGTAGTGCAGCCGAAATAATTTCATCACCATATATGCAAATAGGTATGAGGTATTGGGGATGAGGCAAAAGTAATAATTGCTATTCCCTTATGTTCCTAATTCCTATGTTCAAGCTAGACAGTCATGCGATCAATCACACAACGAGGTTATGAAAATCTCTCTGAACAGTCAACCGTCAACAGTCAACCGTCAACGCTATTTCCAAGCTAGTCAATCATAGAAAAAACCCATAATAAAGCATGAAAATATCTCATACCGAGTCCTTAGTATGCAGTAATCTCTTGCAGAAATTAGAGTATAAACTGTTGCAAAGTATTAGGTTAAAGTACACCAGGAAATCATACAGCCTTTCATCTGTTAATTATTTCTTAAAGATGGGCATTGGGCATTGGTTATTCTTCCTCCTTGTCCCCCTTGTCCTCCTTGTCCTCCTTGTCCTCCTTGTCCCTAGTCCCTATCCCCTATCCATAGTCACATTAAAACAGACGTTTTCTAGTTACGTCTGTAAACTGATGAGCGAATTTTCAGCAGTTAATTGTTCCAAAAGTTACTTTGTTGTTTAAATGACTGATTACGCGAATTCATCATCCTCGTCGTCAGCATTGTCATCCTCTCCTGACATATTTGCGGATGCAAGTTCATGTTCAGTCTTGAGTTGATTCAATAGCGTTAAAACTTTTGTCCCGCGTTCTAAAGAACGGTCTTCAATAAAAATTACTTCTGGGGTGCGGCGTAGTCTTACCCGCGCCCCAAGTTCGCTGCGCACAAAACCTGTAGCCGACCTCAAGCCAGCCATTGTTTCTGCCTTGGCTTCTTCGGTGCCATAAATACTGACGTAAATTTTGGCATGTTGTAGATCCCCAGAGACATCAACATCTGTAACACTTACCATTCCTGTACCCACACGGTCATCTTTGATACCGTTGAGTAACATCTGGCTAACTTCCCGTTTGATTAATTCAGCAACGCGGGAAACGCGGCGATTTGTAGCCATAAAAATTTTGCCTCCTCACAGAGGTTGTACAACATAACAATAGAGAGAAATTTGGGACGATAGCGCTTGCCCAACTGTCTGTAGGGCAAACCCCCCTATAGCCCCAACCTAGATTTTACTTAATAGCCCAGCATAGCGCGCAGGGTAAAAGTAATAAAGGCCAAACCGCCAAACAATAACCCAATGAGAGGAATCAAGGTGATTGGGCGTTTCAACAGAGGAAACAAAGGTTCAAATGTATTCAAAAAAATCCCGGCGAGGATCGTAATCAAGTAGCGGGGGTAGCGAAAGACGTTATCCCAGAATCCGTCAAACATTTATTTAGGCTGCCTTGTTATAGACTATAAGTTTGTTTTGATATGCGTGTTTAATTTAATTGTAATGGATACTGTCTGAAAATTAATAATTTCCTATAAAATATGATTCGTTAGTTTATAGTAGTTAGATTTAGTAACTAAGTTCCAATGCAATGGTAAGCCAAATTCCTAAAGAAATTTACCCTCGTCCTTTTTTGAAATGGGCAGGTGGTAAAAGTCGGTTAATTCAACAATATATTCCTTATTTACCGCCAAAATATCAAACTTACTATGAGCCTTTTATTGGTGGCGGTGCTGTATTTTTTCATTTACAACCAAAAGTTGCTCTTATCACAGATATCAATGCCGAATTAATTACCACATATTGTTGTGTTCGGGATCGGGTTGAGGAATTAATTGACCTTTTGAAAGAACATAAACTTCGTCATAGTAGAGAATACTATTATACTGTAAGAGCCAACCCCGGAAATACAGATTTAGAAATAGCTGCCCGATTAATTTATTTGAATAAAACTTGTTTTAACGGTCTGTATCGAGTTAATTCTAAGGGTCAATTTAATGTACCCATAGGCAGATATAAAAATCCGAATATTTGTGACGAAGACTTGCTAAGAGCAACCTCAGCCGCACTTTCCCATACACAAATTAAACAAGCTGATTTTGTCGAACTATTAAATTATGCAACTAGCTGTGATGATTTTGTCTTCTGCGATCCGCCTTATTATCCTATAAGTAGTACGAGCTATTTTACAGGTTATAGTCGTAATTCTTTTAATGAAGAAGACCAAAAACGTTTACGCGATACATGCGCAAAATTAGCCAAGCGCGGCGTGAAGGTAATGGTATGTAATTCTGATTGTGAATTTATTAGAAACTTATATCAGGAAATAGATTTTAAAATTTATCCTATAGTTGCAGCTAGGTCAATTAATTCTAATACAAAAAAACGCGGCATGATTTACGAGTTATTAATTACTTCTTATTAAAATAAGCAATTGAAATATACATTATACAATGTTATGAAAAATTTTCAGCTATTAATAATTATTCAGATAAATTGTAGATAAATTGTAGGTTGGGTTGAGGAACGAAACCCAACATTTCCGGTTTGTGTTGGGTTTCACTTCGTACCCTACGGGAAGCAAGCTACAACCCAACCTACAGATTTTAAAGTTTTTGGCAATAAATGGTATTGCCACATAATAAATAAAATAAAAGTATGCGGAAATGCTCTATATAATAACAAATGACAAATGACAAATGACTAATGACCAACTCAATTAACAATGTTTATTCGCCCAAGCGATAAATCTATCTAAGTTATAAACACCTAATAAATTTCGATTATAAGTAACTTGTTGTTTGAGCCATTTAATAGCGCCTTCTCTCATCCCCTCGCCACCAATGACAACAATCGTTGGTGCTGGATAAGATTGCTGAATATTCATATTTAAATAAGGGAATTTTTCATCAACCGATCCCCCACTTTCTTGCCACTTACACTCAATAATTAGCCCTGCTGGGCTAACTGGTAAGCCAACAACATAAAAGTCTACTTTTAAAGCAGTCTGATAAATTCCTGTACCGATGGAAACCTGCTTGGCGTAACGTTTTGGTAATAAAGTGGCAGTTAAAAGAAATTCTTTAGTGACATGGTTCCCGACTTGGAAATAATGATGTCCGTTCAAGACAGCTTCGATATTACCTTCTAATATATTTCCTGACTTATTTGCTCTTGCGCCTTGAGTCATAGTCATTGTGAATCCCTGTGCCAAAATCGCCCTTGATTCTAGGATTCCACAGTAGCTGTCACAGATGGTATGTTATTTAATATGAATTTTCAATTTTGAATTAAAAAAGCTGAATTATTCGCAAGAGAAAATTAATTTTTATAGTACTTTTGTACCATTATTTCTGATAGTTTCCTATATATTTATAGTCATCATATTATGACTGCAAATCAATCACTTCACCCCCATTCCTAGCTTTTGTTATCAAAAGGGATGGAGGTAAAGTGAGATATTTGATTATGTTCACAAGATAAAGTTAATCAAAAATTAACTGACTAATTGCTAAAGATAGACGAGATGGCTAAAAGCCCGATGCTAATTCACTTTTACTGCAACATTGAAAGATTCATTAATTGAATCTGGGAAGGGAGATGAGTGGACGGTTGATTCAGTTTGCCTGTGCTTGAGTATTACCGTTGCGGATAGCCCATGCTAGATCTAATAGTTGAGTCCAGCGCTTTTGTAGTTGCTTGGGGGTGCATTTGAGGGTTTTGGCGATCGCTTGATCGCTGTGTCTGGCAGTTTTTAATTGTAAAATTTGCTGTTGTTGCTCTGTTAGCAAACCTAAAAATGTTTGCCACTGTTGCCCAGAAAGACCCAATCTATGCTCTAAACCTGCACCTAACCATTGATGGACTAATTGCCAATGATGTTGCTTGGCGAATTTTTCTACATGGTATTTAAAACGCTGTTGCAAGTAGTCGCGCTGACGGCTGCTTAAACCGAGAATTTGGTCAATTTCCGGTGCAGATAGGTCTTGTAGCTTCAATGTTAAGTAATCTACACAATCAGATTGACCTTGAGCTTCGAGATAATTAACTAACTCAGCAATTACGCGATCGCGTTCTGATTCTTCTGAGGGATCAAAATTATTTTGGGCGATCATTTGGGATCTGAGCTGTTGTACCGCCGAGTTCCGTTGGTAAGCTTCCCCTTCTTCACTCTTAGCCGACTCTACCGCCATTTCAATATCTACGGTAGTTTCTTGGGGTTGGCGACGGGCAAAGCCTTGAGCGCGTAAAATAATTAATTGCTGGCTAGCACTTCCAGGTAAATTAATCCGGCGCTTGGCATATTGTTCTGTAAACGCCATGTATTCGGCTAATTGCAACTGCGTGCGGGGGGTGTAATCTTCAGCTAATTCATTTTCCCGACGGAAAGCCTTAATCGCCTCAATATAAAAAGCTTGTAAAAAATCTTCAATCAGGTTGTAACGTCCTTGAAAGCCCATATCTGAGCCAGAAACAGTCACGTGGCGGTAAACCATAGCACCCAAATTGCTATGTAATTCTACACGCCCCCGGCGCGAACCTAGTTGATAATAACGCAGACACTTTTGCAAACGATGTCTGGCGAGTGTCAATTGCCAAGATTGGATTTCTCCTGAAGTTTGAATGCGGGTGCTTTTATCACAAATGCGTTCCACTTCTCTAGCTATGCGTTTTGCTACCGCTTGCGCACACCCAGGTGCGGCTTTTACTTGAGCTTGAATTTCTTCTAATAGCAATTGCATCAGAGTCTCAATATTGCTGGTATTGCTGGCGGTTACTTCTTTGCTGGAAACTGGGAATTCAAAAGCGGATGTAGAGATTGGCAGATTAGCAAGGTTAGCTTTCATAACTTTCACTAGAAGTGGTATTGCACCGTTATAACAATGTCCATTCAGCACCTGAGTCTAGTCTTGGTTAATAAATTTGGTATTTATCCATCAAGACTCGCCGTGAGCACTGCTCACTTATATGACTGTAAGAAATCTGAAAAAGTTACAGGGTTTCATTGTGTCGGTTTTTTCACAAGCAACCTCATTCAGGTGGCACAGGGGCAATTTACCATGTACTAAAATTTGCCCAAAACGATTGCTGTGCCGCACTTTCTCCCTATCTGCTGTTACCTGTTCTTGGCACCTGTAATTAGGACAATTGTTAAACTGGAGCGTATTTACTCAGATTTTCCGAAATGGAGGAATTAGTCAATGAAGTAGACTCGTTAAACCCACGCGGCTACTTCTTCCCAGCCTAAACCTCGTCTTGTCACCATTGGTTCTTCTCCGGTTAAGTCCAAAATTGTAGACACTTGATATGTAGGTTCTTCGCCAGTATCTACAATTACGTCTACCAAGTTATCCAAACGGTCAAACAGTTCGATGCGCGACAAACTAGATTCTGGATTATCTTCCAAATCGTCATCTACCTCATCTGGCGGCAGATGAGCTGAAGTAGAAATAATCGGATTTCCCAATGCTGTCAGTAATGCCAAACATACAGTATGATTGGGTACGCGAATACCAGTAGTTTTTCGCTTGGGGTTTTGTGCTAGTCTTGGTACCAATTTAGTAGCAGGTAAGAGAAATGTGTACGGGCCTGGGATCAAGCGCTTCATAATTCGATAGGCTGTATCACTTACGAAGGCATAAGTCGCCACATTTGAGAGTGAAGGACATAAAAATGTCAGTGGCTTGTCATTCGCTAGCTGCTTAATTTGCCGTACTCGTTCCACTGCCGATTTGGCATTCAAATCACAACCAATTGCATAGACCGTATCAGTAGGGTAGAGCATTACCGCGCCGCTAGAGAGTGCCGATTTTATTTCCTCTATACGGCGAATTTGAGGATTATCAGGATGGACTGTGAAAATTTTTGCCATAAAAAATTTAGGAAGGAAAATTGAGCGCTTGTCATTATCAAAAAAATATAAAAATGAATACCAAATTAGGCGGAAGTAAATACGACTATGTTAAGGCTGTTATGCGGTCATAATCAGCGATCGCGCTTTCAGTCATCAGTTATCAGTTTGTGTACTGTGTACTGTTAACTGATTACTATGTACTGATGAGAAATTCATATATGACTAAAGTTGCTTATCTTCAATGTCCATCGGGGATTGCCGGTGATATGTGTCTGGGAGCCTTGGTAAGTCTGGGTGTGCCTTTGGATTATCTCATTGAAAACCTCAACAAATTGGGAATTCACCAGGAATACCAATTAAGGGCAGAACTTGTCCAACGTCACGGACAGCAGGCAACCAAAGTTCATGTGGATTTAACACATGAGCATGGGCACCACCACCACGAACAGGAGCATCATCACCATCATCATCATGCACGCCACTTGCCAGAAATTGAGCAGATGATTCTCCAAGCCAAGCTACCATCGCGGGCGGAGGCTTGGAGTTTAGCTGTATTCCGCCAGCTAGCAATTGCTGAAGGGGCGGTACACGGCGTTTCCCCGGAAAAAGTTCATTTTCACGAGGTGGGAGCCGTGGATGCAATTGTGGATATTGTTGGTACTTGTTTGGGGTTAGATTGGTTGGGGATTGCCAGTGATGACGCAGGATGGCCTTTACTTTACTGTTCAGCGTTCCCCACAGGCGGGGGTACAGTTCGCGCTGCACATGGACGAATGGCAGTACCCGTACCCGCAGTTTTGAAGTTGTGGGAAATGCGGGGTTGTCCAGTCTATAGCAACGGGATTGAACGAGAATTAGTAACACCTACAGGAGCCGCGATCGCTACTACTCTAACCAGAGAGTTTGGTTCACCACCACCAATCACCATTAAACAAGTAGGATTGGGAGCAGGTTCGGCAAATTTGCCCATCCCCAATATACTACGGCTCTGGCTGGGCGAAAGTAGCAGTTTACAGTCAGATTTTACCAATTATGGGGATGCTAACCCAACCTTAGAAACTATCTCGGTTTTGGAAACCCAAATTGATGACTTAAATCCCCAAGCCATTGGCTATGTATTTGACGCTTTATTTGCTGCGGGTGCAGTAGATGTGTTTACCCAACCTATAGCTATGAAAAAATCCCGTCCGGGGATATTGATAACGGTGATTTGTCATCCAGAAAATTTACCTAACTGTGAAGCAGTTCTCTTTCGGGAAACTACTACATTAGGAATTCGCCGCACCACTCAGCAACGCACAATTTTACAACGAGAAATTCAACAGGTAGAAACTGCATATGGTTCAGTACGTGTCAAAGTAGCTTGGCAAGGAAAAGATATCATTACTAACGTCCAACCGGAATATGAAGATTGTGCAGAATTAGCGCGGCAAAACAATCTTCCCTGGCGAGAAATTCATCGTTTAGCGCTGCAAAGTTGGTATCTGCAAAAGTCAAATTAATCTCAGGTGCGCAATACCCAAATTGAGAAAACAACTGACAACTGACAACTGAGGAACGAAACCCAACATTTTCCGGGGTTTGTTGGGTTTACACACGGTAAGCCCAACCTACATTTACCTATAAAAAATAGGGCAAGCTTTTTGCTTTGCCCTACAATTAACCGATGAGTAATTAATGGGTAATTAAGTTAAATTATCTCAATGTATCTTTGACTGCATCTGCGGCATTTTCGCCAGCATTTTGGGTATTGTCTTTGAGATTTTCTACGCCGCGTTTGGTTCCTTTAGCAACACCTTCGCCTAACTCTTTCGCAGAGCTACCAATATCTTCACCGAGGTTTTTTACTCTTTGACCAAAAGGTGTACCTTGGCGGTAATTTTCTACATATTGGTCTACGCTGTCAATGCCTTTTTCATCAATATTTCTTTGAGCATTATCTCGCAGCGCTTTACTTCTAATTTCTGCGGCTCGTTGAGTATTTTCCGATCTGTAATCTACATCATTAAAGTTATTCATCCCACCGCTAGGAGTGTTGAGATCGTAACTTTTTGTAGGATCGTAACGTTCAGCATTAGGTGGTTGTGCGCTGGGTTGTGGTGGCTGTGCGGCTATGCCGGGATTATTACAAGCTTGTGTCAGCAACAGCAATGCACTAGCAACAAAAGCTGTTAAAACTTTCGCAGGACGAATGTTTTTTAACCAAGCAATAACTCTCTTCATTATGCGACTCCTTAGGTTATTTTGCAGAATTGAAAATTTAACTAATGACAAATGACAAATGACTAATTGTCCTATCTACCCACTGCTGGATCTTTTTGTAATTCAGGTCTAGCAGCTGCTTCATCTGCTTTATCTTGTAAAAAGCCGGAAGCATCTTTGAAAGTTTCTTTGACAGTTTCTAGTCTGTCGTGAATGCGATTACCAACATCTGATTGACGTTGATTTAAACCGCCTGGTTCAGGTTGTTGGAAATTCTTTTCTGTAATTAGTGGTAATTCAGCTTCTTTTCTGGCTCTACCTGCTGGTGTTTCTGCACCGGGGTAAAGTATTTCTGATTCTCGATTGACGTTACTGGTAGCAATCAATAGTTGTGAATTTGAATCTAGTAAGCTAGCTCGATCCTGTTGATTTTGGTTGCTAGGGTTAGTAATTTTGGGATCGGTGGACATTCTATAATTGGTATATTTATCCCCACCATTTTTGTAAGGATTATTTGCACCACCAGCTTGGACGGCGGGATTTTGGGGATTTGCACCTTGAGCATTTGTGCCACTACAAGCAGTGCTAAACATCAACAATAGACTGGCAAAACATACAGTCAAAATTTGGGTGAGCCGTAGTTTTTTTAATAAAGCTGTCAACCGCTTCACTCATTCCTCCTTACAACTATAAACAAGCCAATTGCCGCCGAACATGATTGCTAGTTCTGCGAGATTTGCTGTTGTTTTAAGTTGACTAAATTTTGTTCAACAATTATCAACAATATGGCGAGTTAATCGGCTTTTCCTCTAGCGTAAGTCACATTTAAATTGCAGCTAATACGCGATTCTTATCTAACCCAAGAGAGATATTATCTAAGTCAATTAGCTAGGGATACTGATTACAGGCATTTTCGCTATTGTTGGTAATATATAATTTTGTTTAGCAATTAATTTTTAAATTTATATTTACTAAGATAACTTTGTTAAATAATATTAACTAGACAGTGAAATTATAAATCCTCATAGTTGAGAGACTTTTGATAAGTAACTATGTACAATCGGAAATGCGACGAAAGCAAAAATTTTCTTTGATGATAAAATTTTATAGTTTGTAGTGGAATTGATAAAAAATGTCACAAAAAATACATCGATTTTTTGACTATTAACAGCATATTTGATGCATGAATTAGTTGAGATGTGTTGATGTAGCTCAAAATTTGAGATGTTCAGCTTAAGAAGATTTAACCGTTAAATTACTGGAATGTGGAAGAAAATTTTACGTTGGATAATTTTAGGCGGAACGCTGTTTTTTTTAGGTAAAGCCTTAAAGGATCATTGGCAAGAAGTAATTAATATTGAAATTGATGCGATCGCCTGGGCGATTTTAGCGATCGCCACCGGTGTCACCTTATTAGCACATACTTGGGCTGGCTGGATCTGGACTTGGGTATTAAGGGAGCTAAATCACCCTGTAAAATCTGTAGAGTTTATCCAGGTTTATTTAAAAACTAACATCGCTAAGTATTTACCGGGTAATGTATGGCACCATTACGGGCGAATTGTTGCCGCTAAAAATGCTACTGGTTCTCTGGGTGTAGCTACCTTAAGCGTAGTCATGGAACCTTTGCTAATGGCGACTGCGGCTTTAATTTTTATTGTAATTTTTGGTACACAACTAACATCTGCTGATGGTATTGTGTGGCGGATATTACAATTTCTCTGTTTAGGTGCGATACTAGCGGCGCTACATCCCGTGTTTTTTAATCCAGTTATTCAGTTACTCAAAAAACTTACAGCTAAAAAACTGGATAAAGATAGCAAAGAAAGCGTGAATCTCAATATTGAACGCTATCCTTTACGCCCATTGTTAGGAGAGTTAGGCTTTTTAGGATTGCGGGGTACTGGGTTTATTTTAACGGTTTTTGCCTTGGGGCCTGTACAAGCTGATGATATTCCCTTGTTACTGGGTGCTTTTAGTTTTGCTTGGCTGTTAGGCTTTGTGCTTCCTGGCGCGCCTGGGGGGTTAGGAGTGTTTGAAGCAACTGCGATCGCGCTTTTGCAAAATCATTTTCCTCCAGCTTGGGTGATTAGTGCGATCGCTCTCTATCGTCTCATTAGCATTATCGCCGAAACTGCTGGTGCTGCCCTAGCCTGGCTCGACGAACGCCTAACAAATGACTATTGACTATTGACCATTGACTATTGACCATTGACTATTGACTATTGACTTTTATCTAATCGCATTTGTGAAAATACTCGATAATCATCTAAAGTTTGCGAGTTACGACTAGACTGTGTTTTTTCCATATTAATTAAATTGTATTCAACATTCTCTGCATAAATTGCAAAAGTAATATTGAAAAATTCCAGAAAATTAATAAACCATTTACATTCTTCCTCTGGATAGTTTTCGTAATAACTAATTAAATGAGCGATGCGAATTTCTAAATGGCTGCGAGAGTTGCGCGAAATTAAAATAATCTTTAACAAGACAATCACTAATGTTAAAGGATTACCTCCAGAAAGTAATAAAATAAATAATGGTGAAGGTTCTTTACCCGTTTCGATTGTTATACAGTCAATTATGCGGTTACAAGTTCTCAAAATTAAGTTATTATTAATAATTTCTTCATTAGCGTCTGATTTCCAGTTATCTAATTTTTCTGAGAAATATTTCCGGACATTATTGATTAATTCTTGGTTATCTACAGTAAAAAACAAATATTTTTTGATACTTTCTTTAAAATCTTTTAAAGTCTGATTCGCGGTTTGGTTGATAAATATATTCGCCAGATTTTCATAACTGAATACCCCTTTTTTGACAACAATGGTTTTGATGAGCCGCAACACATTATCGCCTAAAATAGTAGGGTTCTTATAACGTTTATTACTAGAATTAGCAGACTGAGAACGCGCCACGTACATAGCCAGTTCAAATTTAAACTTATCTTTCATCTGACGAGAAAGCTTTCTGGCTACTTCTTGTTGCTCTCTTGGTCTTTTTGCATCAAAAGATTGAGCGACTAATAAATAAGAAGTGTAGCGATTAGACCAATTACTATTACCTTCATACTTTTGTGCTTGTTTTTTGTATTTATAAGCTAAATTTTTGAGATCCTTATAGTCTTTACTTTCAACAAAATTTTTCAGCCAACCTTGAAAAACTTTAGTTTGTGGGTGATTGCTATATACTGAATTTTTAGAACTTTCAAATAATTTAATTATTTTTTGAATATACTTATATTTTCTTTGAGCTTCCCAATTATTAACGATTATATAAAAGCAACGTTTTATTGTATGATAGAATTCTTTTTCACTGCGCAAAAAAGAAATTCCATATATGCCTGTAGATTTACCTAAACTCACTGAATCAAGAAAATCGATAAATAATCGTTTAAATTCGTTTAATACCTCATCTGGCGGACATTTTTGGACAATTTCAATTAAGTAGCTATAGAGTCTTTCCTGTGCAATTTGGTGATTGCTCTGTTGAGACTTGTACTTAACAAAATCTTGCTGTTCCTGACTACCATCGAAACTGTTACTTGTCATCCCAGTGCTAAAGACCCAAAGCTTACTGATTTTATTGTTATCAGCTTAACCTTGGGACACAAGAGCATCAATCTATTTTTCAAAAATTAAATAATTTTTTTCAGAGAATTTATGGAAAAGTAGCAGAAATCCGCTCAAAACTCCAATAAATTACTGTTATATAGCAATACGGTTCAGTTACAGAAGTTTTCACTTATTTAAACCACATCTGTCGTAGGGAACACCGACAATCTTTTGGTACATACAATAATTTTACTAGTGCCGTGCCCCTACAGCGTGGTCTATTTACCTGAAAATTAAGAAGCGGTAATCGGGCAATTGCACAGGATAGATTTTTTTAACCGCAAAGGTGAGGCAGTGCGTTGCGGAGAACACTGCGTTGGGCGGCTCTGCCGACTTGTTCGCGCAGCGTCTCCCCTTGGGAGAAGCAAGTGTCCATTGGGGTTGCCCCGTTGGTATTATATCGTTAAATGTCCATAATTATTGACCATTGACCACTGAACTATTCCCCATCCCTAGAAGCAGCTTGATTAATTTGATTATTTTGCAATTCTTGCATCAATGCATCAAACTCGCTAGCACCAGCTTTTCTAATTAATAAACCGTGAATTTTAGCGGTAATATCATCCATATCATTAGCTAACCATCTACCCATATTTTTGATAAAGTTTTTCAGCTTTTCAAACATGCTGAGTTCTGCGGTAGAGTATTGATCTTTATATGGATATACTACTTTGCCTTTCTCGGTTTCAAAGTATTCTTCCTCTGGCATTAACATTGATTTTAGTGGATCTGTTTGTCTGGCTAAATCTGTTTCCACTTTCTTATGACTGAGGAATAAAATATCATATACTTTATTGTTCCATGTTACCCAATAATGATTTTGAAAGAACCAACGTTTACCATCATCACAATTTGGTTCTCTGCCTCTATAAGGTGTTTTTCCTGCTTCACTTAAAAAGGGTTTGGGAATTTTCTCAATATTGAGATTAGGAATCCCAAAATATTCCTCAGCTACTCGTTTAAAAGCTTCAGCTAAAGTTTGACAATCACCTTCTCTGGTTCCTGTTAACAACTTTTCTGCGCTTTTACTCACCATTGTGTATTTAAAGCCGATATTTTTAAAGTTGTTAAATAGCCCTTCTAAAATTTTATCTGTGGGTAAGGTTTCATCTATGCCATGTACGAGTTCTTTAGCTACTAAATAATCTTGTAAAAACTTTTGTTTTTGGGGAGAGACAGAAGTTTCTCCTCCTGCTGCTTCAGCCTTAACTTGTCCTTCTTCTTTGGCTGGTAATATTTGATTTTCTCCGTTCGCTGTATTTATTTGATTAACTACCTTAGCAGCCACATTATCAGCTTCTTGTTCGTATTTGTCTCCAGGTTGGCCGATAGTAAGTTGGGCTTGGATAATTGAATCTTGAGGACGATTTGTGGCTATATTATCAAAGTTATGCCCAACACCATAACCTTGTTCGCCTGTGTTTTCCCAAAAGCTATCCATCTTGGCTTGTAATACAGTCAGTCGCTCTTGTCCTTCTGGAGTTAAGCTACCATACTTGGCTTGAATAGCTAACTTTGTCGCTTCTATTTTATGTTGTTGAAATTGTTGGTTAGCAATTTCTAGCTGGGTAAGCGGTTTGGGAGAACTTTGTTTAGTTTTGTCAAGCGATCGCGGTGATGGGAACAGACTAGACTCTAACTTAGAAGTTGATGAGTCAGCTTTTTTGTGGATTTGCAGTCGTTCTTTCATCGCCCATCTCACATCTTGACATTGGTTAGTTAACTATATTATCTCACTGCTTTCTGTGTCACTGTTTTAGACTTTAGTTTACTTTTACGCGATGAATCAGAGGAGACGCGATGATTCAAAACAGACGCAATGATTCAAAACAGACGCGATGAATCGCGTCTCTACAAGAGCGCCCAATCTCCGGTACTATTTGAATGCAGACTTCTCTGAACTAGGCTGACATTTATCCCATGAGGAAAGTAATTCAATTTTCTCTGCTCAATTTGCGCAAACTTTACAGGCAAAATTATAAAGTTTTATGTCTGCTGTTTTACTTTCTGTTGGCGTTGCTGTGCAGTCTGAATACTCCTATCATGGCGGCGGTTCCGGGAGTTAAACCTTCTTCTCAATCCATTATTAACCAAGTCGCCAGCCCTGATGCTTTACTGCAACAAGGTAAATTGCTTTACGATGCAGGGAGGTTTGCTGAGGCGGTAGAGGTATTACAGCAAGCTGTGAAGGCTTACCAAAATCAAGGCGATAATTTAGCTCTGGCGGCAACTTTGGGAAATCTTTCTCTAGCTTACCAGCAAGTTGGTAATTGGACGCAGGCGCAGCAAGTAATTAGCCAAAGTTTAATTTTGCTTAAAAAAGACGCAAATAAACAAAATTCATTAATATTTGCGCAAATGCTAGATATTCAAGGACGCTGGCAAATTTCCACAGGACAAGCTGAGGCGGCTTTAATTACTTGGCAACAAGCGGAAAAAATTTATACACAATTAAATAACCAAAATGGTATAGTCAAGTCTCTGATTAACCAATCACAAGCTTGGCGTAGTCAAGGGGCTTATCGACGTGCCAAAGAAATACTGAAAGAAGTAGATAAAAAATTACAATTACAACCAGATTCAATCGCCAAAGCAGTGCAATTGCGATCGCTCGGCGATATTCTTTTAGCAATGGGTGATGGGGAAAAGTCGCAAACTCTGTTACAGCAAAGTCTGAACATCGCGAAAAATCTGCAATCGAGTGCAGATATTGGCGCTAGTTATTTGAGTTTAGGCAATAACTACCGCACGCAGCAAAACAAAGCACAGGCGATCGCTGATTATCAAAATGCTGTGGAAATATCCCCTTTTCCCTTAACTAAAGTGCAAGCGCAGCTAAATCACCTCAGTTTGTTAATTGAAAATGGCGAATTAACAGCAGCGACAACTCTAGTACCAGGTATTCAATCTCGACTGGCGCAACTGCCTAATAGCCGTGGTAGTATCTACGCTACTATTAATCTGGCGCAAAGTCTCAATAAGTTAGTCAAAAATCCTGATGCTTACCCTAGTATCAGTTATCAAGATATTGCCCCCCTACTAGTCAAAGCTATTGCCCAATCTCGCAGTTTAGGCGATCGCCAAACGGAAGCCTATGCAATTTTGAGTTTAGGTAATTTGTACGAGCAGACGCAACAAACTCAAGAAGCACTCAAGCTGACGCAACAAGCCTTAGTTTTAGCCCAAACCAGCAATGCACCAGAAATTGTTTATCGGGTAGATTGGCAACTAGGGAGATTACTTTGGGCAAAAAATGAGATAAAAAATGCGATCGCTGCTTATGATGCAGCTGTAGATACTCTGCAACTACTGCGCCGTGATTTGGTTACAGTTAATCAGAACGTGCAATTTAACTTTCGTGACAGCGTTGAACCAGTTTATCGTGAATCAGTAGAGTTATTACTGCAATCCCAAAGCGAAGAACCAGATGAAACCACATTAGATAAAGCCCGCCAGCGCATTGAAGCTTTACAGTTAGCAGAATTAGATAATTTCTTTCGCGAAGCCTGTATTTCCGGTCAAAATGTGCCTTTAGATAAAATCGTAGACCAAGATAATCCGCATACAGCTATCTTGTATCCCATCATACTTAAAAATCAAATTCAAGTAATCGCCAAAATTCCCAAAACACCGCTAAAGCATTACAGTACAGCAATTAGCGATACAGAAGTCAACCAAGTTATAGCAGAAATGCGGAGAAGCTTGGTAAATCCGGCTGCTACTAATACAGTGAAAAAGCGATCGCAACAAGTTTACAACTGGCTGATTGCACCCATTGAATCGGAATTATCAGCCCAACAAGTAAATACCTTAGTGTTTGTCTTAGATGGAGCTTTCCGCAACATCCCAATGGCATCGCTGTATGATGGTAAAAAATATTTAATTGAGAAATATGCGATCGCTCTCAGCGTTGGCTTGCAACTTCTCGACCCCAAACCATTATTAACACAGCAAATCCGCGCCCTCACCGCCGGACTTACAGACCCGCCACCAGGGTACAATTATTTTCCTAGTCTTCCAGGCATCAAATCGGAATTTGAGTCAATAGCTCAATCTGGAGTCACCACCACCAGCATCATTGATGCTCAATTTACCCGTCCCGCCCTAGAAACAAAAGTCAATACCGCTCCTTTCAACGTAGTGCATCTAGCGACCCACGGTCAATTTAGTTCCCGTGCCGAAGATACATTTATCTTGGCTGCTGATGGGCCGATTAACGTTACTCAATTTGATAGTTTGCTACGTAACCGTGATGAAAGCAAACCCCAACCCGTAGAACTATTAGTTTTAAGTGCTTGTCAAACAGCAGCCGGAGACAACCGCGCCGCCTTGGGTTTAGCCGGTACCGCAGTTAGAGCCGGCGCACGCAGTACCATAGCATCTCTGTGGCAAATTGACGATCAATCAACAGCATTTTTTGTTGGTGCTTTCTACAAACAACTCAAAGAAGGTAAAGTCACCAAAGCCCAAGCCTTACGCAACGCCCAACTACAACTACTCCAACATCCCAACTACAACACCCCTAGTTTTTGGTCTGCCTATGTTTTGATAGGAAATTGGCTTTGATGGTCAATGGTCAATAGTCAATGGTCAATGGTCAATGGTCAATGGTCAATGGTCATTTGTCCTCCTTGTCCTCCTTGTCCCCCTTGTCCTCCTTATCCTCCTTGTCCTCCTTGTCCCCCTTGTCCCCCTTGTCCCCTTCCCTTCCCTGCCCAATGATCACAAAAATTTAATAATTCAACATTATTGGCATAAATCTCGCAAATCAGGCCGATATGTGTATGGCAGCATCGAAAACTGGGAACTAAATTTATGACTCACACTATATATCAGCAAGACAATTTCGCTGTACCTTTGCCGATTACGCAAGCAGCACGCAAAATCGCCCAAAACTTTGCCAGCCAACAACCAACTCCAGAAAAAGCAGCCCAAGTCAAACTCAATACCTTAGCTGTATTGGTGGTGCAGGAATATTTGGAAATGATGGATATTCCTACCAATCTCACCGCTAGTGATAGTTGGAATTCTCTCATGCGCTTATTTGCAGATGTCGCAGATTTAGCTCTACCATCCTTGGGTAGTTTGGAATGTCGCCCTGTAAAAAGTCATGCCCATACATGCTTTGTTCCCCCGGAAACTTGGGAAGAACGAATCGGTTATGTAGTGGTGCAAATTGATGATTCTTTACGAGAAGCAAAGTTATTGGGTTTTGTGCCTAGTGTTGTTACGGAAGACTTACCTTTAACCCAACTCCAACCTCCCGAAGCTTTGATCGAGCATGTGGAAAAACTTAAACAGGCAAAAGCCACTGTAGTAAATTTACGTCAGTGGTTTGCTGGTATATTTGAATCAGGTTGGCAAAGTCTGGAAGCGTTGGGAAATTCCCAAACACCCACCCTAGCCTTCTCGTTTCGCAGTGCAGAAGTGTTTGAGCCGCAAACACCTGACCATTCACAACCAGTCACCAAAAGGGCAAAACTGCTCGATTTGGGTATCCAAGTTGCTGACAAACCCTTGATGTTGATTGTGGAAATCAGCCCTCTCTCTGAGGAAAAAACTAGCATTCGTCTGCAGTTACACCCTACAGGTAATGAAATTTATTTACCTGAAGGAGTCCAACTTACTGTTTTAGATGAATCTGGTGCTGTGTTTCTGGCAGCTCAAGCACGCAGTGCCGATAATTACATTCAATTACAACTACGGGGCGATACAGGAGAAACATTTAGCATCAGGGTGGCATTGAATGATATCAGTATTACAGAACAGTTTAAGATCTAAAGGTGCAGCTACTTTCTCTATCATCCGTAATTATCAGCAAATACCTGGTAGTCAAATCAAGAAACTTTGCTAAATAGGTAGTGATTGTCAAGAAAGCTGGAAAAAACGCTCTCGACTTACTACATACTACGCAAAATTTGTCTGGCAGAATACTAGTAAAGAGTTTAAAAATTCAAAAAGCAAAATTCCTGGCTGACTAGAGCGAATTTTGGTTTTGAATTTTCAGTAGGAGCGTAACTAAGGTCATGAGCAAGTTAGTGATTCTGAAATTTGCAGACGGTAGTTTTGAGCAAGGGTTTGCTGTTACCCTGCAAATTGGTGAAGAGTGCGATCGCCCTACCACAGAAATCATCGGTAAACTGCCTCCATGCCCGGAGATACCCCTATACTACAGTCATTGGCAATCCAGTTATCGGCGTTTGGGTAACGGTTATCGTCTAGATGCAGATAAAGCCCAAATCACCAATGTGTCCATGACACAGGACTGTATTAACACATCCCATATTTTACGCGCACGTTTTAATGCCTGGTTAAAAACAGAAGAATTTCGTCCCATCAGGGAGAAATGGTTAGAAAGATTAATGCCTGCTGATGAAGTCCGGGTAATTTTACAAGCCGAAAATCGGCAATTGCAACGCTTACCTTGGCATCTTTGGGATTTACTCGAACGCTACCCCAAGGCAGAAATTGCCCTAGCATCACCCAGTTACGAACGCATTCACAAGCCACGCACTCCCAATAAATTGGTGAATATTTTGGCAATTGTGGGTAATAGTCAGGGAATTGACACTAAGGCTGACCAAGATTTATTGCAAAGTTATCGTCCTGCTGATGTTTGTTTGTTAGTAGAACCAGAACGCCAGGAATTAACCGATCGTCTCTGGGAAAAAAATTGGGATATTCTCTTCTTTGCCGGTCATAGTTCCAGTCAGGGAAGAGACGGTAGCGGACGCATTTATTTAAATAAAACTGATAGTTTAACGATTGGCGAATTAAAATATGCTTTAAAAAAAGCTATTGAACGCGGTTTACAATTAGCAATTTTTAACTCTTGCGATGGGTTGGGGTTAGCGCAAGAATTGGCTGATTTGCAAATTCCCCAAATGATTATCATGCGGGAACCTGTACCCGATCGCGTGGCGCAAGAGTTTTTAAAGTATTTTCTCAGTAGTTTTGCTGGTGGTGAATCTTTATACCAATCGGTACGCCAAGCAAGGGAACGGCTGCAAGGATTAGAAAATAAATTTCCCTGTGCGACTTGGTTACCAGTAATTTGTCAAAATCCTGCCCAACACCCGGTGAGTTGGCAGGGATTAACTAGTGTAAAAAAATCACTCAGTACTATTGCCCCCATAATTAACAAACGGAGATTGCAGAGCGTTCTCGTTTCCAGTCTGCTGATGACAGCTGTGGTTTGGGGGATCAGGTATGTGGGTATGTTGCAAAATGTGGAATTTATTGCCTATGACCAAATGATGCGATCGCGTCCTGATGAAGGTCAAGATTCCCGCTTACTCTTAGTCACCATAGACGATTCCGATTTAGCACTGCAACGCCATAAAGGCGAAGAATTAAAAGGAACCTCACTTTCCGATGAATCCCTCACCCAACTCATACTCAAACTACAACAGCATCAACCCTTAGCCATCGGTTTAGATATTTATCGCGATTTCCCCGCCAAAAATCCAGCTTTAATCCCCTTGCTGCAAAATACCGATAACTTAATTGGCGTCTGTAAGGGAAGCGATACCACAGAAAAAACCAAAGGGATTGCGCCACCCAAGGAAATACCGAAAAATCGTCTAGGGTTCAGCGACTTCATTCACGATCGCGACGGGGTAGTACGTCGCCATCTGTTATTCATGAATCAAGAAGCCGCATCATTATGTCCTGCGCCTTATGCACTCAGCACTCAACTAGCATTTCGCTATCTTGTACCCCGTGGGATTTACCCCACATATACAGCTAAGAATGAATTACAACTCGGTAAGTTGATAGTCCCCCGGCTATCACCCCGTGCTAGCGGCTATCAAAGTATTGATGCTAAAGGCGGTCAAGTTTTACTCAATTACCGCTCTACAAAAAAGATAGCCGAACAAGCCACCCTCACACAATTATTATCTAACCAAGTCAACCCCGACGCCATCAAAGGCAAAATTGTCATCATTGGTGTATCTGCCAAAGGCGATTTCCCCGATTACTGGGCGACACCATACGGAAATTACTTAGATGTGCAAATGGCAGGTGTAATAGTTCAGACTCACATGGTTAGCCAAATTCTCAGTGCAGTTTTAGATGGGCGTCCATTCATTAGGGTTTTGTCTGGCGAACTGGAATTAATTTGGATGTGGAGTTGGGCTTTAATTGGCGGCGTTTTGGTTTGGTGTCTACCTTCGGTTAAGTCTTTAGCGATCGCAGTGACTATTACTAGCGGCGTTTTATACGTCTCCAGCTTGGGGTTGTTAATTGGGGGTATTTGGGTACCTTTTATACCTTCCGCTCTGGCTTTGATTGGTACAGTTGGTGCCTTGTCATTTCAGAATCACACATTTAAAATTCACCAAGACAATGGGTCTGAAGCCCCGTCCTTCTAGGACGGCTTTTTATTGATCTTCAACTTCCGAACTAATTCTCTAAGAACGTCGGATTTTGTTCTTTTGGTCGCTTGGCAATACTCCTCAAGGTGTGTCAATTCCTCTTGCGTCAACCGAAAAAACACGCTTTTATCCATTGTTTTGTATATCAAAATGATGTACAATTATAGCAGATTTCAACAAAAGTAATGAAAGCCAGATACCAATTCCGATTCTACCCAACAGACTTACAACAACAGCTTTTAGCTCAGTTGTTTGGTTGTGTGCGCGTAGTTTGGAATGACGCACTGGCTATCTGCAAACAATCCGAAAAACTTCCCAAGAATAGCGAATTACAAAAGTTTGTAATTACGCAAGCTAAAAAGACTGATGAACGCTCATGGTTGTCTGATGTTTCAGTAACTCCATTACAGCAGTCAGTAGCCGATCTAGGAGTTGCTTATAAAAACTTTTTTGATTCGCTCAAGGGTAAACGAAAAGGTACGGCAGTCGCTACAACGGGGGGAACCCCCGCAACGCGCTGCCTCAAAAAAGTAGGAACTCCGCGATTTAAGAGGAAGACAAGCAAGCAGTCTGCAAGATTCACCCTAAACAGTTTTTCAATCAAGGGAGACGAAATATATTTAGCCAAAATTGGTAAGATCAAGCCTATTTGGTCAAGACAATTACCATCTGCACCAAGTAGTGTAACAGTCATCAAAGACTGTGCTAACCGTTATTTTCTCAGCTTTGTCGTAGAAATAGAACCGATTCAATCTGAAGCTAAAAACCAAAGCATTGGGATTGATTTGGGAATCAAAACTTTTGCGGTCATGAGTAATGGAGAAAACGCAATAAGTCCCGATTACTCCCAGAAAGACCGAAAAATTCGTAAACTACAGCGTAAGCTAGCAAGACAGCAGAAAGGTTCTAAACGCCGTGAACGTACCCGCATAAGAATTGCCAAACAACACAACAAAATCGCAGATGCCCGTAAAGATTTCTTGCACACACTATCAACCAAAGTAGTTAGTGAGAACCAAACTATTGTTTTAGAAGATTTGAATGTGTCAGGAATGGTCAGAAATCGCAAGCTGGCAAGAGCAATTAGCTTGCAGGGGTGGAGGGAATTTCGGGTATTTTGTGAGGGTAAATCTGAAAAACTTAATCGGTATTTCAGAGTAATTAGCAGATGGGAACCTACTAGTCAAACTTGTTCTTGCTGTGGGTATCGATGGGGCAAGATTGATTTGTCTGTTCGCTCAGTGTTGTGCTTAAACTGCAACACTCAGCACGACAGAGATGAGAACGCATCCCAAAATATAAAAATGGTCGGCACGGGGCATCGGCACGACCCTAAACGGACGGGGAGCGACCATAAGACTACTTTGGTAGCTAGTTGCTGTGAGCCGTCAAGAATCACCGCACCTTCAGGTCGGTGAGTATGTCAAAACTCTAGATTAATCCGGGAGAATATTTAAGGCATTATCAAAATTTTGCCGAGATTGCATCTACTTATTCCCGAAAAATATGATGAAATCTATCTCCAAGTCGGTAAAGCTGTCTGTAATTCTAGCTGTGGGATGCGTGAGTGTAGTAGCAATTCAGATACCGCACTGGGCAGAACCAGTCACCGCACAGATTAGCAGTACGGTAAATTTAGATACAACAATACAATATAATCCACCAGCCCCACCACCAGAACCACCTCCAGGAGGAAGAGTTTCCGGGGGAGCTAAACGGGGTACTTGTCCATCTGTGCAACCGCAACTGACAGCGTTAGTACCTTTTACGCAAAAACCTAATTCCAGCGTAGATGTTTGGGCATTAACAACAGCCACTCATCCCACCTTTTGGTTTTATGTGCCCATAACTGAAAGTTCCAGATTAACGAATGAATTTGTACTGCAAGATGACGCAGGAAACGAGATTTACAAAACTGCGATCGCGCTGCCACAAAAACCCGGAGTCATCGGCATTTCTCTACCCAAGAATATCGAGCCACTCACCCCAAATAAACGCTATCGCTGGTTTTTCAGCATCTTCTGCGATCCGCAAAAATCTTCACCACCTATATATGTAGAAGGCGTCATCCAACGAGTAAATTTAAATAGCGCGATCGCTCAACAAATCGAAACTGCCAAACCCCGCCAAAAATCCGCTATCTATGCCCAAAATGGCATTTGGTACGAAACACTCACAACCTTAGCCAAACTGCGTCTCAACAATCCTGAAGATACCCAGCTGCAAACAGCATGGCGCAATTTAATTACCAGCATCGGTTTACCAGACGTAGCCGCAGAACCAATTGTTTCACCACCAGGTAGTTTTGATTAATTGGGCATTGGGCATTGGGCATTGAAACAATTTTGGATTTTGCGAAAAGTCGGAGCGCCGGAAGCCGGCGCTCTGTTAGCGCAGCGTTAGCGACGCAGGAGCGTCACTTTTCAAGACGGATTTTGGATTTTAGATTTAGGGAACTCCAGAAAATAAATTATCCCAAATTGTAGGGGCGGGGTAACCCCCATTGGTGTCAACTTAAGCTAAAAGCTATATAGGGCAGGCGTTGTACAAAAACTTTCGCCCTCATCCCCTAACCCCTTCTCCTGGGGGAGAAGGGGAATTAAATCTCTTGCTCCCCTCTCCCGCCGGGAGAGGGGCTGGGGGTGAGGGCAAAACGTTGTCGCCAAGCGGGTTTCACGTTAAGTTGACACCAATGGGTAACCCCGCCCCTACGAGTTGCGGGCTTGGTAAGTTAATGATTGGGATGTTTTTTTATTTGGAAGTCCCTTAGATTAGAATCCAAAATCGCAAATCTAAAATCTAAAATTCTTTGTCCCCATGCCCCATGCCCAACATTGTATAAATTTAGATACCGCTCTAAATAGTTAAGTTTCGTAAAAATTTAATATTTTCTTTAGATTTTAGATTTAATATTTTCTTTAGATTCTTCACAACACTGTGTTGGATTCACAAGAGTTGGAGCGGTGGTCATGAATATATGCCTGATAAACTCAAAAATATTGCGTCAACTGTGGTCAGAAGTTGAGCAAACTCAGACTAGTACTCTTGTGGGACTCAGCGATCCTGATTTAGTCAAGCAATTGGTGAGACAGCTGGTTAGCAAACAATCACTCAGCAGTGAAGAAATGAATTCTGTTAACGCTTACCTATTCTCTAGAACTCAACTGATACGCGATTTAGCCTTTGCTAGGTCAGCATAAAAAATATATAGACTTTTTTAGAATTTGTTCATCGGTATCAAACTCCCATCACATTATTAGACTTCTCCTTTTTGCCTCAGCTAACATTGCTGAGGTTTTTTGTGGCTGATGGCATAACACAACTCGACTCAGCTGACAATCTGTCTAAGGATGTGTACAGTAGTTGAGGATTATTTTGTAACTGCAATTATTTAACCCATCCTGATATGGATAGAAAAACCAAACGTCTCTTGCTGCTTGTTGTTTTCTGTAGTTTGACAGGTGTAATTTTAGGCGGAACTGCCAGCTGGGCAGAAAGCAATATGTGCTTGGAAGCCAAGACAGTTACCAGCGATTGCTTGACTCAAGACCCCATACAAAAAACTATACAAGGAATGAGTACCGGCTTGGTAGCCGGCGCTGGAGCAGCTTGCGGCGTAGCTTGGCAGTTACGACAGCAGGATTAAATTATTGGGCATGGGGCATGGGGCATTGGGCATTGGTTAATAGTCCCTAGCCTCTAGCCTCTAGCCCCTAGCCCCTAGCCCTAGCCCCTAAAAACGGTAATTGCGATCGCCTACCCATAAACTAATAGGTACAGCATTACCTTGGGGATCGACTTTGACTTTAACTGCTATTGGGCGTCGTCTTCCTTCACGGCTTTCTAAGGTGCGGGAGATATCTCGACTAATGCGTTCCCGTTGTTCTTCGGGGATGTAATAAGTTTCCACACCATAGTTGACAAAACCGTCCCGATATACACCTTTTAAGGCTACCTGATCGTTAGGCAAGTTTGTTGGACGTTTACCGCTTACCCTTACCAGTCGCCAAGCGCGAGGAACCCCACGTTCAAAAGATTCTCTCTCTTGCAAAGTCACATACAAATTAGTTCCTTGCGCCAATTGTCTATTTCTGCCGCGATTTTGCCGCAGTAACTCCTCCCAGCCAGGGATCTGTCTCAACGTGGAAACGCGAGATATGTTATAGTCCAAATTGAGCGCGTAGTTTTGCCGCACATCCTCAGCATCTACAGGCGCACTTTGCAAAATTACCGTTTTCCCCGCCACATCTGTATATAAAGCCTGGGTAGGTACAGCCAGAATTAACCCGGTTTGCAGCGCTAAAGGAACTAGTAATCGCCAAAAAGGTAAAGGTTTATTTGCATTCTGTTCAGTCGCAATTAGATAATCTCTAAAAGTCAACTTCCCAGAAAATTCAGCTTCAGGAGATAAGTTTTTATTGGATTTACTTGATTCAGATGTAGTCGATTTATTCGACGATTCAGAGGAATTACTTTTCATGGGCGTAGTCCTAAAGAAGGTGGCAATAGGTAAAAGTCTGGTGAAATACCCAGGTTTAGGACTGACGCAGAGAGACTACCGCTACACGGAATTCAAAATTCATGCCTTCAAAATTCAAAATGGCTTTGTTATTGGCAATTGAACTTTGTACAATAAAATTTTGATTTCCGGCGTACTGACTAAATATTAAATATAGAAATACGCAGAGATATTTATGAGTAACTAAACTTCGTAATTACGAATTACCCACTTGTACTGAGCAAGGTCGAAGTATTACGAATTACGAATTACTATTGCTTTTTTTACTTTTTGATTCCGATAAACGGCGTTCAAACCAAAGTCCAGCGCTAATGAGTGCAGAACCGCACATCACAAACACCAGAGACTTCAATGGTAAGTCTGAATTGTACTCCCACACCCGGCTGAGAACCTGTAAAGTTAACAATAGCATACCTCCCCAAAAACTGCGTCTATCGTTTAATTTCAATCCTTCTTGAATTAGTCCCCAAGCTAAGGTGGCGAGGAGAACGTTAAAGGCAAAAATTCCTAAAGCAGGAATTCTTGTAATACCTTGATGCCAAAAAGGTATTAATAAGATTAAGCCAATAAATGTGCCGATTAAAACTAGAGTAAACACCATTTCTCGGCGTGCGGGATTGTTGCGTTGACGCAGCAAAAATAACCATTGTAAAACAGCTAAACCGCTCAGAATTCCCACATCAATAATCGGCAGAGTTCTCAAGATGTTGCTGTTAGTGGTTGGTGGAGAATAACCGTAATCGGGAAATTGCCATTGCCAACGGAAGGACAACATATAAAAGGCAAAGCCAAAGCAGAAGAAGGCTAATGTTCTGGCTAGGGGTTGAAATAACCTATAATTAACTGTGGGAAATAATAGGTCATCGTAACTCCACAGTAAAGCTGGGGGAAGCGCGAAAGCAAAGGAAGCTACCCAAGGTGCAATATCCGAATAGGTTAATATTTGCAAAGGGTTGAGGTTGAATTGCAAAGAACTAGCAAAGGCTAAAATTGCTAATCCAAAAATCCAGCGAGAGCGACAGATGTAAGCTAAAGGGATGAATAGCAACCATGATACCAAAGGCATGTGACGAACGATTAACCGCGCCCAACTCCATTCATTAGGGGTATACCACCAGTCTCCGAGTCCAGTCCAATAGCCAATTTGGATGAGAACAATGGCTAATATACCCAAGGAATTTAAGGAGAGGCTATAAGCCATTACCAATACACCAAAACCCCAAGCAAGCAGCCATTCGGAAGCAGAACCAGAAATATTAAAGGCTTGCGCCATTAACAAAATAGTCACGCCTAAGATGAAAGCGCCTAATATCAGTAATGCTTCTCCTAAAAGGCGTTTGCTTTTTTCGGGTTTTTTACCTTCAGCTTTTTTGAGTGCGGGTTCGCGCCAGGTGTAGAAACCAATGATGGTAACGGAGAAAAACAAACTTATCATTAAGATAAACTTGACATCCCGTGACCATTCTTGCCAGCTAGCAGCAATAAAGATGATTGCACCTAATATTAAGAGGATACCACCGATCGCGATCGCAATCATCCGCGAGCGATCGCGCGCCGCAGCTTCTAGATTGTTAAATTGATAACGGTCTGCTAACTGTTGGTACTGGGAAGCACTAATTATGCCTTCGTCTCGCCATAGTTGTGCTTCTCGGCGTATTTTTCGCTGAAAATTATCTGAGAACATGACCATCTCCAGTGAAGTGGTTAGTTTAACGCGCTTGAGTGCATTTCTAAAGGCAACAGCTTCCAGGTTTGAACTGGAAGCTTATGCAGTCCGCACTTTTGGCGATGATGAAAATGGCGGTCATTATTTTCTCAGTATGCAGCCAAACCCAGGCATGGCATTGTTCTTCTATAACAGTTTCATTTCTCAATGGAAAAACCTTCAAATCTCTTACTTAAACTCTCGCGCCGTTTGTTTGCAAACCTTGATATTCAAGAAAAGTTTATTCAGGCGTTAATTAATCCCCAACCTTTTTCACCTTGCATTCTTTGGTGTCAACCAAAACCCGAAATTTCTCCTTTTACAGTAGATCCCCCGACAAATTGGCAACCGCAATTTGTAGACCGTTTACAATTAGGAGAAAAACCTGGTAAACATCCGCTACATGAACAAGGCGATTTTTACTGTCTAGATTTTTCTTCTGTATTTGCAGCCACTAGCTTATTAGGAATTAAGCCATCTGGGGGGTTAATTTTTGATATGTGCGCTGCGCCAGGGGGAAAGAGTATCTTTGCCTGGAAAGCTTTGCAGCCAGATTTACTTATTAGCAATGAAGTAATTGGTAAGCGTTTAGGAATGCTAATTTCTAATTTAAAACGTTGCCAAATTCACCCCAGTTTAGTAGCAAATAGAGATTCGAGTATTTTTGCAGAAGCTATCCCTTTATCAGCAAACTTAGTCTTAGTAGATGCTCCTTGTACAGGACAATCTTTACTAGCCAAAGGTGAAACTGCACCCGGATGTTTTCACCCGACCAATATTAATAAATGTGCCAATCGCCAAAAACGCATCATTGCAAATTCAGCCCAACTTGTTGCACCTCAAGGCTATCTGGCTTATATGACTTGTACTTATTCGCCTGAAGAAAATGAAGAAGTTTGTCAATGGTTTTTAGAACGCTTTCCCCAGTTTCAAGCATTAACTATTAGTCATTTACAAGCGTATCAATCACACCTTACAAATATACCTTGTTACCGACTATTCCCTCAAGATAGGTTAGGTGCTGGTGCATTTACCGTGTTATTTCAAAATACTGCATCAGGTGAAGCGAGAGAAATAGACGAGGAAGTTTTGCAGCAACTTGGTTGTAAACCAATTAGAATTAGCGAGTAAACTCTTACTCTCTGCACGCCAGTGAGGGAGTCGGCAGAGCCGCCCAACGCACTGGCTAATCTCTGCGCCTCTGCGCAACGGCAGTCGCTACAACGGGGGGAACCCCCGCAACGCGCTGCCTCCTCTGCGTGAGACAAAAATCATCCCACCAACTAAGTTTTAAATAGCCAAAAAACTTAACTTTGATTTACATCTTGTGACAATTAAACGCGAGGCAATGCTCACTCAATTGGTTTATATGGTAAGCAAAAAATATTAAATTTTTATAGCTATTTCTTATGGTAGAAGTCAATATCATTGAAAATAAATAAAAATAAGAATCTAAGCCTTTAAAACACAATTATGAACCTGCTTGCTTGGATCGTTCTGGGAATTATTGCCGGAGCTATAGCTAAAGCTATTTACCCTGGTCGTCAGGGTGGTGGGATTCTCGCCACAATGGTTTTAGGAATTGTTGGTGCTTTAATTGGAGGTAGTTTAGTTTCTCTTTTAGGTAGGGGTGGAGCAGCATACGCTGCGGGAACTCTGAGTATTCCTAGCTTAATTATTGCTGTGATTGGTGCAATAATTGCTATTTTCTTATGGGGTTTAGTTACTGGTCGTAGCAGTTATTAAATTTAATAGTTAGCTTTTTTACAATCATTTATGCCGTAAGTTGCAAAAAACTCCACCTGAGATCCAAAAGTGGAGTTTTTTATTGCGCTTCGCCTACGCTTTACCACTCAGATTTATCCACTTGAACGTAATTCTGCACCCACTGATTGCAGATTTTGGACAGAATATCAAAGAACCACACCTGTCGTAGGGGCACGGCACCAGTAAAATTATTGTATGTACCAAAAGATTGTCGGTGCCGTGCGCCTACAGCGTGGTTTATTTACCTGAAAATAGCTGTAATATTCGCGTCCATCATCGAGTAGGTGCGCACACCATATTTTTGAATTCCGAATTGATCAATCAATACAAGACGATGGCGATTGACTTGTTGAGTTAATGCCCTGTCTTTTTGGGAATACGCTAACATACCATTGTATAAATAACAGTGGTTAAACCGCGTAAATGTATGGATATTGCTTTAATTGTCAAGTTTCTCGCGCCTTGTCTGCCATTTTTGTTGAATGTGGGTGGTAAAGTAGCAGAAGGCGCTGCTCAGGCTGTTGGTGCAGATGGGTGGAATAAAGCAAAAGCTATTTGGGCTAAGTTACAACCCAAGGTAGAGGCGAAGGAAGCAGCCAAAGAAGCGGCGGCGGATGTAGCGCAAAAGCCAGATGATGAGGATTTACAAGCTAGCTTGCGAGTGCAAATCAAGAAGATTTTGGATGCAGATACAGCACTGGCTGAGGAAATCGCTAAGATTTGGCAACCAGCGACTGACAAACCATCTGGCAATATTACTATGAATAATAATGCTTACGGCCAGAGTAAAGTCAATCAAGTTGGGAATATTGAAAGAGCAGATAGGATAACTTTTAATTGATTATCGTCGGCTTGACCCATCAATACCAATGTATACCATTCTCTCACTTACCCGATATACCGCCCGCAGGCTGGAAGCCTGGGGCTAACGCTACAAAGCCCACATTCGTGGGCTAAAGACAGCCTGCGGAGGCAGGCTTTGTATGATTAGCCGCACCCTTCTAGGGTGACGGCGATTACAACATCCAGCAAAATTTTTACCTGCTATCAGTAATGGCAGAAAACTCTCAGCCCAGTAACCCAAACAACATTGAAATGAATGTCACTGCTTCCGGTGACAGCAAAGTGACTCAAGTAGGACAGATAAATGCCGCAGAAGTTAAGATTATTGTTGAGCGAATAGAACCAATACTAGAGCGATTCCAACAAATTCCTAAAGCAGAATCGCCTGGGGTTCTCAAAGCAGGGAACCCACAGAAAAGTTTGGCTTATTGGCAAGGACGAAAAACCGAAATTGCCCAAATACAGCAATGGTTAACTGATAACAATACCTTTTTAATTGGCATAGAAGGCATCGGTGGCGCGGGTAAATCGATGCTGGCGGCGAAAATTTATGAAGAAATTGCAGGTTTTCCCAAGCGATTTTGGGGTGATGTGAGTAATGGGGCAAGTTTTAGCGATTTAGCCCGTCAAGTACTCAGTGAATTTGGCTTTCCGGTTCCAGAAGAAGAAGCAAAGTTAGTAGAAGCGTTGGTGAGGTGTTTACGCAGTGGTGAATTTTTACTAATTATTGACAACCTGGAGAGTTTATTACAATCTAATAGACAATGGGGAAGTCTATTCTACGGCGAATTTTTCAACGCTTGGGTGGAATCTGGCGGTAATAGTAAGGTAATAGTTACCACCAGAGAAAGACCAGAATTAAAAGGCTTTGAGTGGCTACCTTTGAAAGGTTTGCTAGTAGATGAAGGGGTAGCACTGTTAACTGAATTAGGGATTCGGGGAGATTTAGCCGCGTTTGTTGAATTGGTAGATGGACATCCCTTGCTGTTGCGATTGGTAGGTGATTTATTAAAAGAAGAATATCCCCAAGACCCAGATTTAAAAAGATTAGCAGATTTAGGATTAGGGAATTTGCGGCAGTTGTTGACAGATACTCAAGTGGTAGGTGTGCATCGTCGGGAAAATGTGGGGATGGTGTTGGTATTAGATGCCAGTTTTGAAAGGTTGAATGAGATACAAAAAGCTTTATTGCTGAATATTAGTGTTTATCGTGGTGCGGTTGATAGTGCTGCGGCTGTGGCGGTGTTGCCAGGAAATTCAGCAGCAGAGATTGAGGGAGAATTAAGGAATATTGTTAAGCGTTCTTTGTTGGTAGAAAAGCTGAATGGTAAGCGGCGGTTTGAGTTTCAGCCTGTGGTGTTGGAGTATGTGCGATATAAGGCTGGCGATCAAATAGAGGCGCATCAACAAGCCATTGATTATTATCGCTCAATTGCTAAACAACCGCCTTGGACAACAAAAGATGATGTACAAGAATACTTGGAAATTTTTCATCACTTTTATCAGTTGCAAGATTATAACTCTGCCTTTGATGCGCTTCGGGTTTGCGATGATTTTTTGAGCTTGCGGGGTCATTATGTAGAGCAAGTAGAATTATATGGGCAATTGATAAGTAAATGGGAAGAAATTGGCGATAGAGAAAATTTTGAATATCGAACTTCTCTCATCTTTTTGGGCAATGCTTACTACTATCTGGGAGATTACCAAAAAGCGATTGAGTTCTACCAGCCGTGTTTGGAAATATCTAGGGAGATAGGTGATCGCAATGGAGAAAGTGATTCTTTAAACGGTTTAGGCATTGCTTACAACTCCCTTGGGCAGTACCAACAGGCTATTAATTTTCTCCAGAAGTATTTGGAAATCAAAGGGGAAATGGGTGATCGCTATGGAGAAGGTATTGCCTTGGTCAATTTGGGCTATGCTTATAACTCTCTGGGACAGTACCCACGGGCGATTGAAGTCCTCCAGAAGTCTTTGAAAATCAAACGTCAAATAGGCGATCGCGATGGTGAAGGTATTTGCTTAGGCAATTTGGGCAATACTTACAACTCTCTGGGACATTACCAACAGGCTATTGATTTCTATCAGCAGTCTTTGGCGATAGCCAGCAAAATAGGCGATCGCTATGGTGAAGGTAATTACTTAACGGGTTTGGGCAATGTTTATAATTCCTTGGGACAGTATCAACAGGCAATTAAGTTCTTCCAACAGTCTTTGGAAATATATAGAGAGATAGGCGCTCGCAATGGCGAAGGTATTTGCTTATGTAATTTGGGTAATGCTTACAACCAACTGGGACAGTATCAACAAGCAATTGATTTCTATCAGCAGTCTTTGAAGATCGCTAGAGAAAGAGGCGATCGCAACGGCGAAGGTAGTTCCTTAAACAATTTGGGTAATACTTATAACCACCTGGGACAGTATCAACGGGCAATTGATTTTCTCCAACAGTCTTTGGACATAGCTAGAGAGATAGGCGATCGCAATGACGAAGGTATTTCTTTAAATAATTTGGGGAAAGCTTACAACCACTTGGGACAGTACCAATGGGCGATTGATTTCTATCAGCAGTCTTTGGACATAGCTAGAGAGATAGGCGATCGCAATGGCGAAGGTAATTCCTTAAACAATTTGGGCAATGCTTACAACTCCCTGGGACAGTACCAACGGGCGATTGAGTTCTTCCAGCAGTCATTGGATATCACACGGGAAATTGGCGATATTCGAGGCGAAGCAAACGCCTGGTTTAATTTAGGTTTATCTTTGGAAAACGTCAACCGAGAATCAGACGCGCTGGGTGCTTATCGCAATGCGCGTGAACTATATCAGACAATGGGACTTGATGCCAATGTGCAAGATTGCAATGATGCAATCGAGCGTCTTTCGCAACCACAAGCGCCTGTAGTTTCTCGGCGTGGGTTTTGGGGCTGGTTGCGTCGGTTGCGGCGTTGGGTTCGCGGTTGGTTTCGGCGGTGAAAAAGATATACGCTATGATCGCTTACAAGATTTCATAGAATTACTATGACAACTCCATTGCTGCCAACGCTTCATAATTTACCTGCTACCTTACCTTTAGAAGGGGCAATCAGCATTGAGTTGCAAGAGGGAATACCTATATTTAGAGCATCTAGTATTATCCAAAATCGCATTGCAGCTTTACTAGCTAAACAGCAAAATTCTTCACTCAATTCACAAGAAGAACAAGAATTAGATGGCTACGAAGAAATTGATGATTACTTAAGTTTTCTCAATCGTGTAGCGAGAAATCTTGTGCAAAATCCAAATAATCAAACTGTGTTAATACAAATTTAATGTGAAGTTGCACATATCTAGATCCCCCTAAATCCCCCTTAAAAAGGGGGACTTTGAGAGTCTTTTCCCTCTATTTTATAGCTATGGTGTACATACATATTTGTGCTAAGTGAAAAATGCGGTTTGATTCTTTTCCCCCCTTTTTTAAGGGGGGTTAGGGGGGATCAAAACGTTGTCGAGCTAGGTTATCAGACTTGTATATACACCGTAGCCTGACAAAGGCAGACTTTAAAAAAATTTCTTCTTAAATTAAGATTTAAAGTTTAGAGGTAATTAAACCCTGTATCTGCTCACACACACTATCAAACTGATTTAAAACTTGACTATTTGTAAATCTAATAATATTTAACCCATAGCCTTCTAGAATTCTTGTTCTCTCTATGTCATAGTCTTGAGCTTCATCTGTAAAATGGCTATCCCCATCAATTTCAATCACTAGTTGTAAACTAGGACAATAGAAATCAACTATAAAATGATTAATGGGCCGTTGCCTTAAAACCCGAAATTTAAAATTTTTTAAATACTCATACCACAGCTTTTTTTCTGCTGGGGTCATATTTTTGCGAAGTTCTTTTGCTCTTTCTACAAGGTTTGGGTTATAAGGTAAATGGAAATCGCTACTTTTAAGATTGTTTTTCATAGTTTCTAGCGTTTATCCCTTTAGAGGTTGTTTGAAAAGAAATTGGCTGTGATTTTAGGTATTAATCGATCCCCCCTAACCCCCCCTTACAAAAGGGGGGAAAAAGAGTCAAAGTCCCCCTTTTTAAGGGGGATTTAGGGGGATCTAGCTATATTTTGCACTTAGCACAGAGAGGTGTGTACACCGTAGCTTAAAAAAGGGAAGAAAAGAATCAAAGTCTCTGTTTTTCAGGCTATGGTGTATACACAAGTCTTATGATTTAGCCCCATAACATTTCGATCCCCCCTAACCCCCCTTAAAAAAGGGGGGAAAAGAATCAAAGTCCCCCTTAAAAAGGGGGATTTAGGGGGATCGAAAAGGTATTGCTCCCAACGAAAGGACTTTTTAAACAACCTCTTAAACTACTTGAAAACCTGTAAAATAAAAAATTAAAGTCTCTGTTTTTCAGGCTATGGTGTATACACAAGTCTTATAACCTAGCCCGATAACGTTTTGATCCCCCCTAACCCCCCTTACAAAAGGGGGGAAAAGAATCAAAGTCCCCCTTTTTAAGGGGGATTTAGGGGGATCTAACCCATTGATGGCATTTTTTACCAATTTGTAAAGCGATTTTCGCAATTACGAATTAGTTGTGAAATTCTCCCTATTCTTCCGTGGTAGGCGTAGGTGTATCCTTACTTTGACGCCCAGGACGTTTGCGATCGCTCTTACGAGTTCCTCCAGCCATCTGATACTCATGGCTATTGTTACCAAACTTATAAGCAATTCCACGCAAAAACTTTTCAGAATACTCTGCTAAATCTTGTTCGTTTTCAAGGATTTGGGTTAATAAATTATCGATAGTCGAGAGGGCGCGATTATATACTTTCAGAGATTGTCGCAGGGTTTCAATTTTGTCATTATACCCTTGAACTGTTAACCCTTCGCCTACATCTAGGCTAGAATTAATAGATTCAATACTAGCTAAACGTTTTTCAGCGTTGCTGAGAATCCGTGAACTACGTTTCATTCTTGCCATAATTTGCACCCTATTGCTAAATTTTTCCTAAATCTATAGTGGACAATGATTGCAAAATTCGTCATACGTAAAATTGTGTATTTTTTGTAAAATCATCAAAATTTCCGTAATTTAGCTGAATTTATCGGCATCCTATGTGATTATGGAAAAATCTAACTATAGGACTCATATTTGATTTTTGAAATATACGTAGGGTGCGTTATGCCGGAGGCTAACGCACCGTCCGAAGGCTTTGGTGCGTTACGCTACGCGATAACACACCCTACAAATACATATATTTTTTCAGAAATCAAATCGGATTCCTATATGGGTAGCATTGTATTCTCGGCTTTGGTGCGTTTACTCCGTGAGACAAAACACCCTACAAGGAATATCCAATTTTTTAAATACCCAATAAATTTGTAGTGCGAGCGTCTCGCTCGCTTTTGAACACCAGCGAGCAAGATGCTCGCACTACGGAAATGGAAAAATCTAACTATGAGTTTGAGACTAAGTAAAACACGCAAACGTGAACCCTGAAGTTGATTCAAGGAACCCTGAAGTTGATTCAAGGAACCCTGAAGTTGATTCAGACTACGCGAAACACGGAAACGTGAACCCTGAAGTTGATTCAAGGAACCCTGAAGTTGATTTTGGCTTCTTGTAATTGAGAAAGACGAAAAAGCGCCTCTGCGGTTACAGCACCTTCCTGTAAATAGACCACGCTGTAGGGGCACGGCATCAGTAAAATTATTGTATGTACCAAAAGATTATCGGTGCCGTGCCCCTACGATAGATGTGGCTCAAATAGGTGAAATCTGCTGTAAATCAATTATTTTTAAACCGCAGAGTACACAGAGACGCAGAGAAACAGCAAATTTCCAGACACCTCAATGCCCCATACTTCGACTGCGCTCAGTACAAGTGCCCAATGCCCAATGCCCCATGCCCCATGCCCAATTAATAATTACTATTGAGCAGATTACTCAAAATATTAAAATTCTTGTCTAATCCACCAATAATCTCTTTGAGACTGAGTAAATTTTTCGGTGGGCGAGAAACTAACGAATCTAACTTAATTAAGCTGTCAAAATTTACCTTAATCTCACCTTGACGTTCAGTTTTACCATCTTGTTGATAAAACTTCACCCCAGCCAATTGCATAATTTTAATCAATTCTTGGGCAATAATCCCATAGCCAAGAGTTGTGGGATGAATCCCATCTAAAGAGAATAACCCGCCTTGGGTGCGCCCATTCGGCCCAGCTAGCAGAAATCGAGAATCAGGTACAGGCTTCAGCGCTTGTATTTCCGGCGGTAATGGGTAAGCACCGCCTACTTCATCCCACCAATTTGGTTTAGCTGTGGGGTCTTGTAAATAACGCCGGGATGCTAATCTATCTAATAATCCCGCCATTTCAAATAAATACCAATCTCTACCTTCAGTACGTGCCTGACGTACTGCATCAATTATATATTCGTTATATTGGTCAATGGCACTATCAATTGCCCTGGCTTCTTGTTGTGTCAGATTTGGGTGTTTTTTGGGGTCAAAATCTTTATCCTGTATCCAGGGTAAAGTATAGTAGGGGAAGTATCGCGAACCTGGTTTAACTTTGCTATCCACACCACGGGCAAAGGGTACAATTGTAATATGGGGAACTGTGCCAAAAATTACATGACGGGCGCGGATTTTTTTTACTTCAGCTACTAATTCATCAAGTTCGGCTTTAAAGTGGATTGGACGCCAAACTGTATATTTATCGTTAACTTCCATATCCGCATAGTCAGTATCGCTCCAGGCTACGTTAAAGGTGAGTATACTGCCTAAGGCGTTATTTGCACCGACAATGACAATTAGGGTTTCAATTCCTTCTGTATCTGGTGTACCTTCTTCACCTAATGCTGCTGCTGCTTGAACTGGGGAAAGTGCGACACCATTTTTATCCCTTGCGGAATTTAATACCCGAATCGCTGCCCGTTCATTATGATTTTCTACCATTAAGCGGAGAAAATCATCAGTGGGAGGATGCTTTTTTATAATATTAAGACAAATATCTGCATTCCGCGATATTGTATTTCGCAAATCCCAGCCATAAACTGCGAGGTTATGGTTTATCCCTTGTTGAGTGGGAAACTTTGAACCTTCTCCTCGTTCCCAATAGTTTTCGTTAATATCTAGATGTTGGCGAATAAATAAGGCGGCATTAACATACTCTAAGGGGTTAATATTAGAACCAAATTTTTTCTCTAAATCATTGGCTAGACGTTCTAAATTTAATGGCAATCCATCTGTAGGGCTTTTATAACTAGGATAGCGGATTTCGCGCCAACCCAATTCTTTAGCAATAATTGCTGGATATGAAAGTTGCGTATTGAATATAGCGCCACTTTGAAAACCTTGGGTGATGGAATCTCCTATGGTTACTAAGCGATTTTTTGGGGTTCCGGTTTTTGTAATATTAACAGAAATGCCCAAGGTGGGATCTGTAACGGGTTTGGATGGTTGGGGATAAATTCGGACATCATCCGGGGTTTTGGAGTCTCTTAGAGAATTCGCTAGATTTGTCATGGTTTTCTAGTTTATTCGGCAATTTACTGGAGATAGAATACTTTGATTTAGGTAATTAATTCAGTATATATACATAAATCTCTACTAATATTTCCCAATTCTGTAAATTACTTTTACAAATTACTCTGATTTACTTCTGTGGTAACAGGGGTGAAGGAAGGAGAAGAAAAGCTGCAACTTACTTCCATGATGAATGTGCTTTGTTTGACTGTGCTAATTTTAGATTTTAAAATTTGGATTTTGGATTGTCGGATTGAATCTAAAATCCAAAATCTAAAATTGATTAATCCCCAAGCTATATCCCAAAATCAGTGCAGTTAATCTAAAATCTAAAATCCAAAATCTAAAATTGATTGACTCAACACTCTTTTACAGTATTGGACATCACTACAATATCTCCCTTAAGTTGATAAATTGCTAATTGGACAACAATATCTCTGCAAATTAATTTATCCAACAAGTAGCGATCGCATGTCAATTTCTGAGCCAATTAAACAGTTTAGCAAATGGATACAAGGTTTTAACTATCAGATTTTACACAATATCGATGATGTAAAAGATAAATTTATCTTACCGATGTTTCAGTATCTGGGTTATCCAGATGTCTTAGTAAAGAATAATGCTAATTCAGAAATAAATACAATTTATTTTCAGCCAGATATTGTTGAACCAAATAATCCAGACACCGCCCTAGTAATTATTAACATTTACCATCCCAATGTCACGAATTTATCTCCGGCTATCGTGGCATCTAGTTTAGGTAGTATTGCTCTAAAAACTTTATTTTTTATAATTACCAATGGCTATGAAATTAAAGTTTTTCAATACTGGCGTTACCGTCCAGCATATTGTTTATTTGATATGGCAATAAATGATTTACGGAATCAAGAACTATCAGCAGAGTTTTATCAAGCGCTAAATTTTCCTCATGTTAGCTTGATGAATAAAAATCTCGATAATTTCTTTACATTTCAACATCATAATTTGTTAGAGAAGCATCTTAGACGTTATACATATTGGCGAGATTTATTAAGTAAAACTGATTTTCAACCAGAAATTACTAAAAAAGCTAATCAATTGCTGGTTGTGAAACCGAAAATAGCAATTAAATGTAATTTACCCCAATTATCTAGTCCAGGCGATTGTGAAATTGAATTTAGTAACATCCTGTTTAGAGGCATAAAAATTAGTCTCAATCATCGCCATATCTTAAGTAAACTGATGATAGGACTAAATACTCAACCCCATTGGCAATGTCGCCCTTTTCTCAGACAGGTAGATAAAAATATTTTTGAGGCTATTTTAGGGGAGACGACAATAATTTTATCGGAATTAGAAGCGATAGATTTATGTTTATGTATTGATGAAATTTGCCGAGAATACAAAAAAATAATGATCGAGTTTGAGAATGTCTTAGAAACTTGGGAATTTGAATTTGTAGAATTTGCAGGTATTCGCGGTTTTAAGATTTGTGATGTAGATCCAAAGCTTTGGGAGCTAATGTATAAGTTTGCTCATGAGTTTACTTACTACAAAGGTAAATCGGAATGGCATTTATTTTACCACGATAATTTTTCGATTCGCCTCAGTCAAGGAATTCGCGATCGCGCTTTGATTACACCCAAGGCTAGCGGCTATTGTTCTTTATTACCTTATACAAAAATAACTATTATATATAATATCAATGAGATACATTTACAATCTTTAGGTAAAGCCGCAGAAAATGCTTGGCAAAAAAATCTAGGTACCCAGGGAACATGGACGGCTAAATATACTCAAAAATGGTTATTAGAAAAGTATATTCCTCAAGTTATTAATTATTATTCCCAGCAGGCGCACTTTTCTGTAAATGAGATAGTAACAGCAATCAAAACTGCTCAACCCAAGCGGATTGAAATTTTAGCAATTGATGATATTAAAAATTTATTGCCCTATTTGCGAGATATTCAATCTTGGCTAAATTTATCTCGCGAAAATATTGCTGCTGTCAGATTACGCTTATATTATCGCACATTTACAAATTTAGTCCGCAATACCGACTCTAGTATTAATGGCATGGATTATCTGATTGCCAATCTACAAAAAATTGATTGGCAGAATTCACCAGGTATAGTTGACAGTAAGATATCTCTCTATAGAAAATTTTCTAGTTTTAAAAATGTCATAAATTGTTTGGATGAGCAAGTAACGAGAATAAATAATCAGGAATATGAAAAAAGTATAAATGCAGATTTAATGACGCGGATATTTATTTGGATTATTGAAAATGGCAAAATTAGCTATTCACAACCGCAAATGAATGCAGCGAAACAAGCATTACTTATCCTATGGGAAGAATGCAGGTTTGAAATGCGTTATGTATTTTCTGAGAGTTCGGCGTAATGAAATAGTGGTGATGGCTGTCAATAGTCAATAGTCAATAGTCAATAGTCAATAGTCAATAGTCAATAGTCAATAGTCATTGCGTTAAATAAAATTAGAATATAAAAATTATAGTACATTAATACTAAAGATATGATAAAAAGTTGTATCATTAATACAGCATCTTAAAAGCGGGTGCTATGCCTAAACGCCTTTTAGTAGTCGAATCTCCCGGTAAAGTCAAAAAACTCAGTGAAATTCTCGGTGCTGAGTGGATTGTGCGCGCCAGTTGCGGACATATTCGCGAACTCAGTGACCAAGGTGAAGATGCGCTAGGATTTAGTATGGATGGGAGTCATGTACAATGTAACTATGTCCCCCGTGACCAACGTTCTAAAGAAACTATTCAGCAATTGAAGACTGTAGCTAAACAAGTCAGTGAAGTAATATTAGCTACAGATCCCGATAGAGAAGGGGAAACCATCGCTTGGCATTTGAAAGAAGTGCTAGGTTTAAGGGAAGCCAAGCGGGTAGTTTATACAGAAATTACCGCCTCGGCGGTGCGCAGTGCGATCGCCAATCCGCGCAAACTTGACTTAAATTTAGTAGGTGCGGGTTTGTGTCGAGATTGTTTAGATAAATTAGTCGGTTATAAAGGAAGTCCCCTAGTTTGGGCGTTAAATAATGGTGCTAAAAGTGTGGGCAGAGTTCAAAGTGCCACATTACACCTAATATGTCAGCGAGAACGCGAGATTCAATCCTTTGTACCTCAAGATTACTGGAGTGTCTGGGTAGATTATGCAGAGGGATTTCGGGCGTTTTATCTGGGAACGGCGAATGCAACCCAAGAAACACAGCAGGAAAATGAGGTACATGATGATACCAAGATTAATAATCAAACAGCACCAGAATCAACGCGGGTACTTTCCGAAGCTGAAGCTAACCGCTTAGTGGAAGCAGCAAAACGCCATCCCCACCAAGTTGTGCAATATGAAGGGAAAATCAATAACCGCCAACCACCACCAGCATTTATCACTTCTACTCTGCAACAAGCTGCGGGTTCGCGATTGCGCTTTACGCCAGAAAAAACTATGCAGGTAGCGCAAAAACTCTATGAAGCCGGGTTAATTACCTATATGCGCACAGATTCGGTGATGTTAAGTCCAGAATTTTGCGAAAGTGCGCGACAGTGGTTAGAACAAAACGATCCGCAGAATGTCCCCCAGCGTACTACGAGACATCGTAGCAGTAAAACTGCCCAAGAAGCTCACGAAGCGATTCGCCCTACCGATGTCTTTCGCCCTTCCGCAGAGTTACGAGTGCAATTGCCTGCTGACGAGTTTAACTTATATGTTTTAATTTGGAAAAGAGCGATCGCATCTCAATGTCGCCCAGCGCAATTACGCAAAACCAAAGTTATTATAAAATCTGGAGAAATTTTCTGGCAAGCTAGAGGGCAAGTAGTCGAATTTTTAGGCTATGCACGCTACTGGCCGAATTTGGGTAAGGATACCATTTTACCAGCCTTACAACAGGGACAAATGCTAACTTTAGCCGATGCCGGTCATGAGAAAAAGCAAACCCAACCCCCACCACGCTACAGCGAACCCAAATTAGTGCAATTAATGGAGCGTAAAGGCATAGGTCGCCCTAGTACCTATTCTCCCACCATTGCTACATTGAAAAAGCGAGATTATATCCAAGTCACAAAAGAAATTATTCAGCCAACAGCATTAGGGTTAGAAGTTGATGTTTTCTTACAAAAAGCCCTACCCGATTTACTAGAGGCAGAATTTACTGCAAAAATGGAAGATGCCCTAGATGCGATCGCATCAGGAAAACAACCTTGGCAGCAATATCTCACCAGTTGGAATCAAAATTATTTTGCACCAGCCTTAGCCAAAGCTAAAACTGTAGCTGTAACTTCAGGAAATGGAAGCAAAACGGCTGCTGTTGCTGAACGTAAATTTGAAACTTCTCGAACTCGTTGCCCGGATTGTAATAATTGTCTCGCCAAAATTCCTAGCAGTAAAGTTAAAAAGAAATACTTTTTGAAATGTCAGAGTGGCTGTGAAAATGTAGTCTTATTTTGGAACGAATTGAAAAAAGCTTGGGAAGCACCGCGCAGCCAAGAAAAAACCACCAAGGAAGAAAAGCCTCCCAGCAAAATTACCACATATTCCTGTCCGGTATGTAAAAAGTTTTTAGAGGAATATAGTTATATCAAAGATGGACAAAGTAAAACTATGTTGCGCTGTTCTCAACCTCAGTCACGCCAGGATAAAAAGCATAAAGATGTGGCTTTTTTTCATACGCAAAAAGGTTGGTGGAGTCCTAAATATGGCGAATTGAAATCTTGAGGATGGCACACAGTCTAATTCTTGGCGTACTTGGCGTCTTCTCTGCGAGACGCTGCGCGAAGGCGGTTCAATCTAATAAGATTATTCCTGATTTTTGCTGGGTTGCATAAATAAAATTTAAACGCAAAGGAACGTAAAGGTAAGCGCAAAGGTACGCGGAGAATTGGCGACTAATTAATAGACTTCTTGCAAAAGTTCTTATTCTTAGCTTCTTCTTTGCGTCTTTGCGTCTTTGCGTGAGACAAAAAGATATTTATTCTAATGTTTAACCACAGAGAGAGGAAATAAAAGATTAAGGAATCGGCCACCAGCGCAAAGTATGATGTAAGCGCGATCGCTCGTTTAACCGCCACCAAACTGCTAAAGTTAATTGGCGAGATATCTTTTCTGTAGTTCCCAGCTTGTCAACAGGGTAAAGAAACCAGCACACCCGCAAACAGCGCGGGGAATCATAAGCTAATAGCCAAGCTTTTTCATAACGCAGCAAATCCCTTACCCAAACCGGCTCAATCTTCTGGGTTTGGATGAAATTAGCAAATGCGATCGCATCTAGGCGATGTTTCTTGATACCCTGGGGTATATAAGTTTCCGCATATCGCCAAAATAAATCATTGAAATTTTTACCGAGAACTTTTGCTGTACCTGGTAATAGTTCGCGCACCTCTCCCAACCGCTTCCATTTGAGAGAATTAGCAAACATATTTACCTGTTGGCTAGAAATTGCAGCTAATTCCTGTATCTGTGGTTCAGTTAATCCCAACTCTGCACCCACACTTTGCGGATTAGCAAAAAAACGCTGTCTCAATTGTGAATTAGTATAAAGTTGGGCTAAAACTTGCTGTGTTTGTGCTAAACCCATCGCTGATGACTCCTACCGATTTCTCTAGCTTGTTGTAGTTCTCCCACTAATTCGCTAAATAATGGCAAATTTTCATCTCTTTCCAACACAATCCCTTTTACCGGAACCTGAGCAACAACTTTATCCATCAATTGCCAAACTTCCATCGGGGTAGACTGAGAATGACTGTCAATCAATACACCATCATGCCAATGTCCGCCAACAAAATGCAACTGAACTATCCGTTCTAAAGGTAATTGATTGAGAAAATCATCCACGTTATAACCATGATTGACAGCATTAGTATGTAGGTTTGTCACATCTAACAGCAAGCCACAATCAGCGCGTTCTACTATTTCCCCTAAAAACTGAGCTTCTGTCATCTCCGCACCGGGAAACGTCACCATATAAGTGATATTTTCCACAATAAACGGCACATCAATCCAACGCCGCACTTCAGCTATATTCCGACAGACAACTTCCACTGCTTCTTTGGTGTAAGGTAGGGGTGATAAATGTCCGATATCTACCCCACCAGCTTTAGTAAAACAAATATGTTCGCTCCACCAAGGCGGGTTAAGCTGTTTCACTAGTGCTGCTAGTTTCCGCAAATAATCTACATCCAAACCTTCAGCACTACCCAATGATAAATTAATAGCATGGGGAATTATCGGGAAATGCGCCGCCAGCAATTCTAATTCCTGCTGTTTGTGCCAAGGTGAATCTAGATAATGTTCAGCAACAATTTCCAGAAAATCTACTTGCAGGCGGTTAAGAAACAAATCGCTTTTAAATGGTTGGCGAAAACCTAACCCCGCGCCTAAAGTTGGAAGCTGAGATAACATCATGTCCGGTTGAAGACTGAATCGTTTTATTTACTCATCATCTATATCTGTAAATATAGATTTTAAATCGCGGTAACCGTTAATCACGCGCACAATCACAATACTATCTTCAAATACACGGTAAAATATAATGTAGCCATCTATAGGTATTCCTCTGAGGTTTGGATCAAAAGCAGCGTAACTTCTGCCTATATTTGGAAATTGTGTTAAGTACTGACATCTTTTGTTGAATTCTTGTGCAAATCGTTCCCCTGCATCAATATTTCGGCTTAAAAAATAGTCTAAAATCTCCTCTAAATCTTGAGTTGCTTCTTTGGCTATAACGTATCGCATTACCCTTGATTCTCACGCGCTTTTCGTATTTTCTCAGTTAATCGCGCCATTACTACTTCACCATCAACCACTTCTCCACGTTCGATTTGAGCAAGTCCAATCGCTATTTTTTGACGGGTTTCTTCTTCCCATTCTTGATAGCCTTTTTCCCATTCCTCTAGTAGTTTTAGAGCTTTGGCAATCACATCGTCCGCATTTTCATATCTACCAGTTGCCATTTGCGCTTGAATAAATTGCTCGTGTTCGGGTTTAAGTTGAATATACATATTTTCTAGCTTGAGATAATTAATACCATCACCGTTAAAAAGCAGAATGCTTTTATATTAATAGTCGCTGTGGCTTTTTCCCAAATTCAAGGACATATTTTTAGGACTTACGCAAAGATAACGGAAAAATAAACCGCAGAGAACACAGAGTTCACAGAGTATTAAGAGTTTGAGAGGTTTTGTGCGTAAGTCCTAATTTTTAGACTTTAAATCTTGCTAACCTCCGCAACCACCACCACAACCACCACAACCGCCACCGCAGGAACTACCGCAGGAACTCCCGCTACTACAGGAACTACCACTACTGCAAGAACTACCACAGCTGCTACTGCTACAGGAACTACCGTTAGAGTTGCTTTGTCTGCTACCGCTACTAGAGAATCTTGTGGGAAAGAAGATTTTGTAATATGAATCGTAGGTAGTACCAGCCAGTGCTTCCACACCAAATAGTGCAACGACCAAGTTATAGTCAAATACAGAAGGGAAACTAAATTTTAGCTTGGTTTTCGATTCAGCAAAGGTTTGTTGCAGTTGTTTGAGATAGGCTTCACCGCGAATACTTAAACGCGATCGCCTACTCGCAAACCATATAATAAACATAATTGACAGAACAGCCATCACAATCAGAAACCCTACATTATGCCGTCCTTTTCCTAAAGCGATGAAGAGTTTATACGCCCCTAAACTCAAAATTATTGTCGCTGCAATCAAGCCAACTTGAATATTTGCTGCTTGCCATTGTTGAGCATATAGTAATTGCTCATTGTCTAACTGCTCCTCGTAGATTTGGCAGTATGGTTGCACTTTCTCAGCGATTAACTCTACAGATTTAGTTCCAGATGTAGCGGAGAAACTAGCAAGAACCTCACGTTCTATCGGCTGTAGCTCAGATAGATTATCATTTGCTGTACGGATAATTAATTGTTCGGAAACTTGTAAATAATCCCTTTGAATTAAACTCAAAATCGCTACTTTTACAACTTCTACCGCACCCGAACGTAAGTAAGCAATTTCGTAGGGATCTGGTTGACTGGGAATTAATGGTAAAGATTGATTTTTTGTGGGATCTTGTACAAACCATCCACAGACGATTGTGATCAAGATAATAACACTGCCATACAACAGTAGAAAATCCGGCCCGTACATATCTGCTATAGGATTATGTAGCAAGGCATCCATAAAGTTTACTCCCGATTGGCATCAATCAACTTCTGGGCTGGCAACAAAAGCCCTATGTTTATTCACGCTGATATATTTCTACAATCCCATTCCCAACCTTTACGGAAACATTCTAAGATACTGTTGACTGTTGACCATTGACCATTGACTATTGACTATTGACAATCGGTAATTTAGCCCCACAACTTTTACAAAACCTTGCATCTGCATCGTGAAAAGCTAAACCACAATTCGTGCAAATAGTTTCTACCTGATTAGCAGTTTTTACCAATCGCTTAATTAAATCCCCAACTTGCCAAGGAATTAATGCAATCCCTGTCAAAATCATCAATACTGTTAGCCAACGCCCTAATTCTGAAGCCGGTGTGACATCACCAAAGCCTACAGTTGTCATTGTCACGATTGAGAAATATAAGGCATCTAAAAAAGTTGCAAACCCTTGGGGATTAACCGGATGTTCAACTTGATAAATTAACCCAGAATATACAAATATAATCGCAAATAAAGTAAATAATATCCGGGCAAATATTACCCCATCTTCAGTACTGATACTACCAAAGAAAAACCTTCGATCAATAAACCTAATCAACCTTAAAATTCTGAACCACCGCAGCAAGCGAATAAAGCTCAGATCCACTGCTCCCAAAAAGAAAGGTAAAATCGCTATTAAATCAATGATCGAGTATAAACTCAAAAAATACTTAACCTTATTTTCCGCACTCCACAGCCGCAAAACATATTCAACGACAAAAATTATAAAAATAGCAGTATCGACAATATTTAACTGAAACCGAATATTATCAGGAATATTATAAGTTTCTGCCACAAAAATTCCTGATGATAATAGTACCAATCCCGCAATAGTTAAATTAATTATTTGCCCGATTGGTGTCTCTATATCTGTTAAGTAAAATTCAGTTTTTTCTCGACTAAGTAACATATTTAACAATTAGCTATTTTTCCAACTTGCGTAGCATAACATTGAAAATACGGTATTCTTAACTAGGATATTTCACACCCCCCACACTTATATGCAACCTGAAGATTTTATGCATCTAGCACTAATAGAAGCCAAAAAAGGTGATTCTCCTTATGGTGCAGTTATTGTCAAAGATAACGAAATCGTCGCCGTAGGTCATAATACTGTAAGACGAGATAACGATCCATCGGCTCACGCAGAAATCAATGTTATTCGTAGTTTAACAGCTAAAATTAAAAAGCCTGATTTAACAGGTTATACCATCTATACTACTGGCGAACCTTGTCCGATGTGCGCCACAGCTTGCGTTTGGAGTGGTATATCAGAAATTATCTATGGTGCTTCAATTCAAGATTTGATTTCTGTGAATCAATCACAAATTGATATTTCTTGTGAAGAAGTTATATCTAAGTCGTTTAAAAATATCAAAGTAACTAAAGGTATTTTAAGAAACGAATGTATGGAATTATTTAAATAAATTTCCTTTCTACTCTAACTCTCTGCGCCTCTGCGTCTCTGCGTGAAATAAAAAATTAATCAGACTCATTTAAATAAGATAAATATGTATTAGCAAAAATTGCTGCTTGAGTGCGATCGCGTAAATTTAGCCTATTCAACATATTTGTAACATGATTCTTCACCGTCCCCTCAGAAATGTAAAGTTGTTTAGCAATTTCGCGGTTACTCGCACCTTGCGCAATTAACCGTAAAACCTCTTTCTCTCGCGGAGTTAATTCTGCCAAACTCGGCGGTATAGGTGGTGATTGAGTTGCTTCTAAACTGGGAAACTGAGTTAACAATTTTTGGACGATTCCCGGCCCTAGTTGAGTATAACCTTTATCTACAGCACGAATAGCTTCAGCTAATTCTTCGGAAGGGGTATCTTTCAATAAATAACCCATCGCGCCATTTTTTAACGCAGCTTTCACATATTCATCATCGTCAAAAGTAGTTAATACTAAAATTTTGATATTACTAAACCGCTTGTGAATCTCTCGCGTAGCTGCAACACCATCCATAATTGGCATTCTCATATCCATTAATACTACATCTGGCTGTAATTTTTCAATTAAATTAACTGCCATTTGTCCATTTTCTGCTTCTCCAACTATTTCTAAATCTGCTTCTAGTTCTAATAATGCTTTTAATCCTTGACGAATTAAACTTTGGTCATCTACAAGTAATACTTTAATCATCTACTTAACCTAATATGGGGGATATCTACTATAATTTTACATCCCTGTCCGGGATTACTAATAATATTAAATACACCACCCACAGCTAAAGTGCGATCGCGCATACTCTGCAAGCCAAAACCAGTAGTATTTTGCCGAAAATCAAAGCCTACACCATTATCCTGAACGCTTAAACGTAAATTTCTTGGACTTTCTTCAATTTCTATCCTAACTTCTGTTGCTTTTGCATACTTAGAAATATTCGTCAACGATTCTTGAAGAATGCGGTAAATCGTAGTTTTCAGTTCATTAGAAAGAGAAGTTTCTAAATTAATGACGCAAATTGGTGAAAATCCATTTGCATGTTGAAAATCGTCTAATAATCCAGGAATCGCCTGTTCTAAAGATTTCTCTTGCAAAGGATGAGAACGCATAGTAGACACAGACTGTCGCACATCTTGTAAAGCTTTAGAACCTAATTCTTTTGCTCTTACCAAAAAACTGTGAGCTTTACTAGGGTTAGATTGGGAAAGTTTTAAAGCAGTTTCCAATTGCAAATTTAAAGCAGTTAGTGAATGTCCTAAAGAATCATGAATTTCTCTTGCAATTCGGTTACGTTCTTCTAAAGTTGCTTGATTTTCAATCCTCACAGCATATTGACGCAGCTTTTCATTTGCCAGCGCCAATTCTTCCCGACTTTGACGTTCAGATAATACCGTATTCATCAATAGTAAAACGAAAATTAAACTTAAACCAAATAATAAAGATAAACTCAAAGTAAAATATTGAAAGCGTTCTAAAGCTTGCGGTGAGAGAGGAAAATTATGTAAGCGCCGTTTGAGTGTCAGCAAAAATAAAATAAACGAAATAGCCGTGACTACCAAACGTCCTGGCAAATTAAAAATTAAGCAACTGCGAGTTACTAAAATAATATATATAAAAGGAAATAAACGCGAAATTCTGCCGCCAATAAAACCAGTAATTAAAATTAAAACTATTTCCGCAGCAGTATAGATAACTTTCATGATTTGACTACCAGTAGGTAATCTTAAACCCATTAAACCAAAAATAATTAAACAACCAGTAGAAATAATTAAACTTTCTGGTGTGGGTTCGGGAAACCTAGCAGCAAATCGCGGTGGTGGTGCGGGATTTGGCATCACAGCCGTTATAGTAGCGATCGCTAATAATATCCACTCTAAATAAAGTAAAAATTTAAAAGGGTGATTGTGTAATTGGATAGAACGTTTCATATAGGTAATTTGACGTAAATATATATCACTAAGGCAGATTTTATCCTCTGCCTTTCTGCATTCAGGAATTTTCTAAGCCTAGTTTAAATTACCTTGGTTGACTAGTATTATTACTCACAAATGAACAATGACTAAAGTCATGGTTATAGTCGTGACTTTCTCCCCATGTGATTTTTAGTGATGAGTTCTTATGATGGTGACATCAAACAGCAAGACTCACACGAGGTCATCCATGAAAGCTAAAAAATTATCATTTCTAGCTGGTGCGATCGCTTTAACTTTAACAGCTATTCCTTTTACCGCTCAAGCCCAACGCGCTGGTGGTTCACACTTCAAAGTCTCACAAGCCACAAACCAACAAACTCCACGTAAAGGAGGTTGGGATCAACTAGGACTAACAGATACACAAAAAACCCAAATTCAAGCAATTAAACGCGATACCCGCAACCAAATAGAACAAATTGTTCTTAGTAGAGTTAACCTCACCCAAGAACAAAGAGATAAATTAAATGAATTAAAAGCACAAAGAGATCAAAATCAACAAGCTCCGCGTCAAAGAGGTGAGCGTGGTAAAAAAGGAGCTTTTGCAGCGCTAAATCTAACTGAAGAGCAAAAAAACCAACTTAAGCAAGTCATGCAGTCTGCTGAAGTTAGACAAATCATGCAGTCATCGCAACAAAAAATTCAAGCACTCCTCACTCCCGAACAACAGCAAAAAATGCAACAAATGCGCGAAAATGGACGCGCACGTTGGCAACAAAGACAACAACAACGCAATTCTAACCAAGGTCAATAATAGGGTTGAAAAATGGGCATTGGGGAGGCAGTGCGTTGGACGGGTTTCCCGGCTTAAAGCAACTGCCGTCATTGGGCATGGGGGGAGCCAGTGCGTAAGCTTTTCACACTCATACTCAACAACGCAAAAATCCAAAATATTTATGCAAAAACTCTCATACCAATTCAAATAATCTTTGCGACACATCAAAATATTCTAGAGGGCATGGCAGTGCCAGTGCCCCTACAATCTGTCGCATTCTTTTTTTTTTCTAATTGGTAGAATAAACCGCAAAATCTTGAATCTGGCATGAAAATTAGCAACCCCACCCTGAATAGAGTGGGGTTGTTTTCTTATACCAATCTGCATCTGATGCGTAATTAAGATTTTGGTAGGGGCGGGGTTTCCCCGCCCTTGTGTAAGTTTCTAGCCTACAAACTAGATAGCACTTCCCGCGCCACAGCTATAGTCTGCTCAATATCTTCGTCAGTGTGCGCTAAAGAAGTAAATCCAGCCTCAAACTGAGAAGGAGCCAGATAAATACCCCGCTCTAACATACCGCGATGGAAACGCCCGAATTTGGCTGTATCAGAGCTTTTCGCATCTTCGTAGTTATGCACCGGGCCACCTGTAAAGAATAAGCCAAACATAGCGCTGATATGACCACCACAAGCCGCGTGACCGGTTTCTTGAGCGACTTGCAACAAGCCATCGGCTAGCTTTTGGGTGATTTTTTCCAAATACTCATAAGTACCTGGTTTTTGCAGCAATTCTAGGGTTTTAATTCCTGCTGTCATCGCCAAAGGATTACCAGACAGAGTTCCCGCTTGATAAACGGGGCCAGCTGGGGCAATCATGGACATGATATCGCGACGACCGCCATAAGCGCCCACTGGTAAACCACCACCAATGACTTTACCCAGGGTGGTTAAATCGGGGGTAATACCAAATTTCTCTTGTGCGCCACCATAAGCGATGCGGAAGCCTGTCATGACTTCGTCAAAGACTAATAAAGCCCCATTTTCTTGGGTAATTTCTCTTAACCCTTCCAAGAAACCAGCATCAGGAGTAATAAACCCAGCATTACCGACAACTGGCTCTAAAATCACCCCAGCAATTTGATCGGGGTTTTCCGCAAATAAAGCTTTAACAGCTTCTAAATCGTTGAAAGGCGCGGTTAAAGTATTGACAGTTGCTGATTTAGGTACGCCTGGGGAGTCGGGTAAGCCAAGGGTAGCTACACCAGATCCCGCCTTGACTAGAAACATGTCGGCGTGCCCGTGATAGCAGCCTTCAAACTTGATGATTTTTTCCCGATTTGTAAACGCCCGCATTAGCCGCAGCACAGCCATACAAGCTTCTGTCCCAGAATTGACAAATCTGACCATTTCAATGCTGGGTACGGCATCAATCACCATTTCTGCGAGAACATTTTCTAAGGCAGAGGGCGCACCAAAGCTTGTACCTTTTTCTAAGGCTTCATGAAGGGCTGCAATCACTTCTGGATGAGCATGGCCACAAATCGCCGGCCCCCAAGTACCCACGTAGTCAATGTATTGGTTGCCGTCTACATCCCAAATGTATGCGCCTTTAACGCGATCAAAAACAATTGGTTGTCCACCTACTGATTTGAATGCACGCACGGGAGAACTGACGCCTCCGGGCATAAGATTTTGGGCAGCAGCGAAGATTTCTTGTGATTTGGTTGTTTTAATCGTCGTATTTACCAAGGTTCTCTCCTAAATCAGTGGCAATAAAAAGCTCTATCTCAGGATAGGGTGAAAAACTGCTTAGAACTTCTATCGTATAGAATTATAGGAACCAAAAAAATAACGTTATGTTATACAAGTCAAATCAAGACTTGCCTTTAGAAATTAGAAATCGCTTGCCTGAAGCATACCAAGATATTTACCGAGCGGCGTTTAACTCGGCAATTCATTGGTACGGTGAAGCTACAAAGGCTCATCAAGTCGCTTTAAGTGCAGTTAAAATGCAGTCGGCTATGGATAAAAGGGTTCTCGTTTAAGAGAACATCAGCAGCTGCAATTACGAAAAGCGTATCAGATGCCCTATTGAGAATGGTATCGTGAATCAATGAATCATTCTCACTGAAAAAATTAGCTGGTATGTCTTCTACAGAACCCAATTCACTACACCACGCCATCCCTGTGGAAAAAATTAAATATGATGAACGAGGTTTAGTGCCAGCAATCGTCCAAGATTATCTTGATGGCACTGTCTTGATGATGGCGTGGATGAATCGGGAGTCTTTACAACAAACTTTAGAAACTGGAGAAACTTGGTTTTGGAGTCGTTCCCGTCAGGAATTCTGGCACAAAGGAGCGACTTCTGGTCATATCCAGAAGGTACATAGTATCCGTTATGACTGTGATAGTGATGCCCTCCTCATCGGTGTAGAACAGATAGGAGATGTGGCTTGTCATACCGGAGAACGCAGTTGCTTTCATCAAGTGGAAGGACAAATTGTGGCACCACCGGGAGATACATTGTCACAATTATTTCAGGTAATTTGCGATCGCCGCGATCGCCCTACAGAAAATTCCTACACTTGTCAGCTATTTGCCGGCGGCGATAACAAAATTTTGAAAAAGATAGGCGAAGAAACTGCTGAAGTAGTCATGGCTTTTAAAGATGATGATGCTGATGCGATCGCGGGAGAAGTCGCAGATTTGCTCTACCATACTTTAGTTGCATTAGCACATCATAAAGTAGATGTCAAGGATGTTTACCGGAAGTTACAAAAACGCCGACGGTAAACATTATTGCGATCGCAAAAGGGGAAGAGGACAAGGGAGACAAGGAGGACAAGGGAAGGGGGCATTGATTGTAGAGACGCGATTCATCGCGTCTGTGCCCAATGCCCAATGCCCAATGCCCAATGCCCAATGCCCAATGCCCAATGCCCAATGCCCAATGCCCAATGCCCAATGCCCCATGCCCTAAAAAGTAAATGTAGTCCGCAATACACCTACGGCTGTTGTTTCATTTCTGCTGTCGCCTTCCGGATTGAACAACACAAAAGCACCAGGTGTAACGCTGATATTGTCATTTACCCGTAAGCGGTAATAAGCCTCTAAATGATAAGGAACAGCTCGATTCACACCCGCATCTGCTAATTGTGCTGCACCACTAGCATCAGTACGATAAAGCGGCTGTCCAAAAATGATCCCCGCATTGTTACCAGGCTTTAATAAATCGTTGAAATGAACGCCTACCATCCAACTAGTGAAAGTAGTACCAGCATTAACATCTGCCGAGGAATCATCGACAAACAGCGCTGCACCATAGCCAGATAAGGCAATTTTGGGAGAGAAGCGCCAAGTTACAGTACCACCAAAGGAATTGAGTTTTACTGGCGTCCCTAAAGGTACTCCAGATAAAGCACCAATATCACTACTAGTTAATCCTGTACCCAAAATATTAATTTCATGATAACTATTGGCATAGTTCAGACCAATAGCTAAAGAATTGCTGGGCTGAAAAGTCAACTGTGCTGCTACTACGCCACTACCGCTAAATACCCCTGCGCCCAAAGGAGTGTTAGAAACTCCTGGAAGAATATCCCCTGCTTTGTTAGGAAGATTGGCATTCACACTACCATACAAAGCTCTCAAATTTAGCTGGGGAGAAAAACTATAAATAAAGCCAGCCGCAGAAGCTAAACCAGAACCGGAAGTACCACCAGAGACACGTAATACAGGGTTTAAGCTAGCAAAGCGAGAAATCGCCTCTTGTCCTTCACCGTAAAAGGGAGTGATAGCGGGAAAAGCATCGGAAACTTCGGCTGCTGTCCCCGCAAACAAAGTCAATTTTTCCGCGACAGGAAAGATATAAAGCAGTTTATAAAGCTGAAGCGAGTTTGCACCAACACTAGATAAATTTTTAGGATCGACGCCAGGAAATTGCGGTTCAAAACTAGTACGCGCACTGCTAGAACTGAGTATCGGTGATGCTAAACCTAAACTCTCTTGTAAACTACCGCTACCATCGACACCACCTAAAAAGTTATGGGATTGCAACCCAGTAATCAGTAAATCTTTCCCTGTAAAGCTGGTGTTGAGATTTAACCGCACTCGGTTCGTCAAAATAATATTAGGATCGTTGCGACCCAGAGCGCCACCTGTCGCACCAATAGCCGAGATAATTACCTCACCATTTAGCTTGGTAGTGGTAGAAAACTGATTTGCTTCTAATTCAGCAGTACGACCTTCTAAAGCATCTACCCTACCCCGTAATGTGCTTAATTCCGCCGTAAATTGTTCTTGCAGTTTTTGTAAGGTATTTAAATCTTCTTTGGTCACTAAATCGCTAGTTGCTGTAGCAATTAGCTCGTTAATTCTATTCAGACAAGCATTTAAACCTGCCGCAAATTCATAACGGGTGAGAGCGCGGTTACCTCTGTAGGTGCTGTTGGGATACCCAGCAATACAGCCATAACGCTCAACTAAAGATTGTAATGCCGCAAAAGCCCAATCTGTAGGTTGTACATCTGAAAGTTGCGATACAGATGTCACTTGTTCTATGGCATCTGATGCTAATAGTACAGGAGAAGATTTGGCTTGATTTACAATCGATAAATCTGGTTTTTCTGGCTCAAATTTAATCTGAGCAAAACTATTGTTAGATTTTAAATCTTTAGCATTATCTACAGTATCTGGCAAAGCAGATTTAGCTTGTGCTGGAGATAGTCCAGCAATTAAGTATAAAAAACTTAGCCCACCAGCGTAAGCTAGTAGATTTACTTTCATAGCAAACCCTCACGCACCAATTTGAATTAAATACAAAATTGCCAATGCCAAACTAGTTGAGCTTGAAAATATATAAGCTCAAAAAGTATATTTATGTGGTATTGTGCCAGTCGGCAATAAATAATGCTCAGTTAATTCTCTGAGGACTTAATGATTACCGCAGCGAAATTTAACTACCCATAGTAAAAGTAAACAATATTTGGTTCAAGAATTGATAAATATAATTATTGATAATTTTTATGATGACTATTAGCAAAAATAAATAAAATATTAAAGCTAAAAATATGCCTATAGTTAGTACTAATTTTCGCCTAAAAAAAGCCCATAATTGTGTATAATTACAAGCTGTTTACTCAAGCTCAAACATTGAAATTAGCAATAAAACGCTTAAGTTAAGCTTATATTCTTAATTGCTAACTTTGTCACAACAGTAAGCGCTATGGTAGCTATTAGCTAAAAATTTTGAGTCAATTAGTGGGATATTTCATAAATAATTAAGAGAAAATTGTAATGATAGCTGGTGATAGCTACAAATATCTCTGCCAAAGATTGATTTTGAAGTTATTCCTGAGACAAAATTCGGTTTAGATACTGTAAAATCCCTACGGCGATTAAGACACTCAAGGAAAAACCAAGCCAAAAGTTATCCGCAATGATTCGTGGTTGATCAAGTGCCCAGCCGCCCAAGGGTGAGCCAATAAAATGACCTAATGCCCAGCAAAGTGAATTAATGGAGAAATACACCCCTCGCTGTGATTCTGGGGCTAAATCGGTGACGAGAGAGGCTGCAAAAGGGGTATAGGAAACTAAGGCTAGGGCAAATACTGTTAAGGCTAAGGTTACCCACAGTAGAGGATAATGTGGCGCGATCGCAGTTACCCAAATCAAAATAAAACCAATCGCCCACAAAATCGCCGAAATTGTCAGCGCCTGGGTGTGGGAGTACTGTTTTAACATCCGCGCCATCGGAAATTGGCAAATCACCGCTAAAGCCAAATGCCAAGCAAATAAGCTGCTAATTGTGGTTGCAGCTAACCCCAGGGTATGATCTTCCACCCTGACGAAGTTTCTCAGGTAAATGGGCAGGGTGCTGTGTAACTGCGCAATACAAGTTGTGAAAGTTATATTCACCGTAACGTAAATTAACAAGCGGCGATCGCTTAATGCGGCTAACCAAGAAGCTAAAGGTGGTGGCTGAGATTCTGCTATCTCTGGTTGGGAGGTTTCATGAATTGCCAAAAAAATTACCGTAAAAAACACCAGGAAGGAAATTGCATCTATAATAAATAGCCCCCGGTAATTATTAGCGATCGCTACCCACCATCCTGCTAATAAACTGCCAATTGCTAACCCTAAATTATCGGCTACCCTGGCGAGGGCAAAAGTTTCCCGGCGATTTTCACTTTCGCTAGCGTCAGCAACCACAGATTCGCTAGCAGGCCAATAAAAACCAATACCTAAACCTACAATAGAGCAGCCGACAACCATAGTCGTAAAATTATTAGTTGCGGCTAAAACCAGCGAACCTACAGCAGAAATCGCCGTTGCTAATAACAACGTGCGCCGTCGTCCCCAATCCCTGGAATCGGCTAAAGAACCACCCAAAATCCGCCCGAAAACACCAGCTACAGAGGTGCTAGTCAAAGCAATACCAACAGTCGTAGCAGATAAGCCAACTTGATTGACAAAAAATATGGGAGCGTAAAACAGAGTAAAGCCTGTACCTATTTCCGAAAAAAACCTACCAACAATCAACATCCCCACAGGCGTCTGTAGCCGAGATAGCCAGGAAGATAACCAATCTTGGGGCGCGAATTCTAATATCTTAAATTTCATTCAAAGAAAATGTTTTTGTAATTCTTATCATTAACAAGTATTTTCCTCACAGATTCCACAGAGTTTCCACAGCCACTTTCCCAGTTTTCCACAGATCCCCCACGAGTTAATTACCTCTTACCATCCTCTTGGGGATTTTTATTTCCTACTCTAAGAAATCTCAGTGACTGAGTTTATATAAACTTACGTAACAAAAATCATGCCAAAACCCTGATGATTCCGTTGGTATTTACTTTTTATACCACCGTTTTTAACATTTCGCAGCATTGACAAACCTACCCCCTCTTAGCGCACAATGATTCGGCTTGCTGTTTTAGTTCGTTGCATCGCTGACATCAACTGTGTAAAATTACCTTAAATGTTGGCGGAGATTGTCAGGCAGGTGAAAGATTGCGTATGCCGCCTCTGGCTACTGACTGCAAGCAACTTGTACCTCTTGATTGACCTCAGAGGAGGAAAATCTCATGAACACAACGGTTAACATTTTTACAGAAATTCCGGAAACACTTCACGAATCGCTAAAAAACTATTTAGATACACATCCAGACTGGGATCAAAACCGGGTATTAACAGCAGCTTTGTCACTGTTTTTACTCCAAAATGGCGAGAGCGATCGCCGTGCTGCTCGTGTTTACCTAGAAACCCTGTTTCACCACAGCTAAACAGTTGTGTATCTCGGATGCGCAATTTGTGGTTCAGCAATTCCCTTAGCGGGGAAACCCGCTCAAAGGAGTTGCTGTCTAAGAAAGCTTAGGGCTTGATTATTTGTCAATACAAATGGCTAATGACTCAGACAGCTACTCATCTTAGAGTTTTAGTCTGTTGTTGTAAATGAGTTTCTCCCAGCTAAAATTTGGCTGCTAAATTATTTATCTTGATGAAGTGTCAGCACAAAAATACATCATAGCTGGTCAATTTAGTCAATAATTCGCCAATTTTTGACAGACTGAACTATTAAAAATCTTCAGGACACTGACATTCAGTGTCATAGTTAAAGTTAACTTTTCCAAAAATCACTAAAATTTATCCTCCTGCCGGAGGATTTTTAATGACATAGAGTATTTATTTGCAGGTTTTCAGGAATCAGAATTATTGTAATGACCCAATATATCTGAATTGGAATCAGATATATTTCGATTATCATTTACCAATCAAGATTATTTCTTTCAAAAAGCTTATTTACCTAAGCTAAAAATAAGCCAAGGCAAAAATTGAGCCAATTTCTCGTTTTTTTAGTCATTAGTCAAAAGTCAAGAGTTAAAAACTCTGGACTATAGACTAAGAACTCAAGAATGGACTTCCAATTGTGGTGGGTTAGTTGGGCTTTCAAACTTATACCCTACACCACGTACTGTCTGAATTAATGCAGGTTGGCTGGCATCAATTTCAATCTTTTTGCGAATTTGACCGATATGTACGTCAACAACCCGTTGGTCGCCGACATATTCGTAGTCCCAAACTTCTTGAATCAGTTCTGCACGCCGCCACACTCGACCTGGATGGCTAGCTAAAAAATGTAACAAATCAAATTCCAGCGCAGTTAAGGGTACTGGTTGGTTATTTAGTGCCACTTCCCGCCGTACTGGATCGATCATCAGCTTTTCAAACACCAGACGTTTTTGTTCGGCTGTGGTGACAACGCGCTGACGCCTCAAAATAGCTGCTACTCTGACTTCTAATTCTCCCAATCCAAAGGGTTTGGTGAGATAGTCATCAGCACCTTTAGCAAAGCCACGAATTTTGTCAGCTTCGTCAGCACGGCTAGTTAGCATTAACACAAAAACACCATTACGGCTTTGCATCTCTTGGCAGAGGTTAAACCCAATTACATCTGGTAGATTTACATCTAAAATCACCAAATCGGGGTTAAATTGCTCAAATAGCGCTAAGGCGGTTTTACCATCCTCAGCCGCTTCTACTTGATAGCTCTGCTTCATCAAAAAGCGTTGGATTAAATTCCGAACCGCAGGGTCGTCGTCAACTACAAGAATCTTGGCAGGAGCCATGACCATCACTTTGCACAAAAATTCTAAGGATTTACAGGAGTTTTGCGTGAAAACGCAGTTTCCACTTGGGGATAAGTTAAGAATCTACAAGGCTAAGAGATGCATTTCCTGATTACCTACTTAATCATAGTCTAATCAAGATTCCGGACAATTAAACTTGTAGGCAAACTTGCTGAGATATTGAGCAAGTGCGGCAAATGTCTAATTTTTCCAGTCAGCAATAGTTTTGACCTAGCCACAGTCATCTAGTAAACTAGAAAACTCTCCTTTTCCCACCAGTGGTAATCTAAATTGTTTCAATCTTAAATCGAGATGCCGATTGAGACCAGTGATTATTCTGAAACTCATTTATGAAAACTTCATCTGAGTAGTTTCAGCCGCCGCAACGGCAACAGAAAAGGTAATTTTTTCATAAAAACTGCAATTTAGGTATTCTGAGTTCAAATTCTAGGTTAGAGCCAGAACTAAGTAACGACATGAGGGGATACACGGAGTTCTGGCAATATGTTAAAGTGACTTATAGTTAAAATTTACCAAAAACCTAGGTCTAAAGCCCCGTTCTTTAAGGACGGCTTTTTGCTAGAATTGTGTAAACAGGCAGGGCATTGTCTGTCGGGCGAGATAGTGTAAGACGGGCTATGCCTGCAACTGTTGTTTGAACCCAAAATCCCCAGGTCTTTAGGCTGGGGAGTATGTCAAAAGTCGATCAAACCAACCCATGCTACTATCCTGGTAGGGCTGAAAATTGATCGATAATTAAGTGACGATCAAAATAAAACCTAAAGTTGTATTTCCGTCAACAAAAGACTGCCGCAGACCGAGGCTGAAGTATAAACTCCCATGAGCGATCAAAATCCCTACGAAAAACTTGGGGTCTCAGAAGATGCTAGCTTCGATGAAATTCAAGATGCTCGCAATCGCCTGATGGAGCAACATATTGGCGATGGCAAGAGTACTGAAGTCATTGAAGCGGCTTACGACGCGATTTTAATGGATCGCTTACGAATGCGCCAGGAAGGTAAAATTAAAGTCCCTGAGCGAATTCGATTTCCAGAAACTCGAGTGCAATCGCTTCCCAAAGAAAGTCCAACTAAGAGCGAGCAGTCGCCAGCATGGCTGCAACGCATGTTGGATAGGCCAACCCGTGCTGATGTGTTGCTACCTGGTGCTTGGTATTTGGGTTTGAGTGCTGCTAGTGTATTCTACCCAGCTACAGGCGATCAAGTTTTGCAGTTAGCATTAGTGGTTGGGGTGGGAATTAGTATTTACTTTCTCAATCGCAAGGAGGGTAAATTTGGTCGAGCAGTTTTATTTACACTGCTTGGGCTGATTGTTGGCTTAATTGTTGGGGGGCTGGTTGCTAACTGGCTGCTTTCATCAGTAGCATTTATTAATTTATCGTCAAATCAGTTTTCTACGGTGCTGACTTTTATATTGTTGTGGTTGATTAGTAGCTTTTTACGTTAACTTCACAGCACAGCTTACCCGGTTCTTTGAGTGGTACAGCTGGTTAATTTCAATGTTTAAAAATTTCGGATTTTTTATGGCTAAGGGGTAATAGAGTAAATCTATTACCCCTTAGCTGTGAAATCACTTACTAAGGAATATAGGCTGGTTGTGGTTGTGATAATTTACCTTCTAGGAGTAAATCTACAGCAGTAGTTAAATCCCGAACTATGAAGTCGGGTTGATAAATTTCTAGTTGAGCGCGATCGCGGATACCAGACTCAACAGCGATCGCTTTAATTCCGTGTTTTTTCCCTGCTGTGATATCGGCTTCTGTATCCCCTACCATCCAGGTATCAGCCACCGCAGGTAGTTCCGCTATAGCTTTAGCCATTAATAAAGGCTTATCCTCAATATCGCGGGTTTTCACATAATCGTTAGTTAAGCAATAACAGCGATTTTCTGGGAAAAATCTTCCTAGCTGGAATTTCTGGAAAGCATAGTCAAGTTCCCAAACTCGCCGCATTGTCATCACCGCCAAATCAATACCCGCTTCCTGAATTTTTAACAGTGCTTCCACCGCACCGGGTACTAAGGTATCGTAGTCAAAGTAAGGTTCTGTATGGACTGTTTGCCGCCGTAGTTGAGCAAATTCTACCGCCTGTGCTTCATCTAGACCAGAGTTTAGCGCAATTTGTTTTTCCGGAACGCGCGATCGCTTTAATTGCCAAAATTCTCCCTTAGGAAGTTCTTGTACTGATTGATCTGAACGTCGGGTTTTCTCTAAGCAAAATTGATAAACACGGTAGTACCGTTCGGAAACATCAACTATAGGGCCGTCGAAGTCAGTAATTAGTCTTAGCATCGGCGGAAACAAATATGTTAAATTTTATTAAATTATCTCACAATTTAGTCATTAGTCATTAGTCATTAGTCAACAGTCAACAGTCAACAGTCAACAATTAACAGTCAACAATTAACCATCAACAGACTTCAGGACTTCATATTCTCGACCACGCAGTTGTAAGGTAAAGTGAGGAGATGATTGCAAAAATTTGGTAAAACTACTACCTAGTTTTAACTTTTTCATAATTGAATTTGGCGATTGTCCGCATATTTTCTGTAACTCTGTGCCTAGTTTGGAGACAGATAATTTGCTTTTAGGAGATTGGGCTTGCATATTCTGAAAAATCTCTAGCAATAATTTTTCTAAATCGGCTTTAGATGCAATCTCCTGCGGGGGAATCGATATTGTTGTAGTATTTACTGTTGCTGTGACATCTTCGGTGTCTGAAGATGCAGTGGATTTCGCTTCTAAAATAGAATTATTTTGATTAAATTCAAGGTTACATCTTTCTTGAAAAAGATTGGCTATTGTTGTCAAATTGCTCAATCTAGAACTAATTGATTCTTGTTCGGCTTTAATTAAATCCTCAATTTTATCAACTACTCCCGCTAAAGAAGGAACTTCTGTGGCTAGCGGTACAGAGTAGAAAGTAAATTTTCCCGTATTGCGATTTTCTATATGTAAAATTTGCGATTGTCTGCGCACCCAATATACAGTTAAACCTTGATTTTGCAGTTCATTGCAGAGGTGAGTTAAAATTCCATCTCCCGAACAAACAAATATTTCTTTAACTGTGGGATAACCACGCAATAAAGAAGCACCGAAAGCAATCATTTTTGCATCAGCGCCATCTTTACCATCAGGTACATGAAAAAGTTGATAACCACGCTCATATAGTTCTGTATCTTGCTTACCATTGCTAGGAGTTTTCCAATTAGCAAAAGCGATTTTTACTTGCAGAGGATAATTACCGATACTAGCTAAAAATTCTTCAGCAGCAATATCTATTTTGAGATTTTCTGCATCTAAAAGTAATAAAGAAATTCTTGTAGTTGATTGGGGTTGAATTTCAGAATTTGGGCTAATTTTTTCAATGAATTGCTGAAAAGCAGCAGATTCTAAGAATTGTGGCGATAAAAAAGTTTGTAAGAGTTCTTGCGCTAAACTTGCAGCCAGATATGGGGAAGATGTGTTTGTATTTGTCTCGGCTGGTAAATCTTCCCTTAAATACAGTTCTTTTGCTTCCTCTACAGGTAATTTACTATGTCCGTTGCTATTCTCAAGCAAGTGAGGTGACGGAGTGTTGAGTAATACAGGCTCAAGGAATTGTTTTCGGCAATTTTTGCACAAATAATACTGCTTACCATTCCTATGACCATTTTTGCGATATGAAGTTGATTCGCAGCGAGGACATTTCATCTTCTTATTTATTTGGTCTTGTGCTGATAATTACCTTTGAGGGTACAATTTGAAAAGATTAATTTATAAATTTTAATATAATTATCTATCTAACTTTTATGCTAAAATAGCAATCTTTTTTAGATATGAATAGGTAGGATATTAATGAACATATCCTAAAATCTGGTCACCAATACCCTACTTAATAGTTGCAATTCCAGAGTTAAACATGATTCCTGTACAACCAGAAACTACTTAATTCGCACATACTCTCTACTCATAACTTTGGGGGTGCTATCGAATTCCACCAATCGGCCAATTTGATCTTCACTTTTGGCAAAACAAGCTATAAAATCTGATATACGGCTGACTTGCTGCATATTATGGCTAGAAATCACAATTGTGTAGTTAGAGCTTAAATTTTGGATCAAATCCTCAATTTTTTTGCTAGCAATGGGATCAAGTGCAAAACAAGGCTCATCCATTAAGAGAACTTTTGGGTTGACAGCTAAAGCACGTGCAATACACAAACGCTGTTGTTGACCACTAGAAAGTTCCAAAGCTGATTTTCGCAGCTTATTTTTTAATTCATCCCAAAGATAAGCACGTTTAATTGCCGATTCAATAATTTCATCTAATTCTACTTTTGGTCGCCATCCTACAAGTTTAATCCCATAAGCAACATTATCATAAACGCTCATAGGAAAAAGATTTGGTTTTGGTAATACCATACTAATTTGGCGACGTACTCGGTTTAAGTTAACACGGCGCTCATAAATATTTTGACCAAAAAATTCTACTCTTCCTTCAATTTTTATTCTTTCTTCAGGCTCCATCATGCGATTGAGAGATTTCAAAAACATAGATTTACCAGAGCTACTATGTCCAACAATTGCAGTTATTGTATTTTGGTTGATATCTATTGATATATCTTCAAGTATCTTTCTAGTATCGTAATAAAAACTAAAGTTGCTGACTCTGATCGCTGGTATTAATTGATTCATGTTCATGCATATAGGGTAGTTATACCAAACGAGAAGAATATTTATTTTTTATGAGAACAACTTAAATACAGAACTTACGCAAGCAAAATTTGTCATTGCATCCAAAATTGCCATGCTTCGCTGGCAAAAATCTCTGTGTGGAAAAGCAATCACAAAATTTTAGCTGTTTACGTCTCTACGCTTGTAATGACGCAATTCCATGATTTTTTCGTAAGTTCTAAAATAGAAAAAAATCAAGAATCTGAATTCTCAATCAACAATGAGAGAATATTTTAAAAGTAATGAGCTATCTAGAAAATACTTTAAATAATCCTAAATCCTATTTAATTTATAAAATGAGAAGCTAGTTAAGTGGTTAGTTTTCCTAAATTGAGTAGACTGCTATTAAAAACATAGCAGCACAGTAAAATACCTAATTTAGGGAAAACTTAATTCTAATTTCTCCCTGAATCAATAGGCTTATACAGAATTATTAAGTACTTAAAATCATGTTCAAGCACTTTTAAAACATCCTCTAAGTCTGATTAAAAATCTATTTTGTTGTATTTTCTGCTGTTTTTTAAATGATAAATATCTGCTCTAATTTACTTGTACTCTTTTATTTAGAAAGTTTTCATAAATTTATTATGAAGTTAGCAATAAACATATATAAAGTTTTTGTAAACAATAAGATAAATCTCGATAAAAACAGACAAATTCAGATAAATCTCGATAAAAACAGACAAATTCAGATAAAAACAGATGTATTATGTACTTATCTTGTTTGTCAGTAGCTCAAATGTACTCAAACAACAACGCTTAATGATGTATATTTGATGTATGGGTGATGTAAAGTTTTGATATTCTTGCGGATAATGATTGTTATAGCTAAACAATAGACTTCTTGCAAAAGCCTTGATTCTCTCCTTATTGATTAATATGACAACACAAACATTATCCACACCAACAGTCTATCAAGGTCAGTTTGGGGAATTTACAATTACTCAGAGCGATCGCATCGGTGTTATCGTCTACCGTGGGGGATTAATGGTAGCTGCACTGAGTTTTGCGATCGCTAGCGCTTTGGTATTATTCTACAATCAGCCGATTAATTACCAGGTTATAACCTTGCTATACGCCTGTTTTACTCTGGCGCTCGGAGTGAGTTTATTTACCATCCATATATATATGGTAATGCTGCACCGATTGTTAGAAGTTTTTTGGGCAATTGGTACGATTACATCCATAGCATTGGCATTATCTAGCCCTGAACCATTAGCTATTACTGTTTACAATCATCCCCTTACCTTATTTGGAATTGGCTTTACCTTTGTTGCACTCACAGGTATTTATTTCAAAGAAGCTTTTTGCTTTAATCGCCTAGAAACTAAATTCTTAACTTTTATCGTCCCGCTATTATTACTCGGTCATTTAGTAGGAATTTTACCAATTCAAGGGGAACAAGTTATATTAGGAGCTTGGGCAAGTTTATTTTTAGTATTTGCTCTGCGGAAGACAGTACAAGCCATTCCTGCGGATATTGGCGATAAATCTGTCTTTACTTATTTGAAACAACAAAGTGCAGCAAAGGTTTAATGCAGAAAAGCAGAAATCGTCGGGGGCTAAAAATTCCGAAAATTTCCTTAATCAAACGCCAAGAAATCTGGACGCTAACGGCTCCGGGATGGATCATAGCGATCGCTATAATTGCTAATTGCGCAATCTTCACAATTACTCATATCCATCCCTTTTTAGCTATGAATTCTCCGGTGAAATCAGCAGAGATAATGGTGATAGAAGGATGGCTACCAGACTATGCGCTGCAAGAAGCTTTTGCTAAATTCCAAAGTGGTAATTATCGGCAAATAATTACTACAGGAGGGCCCTTAGAATTAGGCACTTATTTAGCAGAATATAAAACTTTTGCCGATTTATCAGCAGCTACTTTAAAAAAAATGGGTTTACCGCCTGATAAAGTGGTAGCTGTATCATCGCCAATGGTAATTAAGGATCGTAGTTACGCATCTGTAATTGAATTGCAGCATTGGCTATCGCAGTCACATTTACACCCAAAATCCATTAATTTACTATCTTTGGATGTGCATACTCGCAGGAGTTGGTTAGTATTTAAAAAAATCCTGTCTCCGCAGATTCAAGTAGGCGCGATCGCCACTAAAACCCAAGAGTACGATCCGCAGCAATGGTGGTTTTATAGCCAAGGTGTACGGTCAGTTATTTATGAAACTATTGCTTATATTTATGCCATATTATTTAATTGATATTTTTTCACTAAATTACTGAATATATAGCAGAAGGCAGGAGGCAGGAGGCAGATGGCAGAAGGTAAAACTATTGCTATTCCTAGCATTTATGCTTTCAAGATGTCCTAACCTATGACTACAACTATAATTATTCAATTTTAATTAAATTAAATAAGGTTTCATACTGCTTATTAGCTTCAGAAGATAAGGGAAGTAAAAATTCGCTTTTAGCGAAAACTTCTCGATTATTAACTAACAAGTTTCTCAAGGGTTCAGGAAATTCTGTGGCGACAATGTTGGGAGCAATAGGCGAATTAGTTTTGCTGAGTACAGAAATATCTTTAGCGATCGCACTTTGCAAACAAAAATCCATCCATTGATTAGCTAAAGCTTCTTTCTCTGAACCTTGAGGACGTACCCATAAATCCGCCCATATCGCTGTTCCTGATTTGGGAAGCACGACGCTAAGGTGAGGATATCGCGACAACAAGGGAATGATATCATCAGACCAGCCAACAGCCAGCCAAGTATCCTCAATAATTAACGGTTCTAGATAGGTAGTAGAGTTATAGAACTTGACTTGTTGATTTAAAGCGCGTAGTTCTGATTCTAAATTTGCTACTTGATCGATATTCTCTGTATTGTAGGAATTACCTAATTTCTTTAACACCAAACCTATAACTTCTCTGGGATGATTGAGAAGAGAAATTTGCGATCGCAATTCAGTACGCCACAAATCACTCCAATCTGTTGGTGTCCATCCTAAATCTTGAAACTTTTCCCGATTGTAAACCATCACCGTACTACCCCAACGGTAAGGAACCGCCCAAACTTTTCCTTGGGGATCGGGATTACCTTGCTCGTTGCGGGTTACCAGCTGCTTCCATTGCGCGTCTAAAGCTGACCAATTTTTAATTTGCGCTGTATTCAGTGGTTGAATTAGCTTTTGCTCAATTGCCGCTTTTAGCCAATAATCACCCAATGTTACCACATCAGCTACCGGAGTTTTTTCCGCTTTTACCCAAGGGATATAGCGAGTCCATCCTTGCTCATCCTGAGATTTAGGCTTTTGTTGCCAAGTTTGTAATTGTTTAAATAAATCTTGGATTTGCGCTACAGGAGAAAATTTTAACTGCTCCTGAGATTTTAACGCTTTCTGAAATTTATTAACTACCTGACCAGGTATAGAACCATTTAATAGCTGTACTTTTAGTTGCGTCTGGTTGTTAGCGCCACAGCCAATCAGCAGTTGTGAAAGCGCCAATGTACCTGTACCTAATATAAAGGAGCGTCGATCCATTGAATTTAAACATAAAATTCCATATTATAACTCTCTTTTGCCTGTTAGTAGCATAAGGGAACTCCAAAAAATAAATTATCCAACTTGTAGGGGCACGGCATATACAATCTTTCGGTATTACCGATATTTTATCGGTGCCGTGCCCCTACCCCCGTGGGTATTTTTTTAATTGGAAGTCCCTAATGGCTTGGGGACTAGGGGGGCTTGGACTGTTTTCCAACCCTAATATTAGACTTAGGAAATTGGGCATGGGAAAGAGTTAATTATTAGTTCAATTATCATTATTTCAACTGCATCTACTTTAAAAACTCTAAATTTTGTGGATTTGCTTTTATTTCCACAATTTTCACTATTCCTTTGTAAAAAACTCTAATGTTCGAGGTGAATAAGTTTTAACTTAACGATCCTCAATGCAATTCTTCTAGTTTTCTCTTGCTTATGGTAGATGATAAGTGTCTCCTATCTTAATTTAATTATTCAAGAAATTATTCCCTATCCTAAAATTAATTCTGCTTTTTAATTTGCAGTTTTGACTCAGTAGTTTAATTATTTATGCCTGTGTCCGTTAATTTTATGAGTTCTTGACTAGCAATTTTTTTAGTTAGCTACATCACTCAATTCTTAATTATTTCTTCGGTTTTTAAGTAAATGGTCATAGTTCCGTAATCACAACTAGAGATAGCTATCTATAGATAACAGGTGCAACAGAATTATTGGTAACAGGCTCATGTTTATCCTTTGGAAAAGATAGCTTAAACAGCTATGATGTCGCAAATTAGCCGAAAAACAGGGAAAAAGTTGAAATTATTGGCAAGCTTATTCCATTTATTGAAAAGTAATAGCCCCTGGCTTCATATTTCTTAATATAGTTGTAAAATTTCCTGTCAAAAATATTGAGTTATGTTTATAAGTAATGAAATTAATGTCACATTCCTACAGTGCGTGGGAAAAATTAAATAATTCATAAGTATTTTTAAGGTTGCCAGTAAATTGAATAACATAGAGAAAATATGCGGATTAGGGTATTAAATGGAGCCATTACAAAAGCAGATCATGACTCTGAGCTATAAACTGGATGCTCTGTGCCAAGTAATTGAGGAACTTGATAATAAAGTCTCTCAAACTTTGTCAGAATGCTCTTTAGCTAGAACCCAAGCCAGAGAAAATTATTCAGAAAATAGCGAAGTCGTACATTACCATCAATTCAAAGCAAATATCAATTTCAATTCCGATATGGAACACAAGGATGTGTTATCCGACGGGATTTATTCAGATATAAATCGTCAAGGGGGAGAAAGAACCCTGTCGCCAGAAATTCAAATTCAACGATTAACAGCACAATTAACCGCCGCCTACAATCGTATCGCCGCCTTAGAAGAACAATTACTGCGGGAGAGAATTCACTAATTTATTTATTTATTTATTGCCCAAGAGATTTACCTGAAATTTCTGAGTTTTGGCATCCGCTATTGGCGATTGAATCTGCTCAAACGCTCAATTTGTTTTTCAATGGCTTCCAAAAGTTGTGGTTGCTGCCAACCTAGACTAAGACTAGCAGCGATCGCAGCTCCTCCAGCGCCCATGCCTTCTTTCACAAAACCCTGCTCGTAAACTTGGAGTTGGGGATAACGAGAATCAGCAAAACTCAGTTGAGTCGCTAGTAGGGGTGGAGCCTCTCCACCCCAAGAGTTGTTTGTTTGAGATAAATTCAGCGCTAATTCCACCGTACCGCCTGTAGGATCTTCGGCTACCCAGCGAGTTGTACCCACAACAACCTCTGCTTGTTGCCAAGGTAAATTGTAGGTTTGAGCGATCGCCTTCATCAAGGCATAAACCGCCAACATTTGCGTCCCACCAGCCAGCAACACACCACAGCGACGACTAGCCGCGATCGCCATTCCGGCAACTACCACCTGCATCGGATCGCCAACTGCAGCGACTAATTTCAAAGGATCGAGAGAATTTGAGTTTTCTTGCACCCTAGCTAAACCGGCTTGTACCACAGCCGATTTTTGTTCGTGGTTGCAAATTGGATGGCTGCTGTTAACCTTCCCCGCAGCAGCTACACCCAAACCCTGTAAAATTGCCAAAGCGGTAGTCGTACCGCCAACTACACATTCACCTAAAATTAAATAACTTTGTTGCAGATTCGCCGCCAACACCGCACCCCATTGCAAGCCTTGCTCTAGGAGGTGCTGGACTGTTTTTAGTTCCATCGCCGCACCTTGACTTAAACATTTAGCAGGAACTCCCCCCAAATCTATTGTCGGTACAGATGGGGGTTGGTGTAAGCCAGCATTAAATATATAAAGTGGAGTTGGTAACGCCTCAACCACAGCACGGGAAATCAATACAGGTGAAGCACCCGCAATTAAAGGTGGTAAAGGATACTTAGCTTGATGTTCTGCTCCGTAATATAAAAACTCAGCATCAGCACAAGCAGTAAACTTGCGGTCTTCTGGAGTCTTTCCCGCCGCCGAAATCCCTGGAATTAAGCCAGTTTCCGTAAAACCTAAAATACAAGCAAATACAGGTAAGCGATCGCGATACTTAGCAATCCAGGCTGCACCCTGGTCTATTTGAGTATAAATATTAATCATAGGTTGGTCAGTTGTCAGTTGTCTCTTTCGCCAATGACAAATTACTAATGACTAATGACAATTATTCATAATCCATCAAAACCTGTACCCAACGTGGCGGACGGGGGATGGGATTTCCCAGACGATCTAAAAGTAGCCAGGCGGCGATGTGAACGATAAACAAGTAGATAAAATTATTAAACATAATCAGAGCGATCGCGCCAATTTGAATCCAGAAGATACTGGGATTGGTCAATAAGCCTAGTTTGAGGAAGATCCACTCTGCTAACTCTGTGACTTGATTGATGGCATAAATCCACAGATCCTCACCAGATAACAAAGATAGTAACCAGACGCGGAAAAAAGCCCCTAAAGTACCTAGTAGCATACCCAAGGTAATAGAAACTATCCAAGGTACGCGACGGTTCCATGTTGTGCCTAATAACACGCCCATAAAACCAAAGGGCATAACAAACAACAAACTCCGGACTGGCCCCATTAATACCGCCAGCAGTAACCCAGATGTTACCGCTCCCATCCAAGCGGCTCTACGTCCCCAACGAAGATAAACTAAAGCAATGGGTACAGGGAAAAATATCCGTAAAACTGGCCCCAAGGGAAAGTAAAAATTAATAAACCAAATTAAGCTAGCAGTACTGGCTAAAAAAGCCGTTTCCACCATCCTCAAAGGTGCATCAACCTTAAGTTGGGGCGGTTTCAGTGTAGTCTGATTTTCCCACTTATGGTAATTATCTGGTTTGTCTAACTCTGGGTTTTGGCTAGTTGGTGATGTTGGTGATGGACTTTGCTCCGGCTCTTCTGGCAAAGAATCTAAGATACTCATCAAAACTCCTGGTTCGTTCTCTGCCACTTGTCATTGCTCATTTATCCTTTGTTCCAGCAAATGACAAATGACAAATGACAAATGACAAATAACAGCTTTCACGAAAAATGTCCAATCTAGACGCGCTTTAGCTAAATTGGCAAGTGTTAAACGATTGTGCGTTCCAAAGCTAACAAATCAGGAATACAAATGATGTCCTGATCCCGTTTAATCAAGCCTTTCTTTTCTAACCTAGTCAACACTCTTGTCACCGTTTCCCGTGCTAGCCCGCTTAAACTACTGAGTTCTCGGTGTGGTAAATTAGGTATTTCCGTTCCAGTCTGAGCTTTTTTCCCTTGTCCTTCTGCCAAAAACAGCAAAGTATCTGCTACCCGCGATTGGCTGTCCGATTCCCGCAAGCGCAAGCGGCGATTAACTTGGCGTAAGCGTCGCGCCATCAATTGAGCTAATCGCATTCCCGCTAAGGGTTCTGTTTGCAGTAACTTGACAAAATCCTGGGATGGCATACTGCCAATTACTGTAGGTGTCAGGGTAATTACATCGGTAGAACGAGGTACTTCATCAAGTGCCGCCATTTCACCAAACAATTCTCCCTTACCCAGAATATTCAAAGTGACTTCTTTGCCTTCTAGGTTATAGGTACGAATTTTAACCCATCCATCGACAATAAAATATACAGAACCACCCCAGTCATTTTCCAGTAAAATTACTTGATTGGGTGGGTGAGTACGAGTTACAAGATGGGTGAGAGCTGGTTCTACAACCAGTTCGGGCAACCCTTGAAAAAAGGGAGCCGAAGCGATCATCCAGGGATTTGCGGGCGTCTGTAGGCTATATCGGTCTTCCATTACAACATTTTGATTACATACTTATTAAATAAAGCTGTCGGGTATACAACAAACGCGATCGCTATGTTCAGCCTAAGCTATCAAAGCACAGCCCTTTACCAAAATAAAACTAAACTATGATACACAACAAAGCCATATAAACCTAGATAAAATCTGCGCCCAGCCAATTTTGGCTTGAAAAGTCTTCGGCGTCTAACTCCAAGGAAAGCCCGATGACTTAAGAACATAGGTAGCCAACATTAATGATACTCAAGGGAGTTAATTTTTGCTAACCTAAAGCCTTTACCTATTTTTGGCAATATGCACTAGGGGCATGGGGCATTGAAACAATTTTGGATTTTGGATTTTAGATTTTAGATTGAAATCCAAAATCGCAAATCTAAAATCTAAAATTCCTTGTCTCCCTTGTCCTCCTTGTCCCCCTTGTCCTCCTTGTATTCTTTCCTGGTTCTTTTTCTTCAAGGCTGTATTAATGGCTAGTTCAGTACACAAATGATTTTTTTACCAAAAGTAGTTTCATGAACTGCGATAATTTTTTGGTTTTTTTATGCTATGAAATCTGAGAAGCTATAACATTACCTGTTTAATCAAGCGCAAACAACACCCAGTAGCCTGCTGTGCTGTTGATGCTACCAAACAGTTGTTGTCCTCCAAGACTTTTAGTAGCTACCAAGCCAACTTTTGTAAATAGCCATGATGAACTAGGTACGCCAGGAAACATGAAAAATTTATTTCTTCCCCCTAGTCCCTAGTCCCTAGTCCCTAGTCCCTAATTAACAATTGCCCAGATTGCCAAAAGCGATCGCATGATTAAATTGCACCCAACAACTCAACGGGTCAAAGCCAGCCGTTGTAACTTTAATTATTGTAAATTAATTTCCTTGCCAATTTAACGTAAATTTCTACATAAGGTATCTAAAGTGACTTCTCACCAAGATGAAATTCAAAAATTGATCGCAGATATTGACAACTTACTAACTAGTAATGGTAAGCGTTTGTCTAAGCTATTATCTGGACAGTCTCAAGAACCACGAGAGGTTTTAGAACGCACTCGCGACTTTCTCAATAGGTTGGCAGCAACCGCAAATCCACCAGGGGATGAGGTAAATAAAACTGCCGAAATCAAACCCATATCACCTTTGTTAGCTAGATTTGTTGAACAAAATCTTCAGTCTGTCGATGACAATCAGCAACCACAACCGGAGCAGGTGAGCGCTGCGCTATCAGCACAATTTAATAGTCAAGTTTCGGCGTTAATTCAACCTTTACAAGCAGAATTAGCCAGTTTAATCCAAGAGCGCACGGCGCTGGTACAAGAAATCCGCCAGCTAGAGCAAAGAAGACTGCAAAACTACTCTCTTAGTCAGCAGTTAGCCAATCAAGAGCAGATTATTAACGAATTTTTACAGGTTTTAGGCAATCGCTTGCTACCAAGTTTAAGCCAGCAATTAACTCAGGGTTTAACAAATTCGTCAATTGCGGTGAATTCAGATTCTAGTTTATTAGCAACTCCACCCCAAGGAGAGCAGTTAACCAAGCTAGCTAAGGACTTAGATCAACGCTTATTATCCCTGGATGGTACGGTGAATGTTGTCTTTGAAGCACTACAGCGCAATATTCTGACTTACCACGAATCCCTATCGCAAGCACTGGCGAGAATGCACAATCAAGGATTGCAAGGCGAGCAGGTAATGGCTAGCTTTGTCAATAACTTAACTCAGTATTTACAAAAATATCCAGGCGATCGCACAGATTTATCAGTTAGCAATACCAATATTAATTTAGCTGAAAATCAGACACCAATTCTCCAATCACAACCTGTAGAACCCGCTCCTAGCACAGAGGATTTAGATACGGTATTGTCTCAACTCATTGCAGATGAGCCACCACCTACCCCATCAACTCCAACGATAATCCCGAATACCTTCGAGGTTGATAGTTCTCAAGCTGATGAAGTAGATCAACTTTATGCCAGCTTATTTGGTAGAGAAAATATTCCCAACTTAGTCAGCGAAACAGCAGCGCCAGTAGTAGCTGAAGATAATTCTGTAGCGGAATCAGAGTTAACTCTGAGCGATACCCAACCAGAAACTGCAATTAATCCAGCTTCAATTTTACCAATTCCTGCGCCGCCCCCACAGCAAACTGAACCAACACCAGAGTGGCAAGATTTATTTTTTGAGGAAGTAACAAATACAACTACTGCTCCAGCCGAAGTAGTTAATATCCCTGAAAATACGGCTAGTGAATCGGATATTTATACAATTACAGCGCTGACAGAATTACTAGGGGATGAGGTTACGCAACAGGAGGTACTTCCTGTATCAGAAGCCGTACCAGAAATCATTGAAACTACAACCATCACCACTAAAACCCCAAAACCAGAAGTAGTTATTCTCGATGAAGAACCAGCTCAATCTTTAGAAAACTATGTTCCTGCTTCTTCCAGGGAAAATTTACTAGAACCAGAACCAAATTCCAGCATACCGGAGATTAGTTTAGATGAAGAACAGTTGCAGTTATTAGATGAAGATTTAGCGCAATTTGATGGGTTACTCAATTCCCCATCCAAACTGATTACTAACTGGGTAAATAGCAACAATCAAAATCATCAAGAACAGTTACCTAGCGAAGCAGATAGCGCAGAATTATCACAAATGGGAGCGGGTGCGATTCCCCAAGCAGAGCCAGAGTTAGATTTTAGCCCCATAATTGAAAAAAAAAAGGAAGACACTACTCCCAGTACCGTAAATCCTTCGTTGTCTGTAGCGCCAAACGCCAATCCTCCAGAAGTCTCATCTGCAAATAGTCAGGAATCGCGCTGGTATTTAGGTATTGATTTAGGGACAACGGGAATTTCTGCGGCATTATTAAATAGTTCAACCTTTGTGGTTTATCCTATCTATTGGTCAGCCGAAAGCCAAGGGGGAAAATCTGCTTTTCAGCAATCATTTAGATTACCAGCCGAGGTGTATTTACCGACGGCTTCTGTAAATCAAGCAGAGAAGGAAAATTCTGCCAATCAGCCAGGAAAAGCAGCAGATAATTTAACTAATACTCCCTATTCGGCACAGTTGAAACCATATTTACAGTTAGCTATTCCCTACAAAAGCGCCCAACAAAAATGGGAACCTGTACTGCAATTTAACGAATTTTCCGCAGGGCCATTAGTTTGGGTAGTGCGATCGCTCTCTAAGCTACTATTAACATTAAAATCCGATCGCCAAAGTACCACCCAAGGTTTAACTGCGGCGGCTGTAGGTTTAGACGAACAAAGCTTTCATCAGATTATCAATAATATTGCCGGAGCAATTTGCACTTGTCCAGCTAGTTGGTCAGAACAATATCGCTTTAATGTCAGGGAAGCATTACTAACGAGTAAATTAGTCCAACATCCCCAGCAAGTATTTTTTATCGAAGAAGCGATCGCTAGTCTTTTAAGCGTACTCAATAATGGTAACGGCGAAGCTGTACAATTAAGCAGTCCAAAAGGTTTACAGCCGATTCAAATCCACGAGCAACCATTACTGGGTAATACTTTAGCATTAAATATTGGTGCTACCGCCACAGAAATGGCATTAATAGATTTAGGCGAAAGCTTCAGCGAATTAACCCATAATGATTTTATGCTGCATAGCTTTGCCTATGGTGGTAAAAGTATTGAGCAAGATATTATTTGTCAATTATTAGTACCCCCCAAATCTCGCCAATCGCGCTCAGAAACTAGTGGCGAGCAAATTAGCTCTCAGCCAGGATTGTGGCGCTCAAATATTCCCGGCTTAGACTACATGCAATGGCAAAGCTTAGGTTTGGAAGAATTAGAACTTCCCAGCGTTGGCGAACCAGATATTAGCGCTCGCGTTCGCCTCCAGCAGCGTTTAGAAAGTTCGCTGTTAGGACAAGCGGTACTTGATGCTGCCTTAGCTTTGAAATTGATTTTACAACATCAGGAATCCTTTACCTTAGATTTAGCTGACCAGCGTTGGGTATTGCAACGGCGAGATTTAGAAAGCCAAATTTTAGTTCCCTTTGTGCGTCGCCTAAATCGCGAACTCAACAAATTATTAGTTGCGCGTGGTATTCCCACAGAAGCGATTAATCAAGCTATTTTAACTGGTGGGGTTGCAGCGATCGCTACGACTAACCGATGGTTAAAGCAAAAATTACCCAACGCCAAGATTATTCAAGATGCATATTTGGGTGAAAATGGCGCTCCCAATTGTAGCCGAGTTGCTTATGGTTTAGCGATGTTACCTTTACATCCCCAGGTCTTAGAACTACCCAGACAACAATACACAGATTATTTCCTGTTTACAGAATTACTGCGACTATTACCAGAACGTCCCCTATCCTTTAATGAGGTTCTGCAATTATTTGAGGGTAGAGGTGTCAACACCCGCACTTGTCAGCAACGCCTGTTAGCCTTCTTAGAAGGAGAATTACCTGCGGGTTTAATTCCCAGCAGCACAGATGCTGCTTGGCTTACCCCAAGTTCTCAGAATAATCCAGATTATCAAGCGATCGCATCTGCTCCCTTATTTGAAAAACAAGGTAATCTCACCTATCGCCCTAATTCTCAGCAACTTCTAGCTTTACGTCGCTATTTAGATGCAATTAAAGCTAGTACTCGTCAATCTTTGGAAGAACCCTATACCCTGAATTTTTCCTTAGAAGTTGCGCATTAGTTGGAAAAACTCCACCCATAAGGGGGTGGAGTTTTTGGGCATAGGGAATGGCGCATAGGGCATGGAAAAGAACATACCAATGCGCCCCTGCTAATCCCACTATAGACTTACCCGACGTTCTTGTTATAAACGCTGAACTACAGAATTCAGATTTGCTTCTCTACTGTGTAAATACTATTTTAAATTCTGACAACTGCATTGATTTCTAAAGCTTTTATCCAAGAAAAAGGTAATGGACGGCTCGGATATGAGGAGCAACTTGTTAGTGAAGAACTCACAGCTAGAGGCATACCAATTACTTTTTATACTGAAAAACGTATCCGCAGGCGACAACTTGCAATTGATCGTGAGTCTTTAGTTGTTGGTGATATGCCATGTATCTTAGGTGCAATCAAACAACTTGGTATTCCAGAACCTGAGCCTAATGATTATCCTGCTTCACTGAAGAACTTTATGCACCGCCGGATATGGAAATCTACTTTAGAACAGTTGGAAATAGAATTACGCAATGGTAAGTATATGCCAATATTTGCTAAACCCGCTACACGCCGTAAACGCTTCACAGGTTATGTTTTTGAATCGGAATATGATTTATGCCGAGTTTACGGCGTGTCACGTCAAGAACCGTTGCTCTGTTCAGAAGTTGTAGCTTGGGTAAGTGAGTACCGAGTTTATGTAGTTCACTCGCAAATTAGAAGCATTGATCGTTATGATGGCAACCCTAATGTTCTATTAGATATTGAAAAAGTTATTTCCGCTATTCAGGCTCTAGATCATGCAGGAGAATCAATTGCTGGATATGCAATTGATTTCGGAGTTTTAGATTCTGGAGAAACTGCTCTGGTAGAAATGAATGATGGTTTTGCCATTGGAGCATACAAAATTGATAGAAAAAACTATACAGACATGATTTTGGCAAGATGGGAAGAGCTTTTAATGAGCGAGAAATAAGATGTACAAAAACTCAAGCCAGAAATTAAGGGTGCTCATTTTCTGAGTTTTCGGCTTTTGGGAGCATTGTTACTATCTACTGCATTGGGGCGATCGCAATTTCACCGCTTATAGGTGTTGGGGGATTGAGTATCAACAAATCTTCAGAAATCTGTCTAGCAAAATTCTACGCATTTTTACACATCACCGACTTTTTTCATCTCCCGGAAAAACACTGAAACTTTATATTATTTCACTAATTTAAAAAGATTCTGTAAAGTCGCCGTCGAACTTGCAGAAAATTGTCTATATTAGCACTCAGTACAACTCTCGGTGGAAACGGAAAATACAGTAGTAACGGCTAAGTCCAGTAAAAACCGAAGGCTAATTATGTCCCTATCTACTTTCACTACTGACGCTCAAGATTGTATTGTGGATAATTTTACTTTATTGAGTCAAATTAATTCTGTAAATTTAGCACCACAACCTTTACATCCTTCTATCAGCAGCAAAAGAAAACGATTCATCGATATTCTCGGTGCAATTGTTGGACTCGCGATTACGGCTTTAGTTGCAGTTCCTGTAGCTCTTGCTACATTTATTGACGATCCAGGGCCGATATTTTATTGCCAAGTGCGTTGTGGTTTGAACGGAAAATCCTTCCGGATGTGGAAGTTCCGCTCAATGGTTGTCAACGCTGACAAACTCAAGCATTTGGTGAAAAACGAAGCTCAAGGTCACATTTTCAAATCCGTAGACGATCCCCGCATTACTCGCGTGGGTAAATTTCTCCGTCGTACTAGTTTAGACGAATTACCCCAATTTTGGAATGTCTTAAAAGGAGATATGAGCCTAGTTGGTACTCGTCCACCCACGCCTGACGAAGTAATCAAATACGAACCCCGCCACTGGGAAAGATTGCGCGTCAAGCCTGGTATGACAGGAGAATGGCAAGCTAACGGTCGTTCCAGTATTATTAATTTTGAAACGATCGTCAGTATGGATATCGATTATCAGCGTAAGTGGTCTATAGGTTACGATCTGGGTCTAATTTTTAAGACTATCCACGTAGTGTTGTTAAAAAGTGGTGCTTATTAATAAATACCAATTTGTCAAAATTCAACAATAGATATTTTATCTTTCTAATTTTGAATTTTGAATTTTGAATTGGTATGGGTGTGCCTATCTCGAGATGAGATAAAGTTCAACATTATGAATTCATACATCCTATTTGATCCGGGAATTCATAATATTGAATTTTGCGTTGTTTAACCTTTCACCCCACTCCCAGTTTCTGTAGGTACAATATAGCGTTGCAAGAAAAGAAACAGTACCAAAACAGGGGCTATAGAAATTACCGAACCCGCAGCTACCAAACGCCAATCTAAAGAAAACGTACCTGCAAGCTTGGCAACTCCTAATGGAAGGGTATACAAACTTTCGTCTTGAATGACAATCAAAGGCCAAAGAAAGTCACTCCATGAACCGATAAAGACGAAGATAGCCAGGGTTACCAAAGCCGGACGAATCGCCGGTAGCATAATAAACCACCACAAACCTAACTCGGAGCTGCCATCCATACGGGCAGCTTCTTCTATCTCTTTGGGAACGCTCATAAAAGCTTGGCGTAAGAGAAAAATCCCAAAAGCAGAAGCTAAACTCGGAAAAATCATTCCTAAATAAGTGTTTCTTAAGCCGATTTGCACCGTTAAAATATACAGGGGTATCATCACGATTTGAAAAGGAATCATAATCGTGGCGACAATAGCGGTAAAAATCCAGTCTCGCCCCCAAAATGAGAGTCTAGCTAAGGGATAAGCCGCTAAGGCGCAAAATAGCAGATTTAAAGCCACAGTCAGCAAGGCTACCAAAGTGCTGTTATATAAATATTGGGCAAAAGGTAACGATTGCCACACATGAGAGAAATTATCTAATGTCGGTTGACTGGGTAATAATTGCGGCGGCGACTGCAAGATATTTTCTGTAGGCGATTTGAGCGAAGTACTGATTAACCAGAGTAAGGGAAATAGAGTTAGGATAGCGATCGCTCCTAACAACCCATACATTCCTAATATTTGCAGCCGTGATTGGTGATGTTGTAAGTTAGTCATTTGTCAATGGGCATTGGGCAAGGTTGCAAGTATATTTTCGTTTTTTCACATATTTTTTTCAACTTATACCAATTCAATATCGAAGATGCATATAATTTAGCCTGCCAAAGCAGGCTTTGTTTGTTTAGCCCCAGGCTTCTAGCCTGCGGGCGTTAATGTGCAGCTTCACAGAGAATTGGTATTACGCAAAATGCGATCGCGACCGATTAAAAGATTTAATTGAAGTAATTAGTCGTCATCACTTGGGGTTAAAAAATACCAATGCAGATGTTTTAGGTGAAACCTATGAATATTTACTGCGCAAGTTGGCTGAAGGATAAGGGCAAAGTGCAGGGGAGTTTTTTACACTTTCTAAAGTAGGTTGGTTAATTGCAGAAATTATCTATCCTGAAGCTTATACTACAGTATACGATCCCACTTTTGGGTTGGGAATGCTAGAACAATTGATGACAGGTCAACTCTCAACCTAACCCTTAATTAACCAAAATTATTAAACCATGCAACTCGAAGATTACTTTAACTTCCTTACCCCTAACGACATTCGTTTAAAAGGTTCGCGAATTGGCATCGAAACCATTTTAAATGAATATATTTACCAGCGTCATTCCCCCGAAATCATTGCCGAAACATACCCCAGCCTTACCCTAGAACAAGTTTATGCCACTATTCTCTATTACTTACATAACCAAGAATCAGTTACTCAGTATATGGCAGACTGGCTAAAATACTGCCAAGAATCTGCAAAACAACAAGATGAAAATCCATCAGAATATATATTAAGGCTGCGTCAACTGAAAGCCCAAAGAGGGATTGCATGACAATTAAATACTTAATTGATGAAAACTTACCCCCTCTTTACCAACAGCAGTTGTTACGCTATCAACCAGAGTTAACAGTTTTCATGGTTGGAGAACCAGGTACTCCTCCCAAAGGAACTTTAGATCCAGAAATTTTAATATGGTGTGAGTTGAATAACTTTATTCTTGTCACCAATAATCGTACTTCAATGCCTATTCATCTGGCAGAACATATCAGGCAAAATCGTCATATTCCCGGTATTTTTGTTTTCCGACGAAAAGCCTCTATCGGACAGATTATCAACGATTTAATTTTTATCTTTCAATTAAACGATGCTGAAGAATTCCAAGACTCTATTACGCACATTCCTCTGTAATTCCTCAAATAAAAACTATGTCTGAAGCCTTCGCCGTTTTATCCTTTAATAAACTCAGTCGCTCAAACAATCGAACTTACTAATAACCTACTCAAATTAGAACGAGTCGAATCATGAATCCGACTCCCTCACAAGCAAAAACCTAAGAATTAGCACAGTGGAAAGACGCACAAGTGCTGAAAAATGCTGTAGGCGATGTCCGCTTATTTACCCGATTGGGAAGACAGAGAAAGGAAGCTACAAAGTTTTTTAGGATAACGAAGCAAATTTTATAATTTTATCAACTGAGTTTCTGTCGCGACGAAATTTAAAGGTTTATCCCAATTAGCCACAGGTATTTGCGGTAAATAAGCAAAGTCAAAGATAATACCGATAGTTGGCTTTGTCGCCCATTCTGGAGAACTCAATAAGCGATCGTAATAGCCACCGCCATAACCTAAGCGATATCCTTGGCGATCGCAAGCCACGCTAGGAACTAAAATTAAATCAACTTCTTCCGGCTTGATAACTGGTGCGTGGGGATGGGGTTCGCTAATACCATAACTACCGATGGCTAAACTATCCTCAGCATTCCACAAATGCCAATACATAGATTTACCCACACAACGGGGAAATCCCCAACGGTATCGATTATCTGTAAATAGCGGACTTAAATCTGGTTCTTGGCGAAAACTAAAATAAGCGAGTATGGTTTTGGCTTGGGTAAATAAAGGAGAGTTTTGCAGCTGGTTACAAATGCGATCGCTTTTTTCTCTCCATTCATTAACCGACATTAATTGGCGTTGTTTCAGCAGAGTACGCCGCAGTTTGGTTTTAGCTAATTGCGAATCATCTACGATCATTCTCAGGGACTTATCAATAAAAATAGAATATGATTACGTAGCTTACTTCGACGTAGCACTACTAAGTAAGTTGGCGGGAATAACCAAACTATATACTGTACGTCAACATGCTTAAAACCCTTACCAATGACAAATGACAAATGACAAATGACAAAACTAAAATCATCCACTAAGGACAAAATAACGTATCTCTTGTATCCCTTCCTGTAGTCGGATTAGTACCCTTAGCTACTTTACATAATTTTTTCTGCTCATCGGGACGCAACAGCACATCAGTAAAATCTGCGCCATCAACAATCGCGCCATCGAATTTCGCATTCGCCGCAAAAGCACCTTCTAATACCGCATTGGTTAAATTGGCTTTAATGAAGCGAGCCGAATCTAAAGTAGCATTGCTCAGATTAGCTCCCTCAAAATTAGCTGATTCTAAATTTGCAGCAAAGAAACTTACACCACTTAAATTAGCATGACTAAAGTTGCTTTGTTTAAGATTAGCTTTAGTAAAGCTAGAATCTGTTAAATCTCTACCTGCGAAATCCGCTCCTATCAAAATTTCCTTATTATATTCCAATGCCAAAGCCGTAGGCGCAACACCTATAATTGCGGTGATGCCAACTAATCCCCACAGCAATACACTAAATACAGTTGTCCAAATTCGCACAGTTAATTTCTGCATCATATTTTTAACCAATGACCAACCCTCCTGCATCTCATTATCCCGACATTGGGCACTTAGGTGAAGACCTAGTAGCACAATGGCTGCAATCTACAGGTTGGTTAATTCTCCATCGGCGCTTTTTTTGCCGATGGGGAGAAATTGATATTATTGCTCAATATGATGATGGCAGAGTTACTCAAAACTCAACCTTGGCATTTGTCGAAGTGAAAACCCGTAGTCTAGGTAATTGGGATTTTGGCGGGAGAAACGCTATCACCGTCAAAAAGCAAACAAAACTGTGGCGTACTGCGGAAATGTTTTTAGCTCAGTACCCGGAAAAAGCCGATTACCCTTGCAGATTTGATGTTGCTATTGTCTCCTGTCTACCAGTAGCAAACAATGTCTCTCAAAGAAACAGTACCCAGAAACCTCTAGCAAGTTCATTAGTTGCTGGCTACGAATTTCAACTGCAAGAATATATTGTCGCTGCTTTCGACTCCATAGCATGACAATACTTATGGGTTCGCAAATTGTAGGGCACGGCTTATATAAGATATGTATATACAAGAACTTCTTGCAAATGCCGTGACCCTACTTGCGGATTAATCTATTTTGTGGTAAAGCCTCATGGCTCGCGAAACTCATGCCAAAGTTTCGGGACAGTAGCCTAATCCACGAACAAACTGTTGGCGGAATGCCTCAATTTCTTCTCGTTCTGGACTACCATGAGAAACTATGGCTACTTGGTAGCGACGCATCACGTCTACAGGACATTGCCCTGCTTCTAAACTCCAAAGTGCCATTTGTACCCGCATTGGTGGCTCGTAGCTAATTCCTAATTCATTCAGGAAAGCCCGGAAGTCACCATCAACTTGGGGGGAAACTTGACCTTTGAGTTTGATCCTTACCACCCAGCCATCTATTTGGTGAATTACGGTAACGAAAGAAACAGGCATCTGGGGTCTGCCGTGCAGGTATTGTACGACCCTCAGAGTTAGACTGGCATTTGCCAGGTAATACAAGTATTCCATGTTGGTGCTTGGGATCAAAGCCAATCCTACATATCTATATTCCTCAATAAATCCATGTTTCCGGTAGGGTAAAAGCCCCCGTTTTTAGATAGGGAGGTTTACCCAATTTTTATCTTGGGGTTTCCGTGTTACGGATTAGTATTAATACTTAATATTTAGGAATGAAATTGAGCAGCTATTCCCGATATTTACCTAAATCAGGAAAACTTACTCCCGACTTCTAGGAAAGCAAAATAAATCGCTATGAAGCATCAAGTAACACCAAACAACATCAACAAACCTTTGAACCCAGAAGTAACAAATGTGGAATTAGACTGTTCATTAGCGGGTTATGATTACGAACTGCCGCCCGAACTAATCGCCCAAAATCCAGTTGTGCCAAGAGATAGCTCTCGCCTACTCGTAATAAATTCCCGAAGTATACACCATATTTTTAGAGAGTTACCAGAAATTTTACAATCCGGGGATTTACTGGTAATGAATAACAGTAGAGTTATAGCCGCTCGTCTATATGGCCGTAAATCTACGGGTGCAGAAGTAGAGGTTTTACTGCTAGAAGAGCGGCGACATAACTGTTGGCTAGCTTTAGTCAAACCGGGAAAACGCTTCAAACGCGGATCGCAAATTATTTTTGAACCTAAAGCTCAAGTAGCCATTTCTCCCTTATCCCCTTCATCCCTGACAGCTACCGTCTTAGAAACAGATCCAGCCACAGGCGGAAGGTTATTGCAATTTGAGTTACCAGAGGGAGTTTCTCTGGTGCAAGTTTTAGATGTATTTGGTGAAGTTCCGTTACCGCCTTACATTACCGCCTCGGAAGCTGACGACGAACAGTATCAGACAGTGTATGCCAAACATCCAGGAGCGATCGCGGCACCAACAGCCGGGTTACACTTTACGCCAGAATTACTGGAAAAATTGCGCGATCGCGGAATTAATCAAGCTTTTATTACCTTGCACGTGGGCGTGGGGACATTTCGCCCGGTAGAAGTGGAAGATGTCACCAGCCACCAAATGCATGAAGAATGGATTGAAGTTCCCGCTTCTACAGTCGAGCAGATTCGCGCGACGAAAGCCGCAGGTGGGCGGATTATTGCGGTAGGGACAACAGCAGTACGCGCTTTAGAAGGCGCAGCCCAATCGGGAAGTTTACAACCATTTTGCGGCAAAACTGACTTATTTATCTACCCTGGTTACAAATGGCAGGTAGTAGAAGGTTTAATTACTAATTTTCATCTACCACGCTCTAGTTTATTAATGTTGGTGAGCGCTTTAATTGGCAGACAAAGATTATTAGATGTTTACCAAGAAGCGATCGCCTCTCGATATCGTTTTTATTCCTTTGGTGATGCCATGTTAATTTTGCCGGAAGCAGTCATAAATTTAAATTCCCCAAGACAAATTTAAACTTTTTATTTTTGACTGTTAATTTTTCATGTTGTGGTGGGTACTTTAACTTTAAGGATCTAAACAACAAGTAAAGGCCTACCACTCATGTTTAAACAACATCAACTTCCCCAGTGGTTTCGTAGTTTGTCTCAAGTAGCACTGCACCGGCAGTTGCTGTCCACTTCTGTGGCATTTTTGGTATTGGCTGCACCAACCATAATTAATTTACCCGGAAGCAAACTCTTGGCTCAGAACGTTGTGAGTAAAGATCTAGATGCAGCCAGTTTTTTCCAGCAGGGCGTCACCCGCTATAACCGCCAAGACTTACAGGGCGCAGAAGATGCTTTCCGTAAAGCTTTACGGCGCGACTCTAAATTAGCGATCGCCAGAAATTATTTAGGCAATATTCTCTTAGAGCAAAACCGCTTGGATGTTGCGATTCAAGAATATGCAGAAGCGATTCGCCTCAATCCTAATTATGCTGATGCTCATTACAATTTAGGTTTAGCTTTACATAAACAAGGTCAAAGAGAAGCGGCGATTACTGCTTATCGTCGCAGTTTGGTCATCGATGCGAAAATGCCAGCCGCTCAATATAATCTAGGTTTGGCACTTTACGAACAAGGACAAATCCCAGACGCGATCGCGGCTTACCAAGAAGCAATTAATCTTGATGGTAGTAATGCCAATGCTTACTTTAATTTAGCGATCGCCCTGCAAGATCAAGGTTTGCTTCCAGAAGCGATCGCGGCTTATCAACAAGCTCTGCAACGAGATCCTAGCAATCCCAGCACTTACAATAATTTGGGCAGCTTGATGGCTATGAATGGGCAAACAACTGAAGCGATCGCAGTTTACCAACAAGCTATTCGTCAGAATCCCAAAAATGCTGTAGCTTTCTACAATTTAGGGGTGACTTTATATAATCAAGGTCAAATTAAACAAGCTAACAGCGCCTTCAAACGTGCCCGTAAAGAATACGAAGAGCAAGGAAACATTGCCCAAGCCGACAAACTTGGCGTATTAATGGTACAAATTGCCCAAATGTTAGCGCCTCAGACTGCTCAAGCCAATAAACCATCTACGCCTGCGGCTTTATCAACTACTACAAACACAGAAAAGCCAAATCAACCACAAGTACCCCAAGCTACCCCAAATACTCCTGCTCCTATCATTATTCCAATTTCGGCACAACCACAGCCGACATCGATGAATCTACCCTAAGCCAAGTCAAGAAGAGCTAGAAAGCAGTTTTCTGCGGAATTTATCGAAATAGCATTTAATTTCCAGTTGAGGTTGTCAATAGTCAATAGTCAATATGGTGTTTACCATTGGCTGTGGATTGTTGACAACCTTAATTTTTATGCGCTTCCTGTGTCAGAGGCGTAGGTTGGGGAGCCAGTGCGTTGCGGGGGTTCCCCCCGTTGTAGCAACTGGCGTTTGAACGAAGTGAAACCCAACATATACAAGGCGTTGGGGTGTTCGATTACCCTACGGGAAGCCCATCTGCGTCTACATTCCTCAACCCAACCTTGTATATTGTGGGTAGTTTTTAGATGTCTTTGTAGGGGCGGGTTCACCGATATCCTCATTTATTAACAAAGATCCAAATAAACCCGCCCCTATAAGGATTAACGAGAATAGCTCATGAATGCCGCCTACCACGCTCCTAAACGCCATCCGCAAGAATATGGAGTTTTTTTGAGTAGGAAGTTCCCTATTTCCTAATTCCTAATGCCTATTTTCTAGATTTCTAACTTACTGAAAACTTTATGAAGTCAAGGTATGCTGAAGTTTTGCTATTAACTATTTGCACTTATAAATAGAGTATAAATAATTACTTATACACTATTTATAGTATTGCTAGGAATAGTTAAAATCTAGCATAATTGCCTGAATGTCTGATTTCTTATTGTGCAGCATTGTGTAAATTGTCAGTCTAATTTACTGAAAATTTAGATTAACAAATCTGACTTTGTAATTCTTTTATAAACCGCAGAAATACTGTTATCTATCTTGACCATAAAGATTATTTAAATTTTAGCAATAATAGCTATAATAAATGCACCCAAAAAATATTGAGGTGTACAATATTTTTTATACAGAGATGGTTAGTTGCATCATGGCTTAGTACATAACAGTTTCCCAAGACTTTGAGATCTAGATAAATCATCTGGAATGAAGATATGCTTCCCCAAGTAAATCGGGTTTTGACAGTCTTTGCAAGAAACAAGTTTTAGCCTAATTTTTTTTCTAAGAGAATGAGAATTTATCCTCCCATTTATCTGGGATAAATTCTTAGTATCTACAAAGAATACTCAATTCATAAAATAGGGAAAAATGTGGCTTTTAGCAATTATTAATTACGCACAAGGAGGAAACTCAATAATTTAGATCAAGTCTCCATAATTTTATACAAAGGTTAATGTAACGAAAACTATCTAATTCATTGGGAGGTATTCAAGTTCTACGGGATGAAAAGCGCAAATCTAATAGAGATAGGAAACACTAACAAGACTAAACTTTGGCACTCATAGACATATTTAGCTCTGAGTATGAACCAGGTTTACAATCATAAGATGATAGCGACAACAGTTTGCGATCTTACAGGTTAGCTGGTTTGTGGGGCTTCTCAGGCGCGATCGCCCAGCAACTCTCCAGATCAAACATCTTTACCAAGGCTGCGTTTAAAAATCATGATTTCCGCAAACTTGAATGTGAGATGTTATGGTATTATGTTTTTTCCACACTTGTTTATGAACTGATTCTCAAGAGTTGGCGATATGCTTTTGTTAAAGAAAAATTGAGGAAATTTTGATTTAGATAAAAGTATGAATGCTTTTTGATTGCAAAAATTTAATCGCCAAACTTAGCAAAGTTACTTTTGCCGCTACCACTTTCTTTAACGGCAAGTGTGCGCTATTTTTCCTGTCACAACTGCAAACAATCAACTCTGTCTTTTATATTTTATTGGAAAATGAACAACTTTTGAGAAAACTAGTTTTTTCTTACTAATGGCATACCTGGTTTACTGACACTAATTATAAGAGTATTCTCTTTTTATTCTTTAATTAGATGTTTTTAATGATGTTAATAGATAGCAAATAACATGATAATGACAAATAAAAAGTGGGCCGTCAAACGTATAACAGTTAATCTTGCAGCACAGGAAGCGGAGAAGCTGGAACAATATTGTCAGCAGACTGGTAGACCAGCAACCGATGTAATTCGGGAACTGATCAGAGGTTTATCTACCGCAGAAGACAATAAATAAAGCAGCAGTGAGGAAGTGTTTGCCAAAATGCGGGAAATACTGATATTGATTCAGTATTTACCGAGTAAGTGCTGAGTTAGTTAATCCTTTAGTTTGAGGGATGGATGAGGTATTACTCATAACTTAGGACTGCTAGACGATGAGCTTGTGTAATCAAACACTTCTATGCCCTGAAATGCTAATTAACAAAATGTCAGTAGCAAATTCCGACACCAGGCCAGTTACAATCTGTAAAGAAACTGAAAAGGGACGACGGAATGCGCGTTGCAATCGTAGGTGCGGGACTAGCAGGGCTAGCAACTGCTGTTGATTTAGCAGATGCTGGCTGTGAAGTGCAGATTTTTGAGTCCCGTCCGTTTGTGGGTGGAAAAGTTGGCAGTTGGGTAGATAGCGATGGTAACCACATAGAAATGGGGTTGCATGTATTTTTTGGCTGCTACTATCAACTGTTTGACTTAATGGGCAAAGTGGGGGCCTTAGATAACTTACGCCTAAAAGAACATACCCACACTTTTATCAACAAAGGAGGGCGCACAGGTGCTTTAGATTTTCGTTTCTTCACAGGTGCGCCTTTTAATGGCTTAAAGGCATTTTTCACGACTTCCCAACTATCACTACAAGATAAATTACAAAATGCGATCGCCTTAGGCACTAGCCCCATAGTTAGGGGTTTAGTGGACTTTGACGGGGCAATGAAAAACATTCGCGATTTAGATAAAATTAGCTTTGCTGATTGGTTTCGCCGTCACGGTGGCAGTCAAGGTAGCATTAAGCGGATGTGGAACCCCATCGCCTACGCCTTAGGCTTTATTGATTGCGAAAATATTTCTGCTCGTTGTATGTTGACAATCTTCCAGTTCTTTGCTGTGAGAACTGAGGCTTCCATATTGCGGATGCTGGAAGGTTCGCCCCATGAGTACCTACATAAGCCAATCTTGGAATATTTAGCGGCTAGGGGGACTCAAGTTTATACCCGGCGTCAAGTGAGGGAAATTCAATTTGCGGAATCAGAGCAAGAAACCCGCGTTACTGGTATCGTAGTAGCTCAAGGCGAGCAAGAAGAAGTAATTACAGCTGACGCCTATGTTTTCGCTTGTGATGTCCCAGGAATTCAGCGAATTATTCCCCAAGAGTGGCGAAAATGGTCAGAATTTGACAATATTTATAAATTAGATGCCGTACCTGTAGCCACAGTCCAACTGAGGTTTGATGGCTGGGTAACAGAACTGCAAGATGGGGAAAAACGCAAACAGCTAAATCAAGCAGTGGGTATAGATAATTTGCTTTATACCGCCGATGCTGATTTTTCTTGTTTTGCGGATTTAGCGCTGACTAGCCCAGCTGATTATTATCGTTCAGGGCAGGGTTCATTGCTACAGTTGGTACTGACACCGGGAGATCCGTTTATTAAACAAAACAACGAAGCGATCGCCCAGCACGTACTCCAACAAGTACACGAACTGTTCCCCTCATCGCGGGAGTTAAATATGACTTGGTACAACGTAGTCAAACTGGCGCAATCTCTCTACCGCGAAGCACCGGGAATGGATCTGTACCGTCCCAACCAAAAGACACCTGTACCTAATTTCTTCTTGGCTGGAAGTTACACCCAGCAAGATTATATCGATAGTATGGAAGGAGCCACAATTTCCGGGCGGCGGGCGGCAAAAGCGATTCTGGAGAATGTGAAAAAGTAACCAACTGCAGAGGAAGAAAAATGTCAGACTGGTTAGAGCATAGCGTACAGGTAGAAGTAGAGGCTCCGATAGATTATGTCTGGAGTCTCTGGTCTGACTTGGAACAAATGCCAAAATGGATGAAGTGGATTGATTCGGTGAAGATATCGCCAGAAGATCCAGATATATCTATTTGGAAACTGAGTACTGGCGGTCTAGATTTTAGCTGGAAATCCCGGATTCTCAAAGTAATTCCCAATCAGATTATTCAGTGGGAATCGATTGATGGCTTACCAAATCAAGGGGCGATTCGCTTTTACGATCGCCATAGTAGCAGTATTGTTAAGCTCAGTATTTCCTATGCCATTCCGGGGATTATTGGCAAAATCATGGATAATTTATTTTTGGGGCGGGCGGTTGAATCGACAATTCAAGCTGATTTGGAAAGATTTCGAGAATATGCCCTAAAAAGGTAATTTTATGCAGCGTTATAAAATGCTGGTTCTGGAAGCGGATCGCCAGCCGCTTCATAAGCAATAATTAGAGACTCTAATGCTTCAATTCCATTTGCTACTGCTGACTCGTAAGTATCTCCATGAGTCCGCCAGCGTTGTCCTGGAAAATCAGGAAATCCTACCAAAAAGCAATCATCTTCTTCAGACCACTGAATCACCATCTGGTATTTAAGTTTACTCATTTTGGCTGTTACCCTCTACTGACTCAATAGCTTGTTTCACTTCCTTTTCTTGGTAGCGTTTAGCATCCGATCCATCTTTGCCTGAAATTGTGACTTTTCCATGATAGAGGGGATGTATCCAGTTAGTATGACTTCCTTTTCCTGGCAGTTCTGTAAAACCAGCTTGGATAAGCATTTGTTTTAGTTCTCGAATCTTTTTTGGCATTTTTTTAAGATTTCATTGAGTTATCAAATGCTCAAAAGTTTTCCTCTATTTGGCTATTACATGGGAATACATCTTTGTTGCGCTTTAAATTCACAAGGTTAAATAAATTTAGAAATTCTCTATCTCCAGAAAATTTGTAATAATACCAATTCAAATAATGTTTGCGACAGATAAATTCTTTGTAGGGGCACGGCATCCACAATCTTTTGGCATATCAAATATTTTACTGGTGCCGTGCCCCTACTACCCATCTGTCGCGTTCTTTTTTCAAATTGGTATAATTTGTCAAAATAATATTTACACCAAAGTAACCGACGATTGAGGGCAAAAGTTGAGTAGCATTAACTACTAAAGTGCTTGTGTTAAAACACTGTCAGCCTTCACATACCAGATATTTTTGACTTTTTACTTATAGCAATCATGGAAGATGTGACTAACCATTACCAAGTCGGATCGCTAAATAAATTAATGGTTAATTGTTCGCGTCCGGGTGGTATGGCTGTAATACAAGCGCGGATGGTTTCGCCATCTTCTAATTCCACAGTGCAAGCGTGACAAGTCCCCATAAGACAACCAGTGGGGATAAATATCCCCGCCCGATCTGCTACTTCTAAGAGGGGTTCCCCGACTTCCGCATTAACTGTGACATCATCTGGTAAAAATTGGACGCGAACACTCATGAAATAGCAACCTCTCTAGGATAAAAAGAGTGTTAAGTCTAAATGATTTTCAATTTCACTGGCTAGGGAATCTAAAGTTTGCTCTCGCTGTTCGCGGTAGTTTGCAACACCAGTAGGCAAAGATTTTAAACCCCGTTGTTGACGCAGGCGATTTAACCAAGCGCGTCGCCAAGGCCCGTTGTCAAATAGTCCGTGGAGATAAGTACCCCACACTGATTGACAACTATCCACTAACCCTAAGTTAACATCATCAAACAGGGGTTGATAGGCTTGGTTATCTGCTTGCTGTTCGATGCGCGATCGCCCTTGATGAATTTCAAACCCATAAACTGGTAAGCCCATTTGCGGGAAATTTGAGCTAACTTGGCGCTGACGGGCGATTTTTTGCCCTGTGATTACAGTTCTGATGGGTAATAAATTTAATCCTTGATATCTACCGGCTTGTCCTTCTATGCCTTCAGGATCGGCAATCATCTGACCTAGCATTTGGTAGCCGCCGCAGATGCCTAATACTGTACCGCCAGAAGCCGCATAATGTTGGATTGCTTCTGCCATACCGCTTTTTTGCAGCAGTATCAAGTCAGCAATTGTGGTTTTTGTACCGGGGATAATGACGGCGTCTGGATGACCTAATTCTTGCTTGGGGTTGAGATATCTTACCGATACGCTGGGTTCTGATTCTAAGGGGTCAAAGTCGGTAAAGTTGGAAATTCTGGGTAAGCGTAGAACTGCGATATCTAAGTCAGCTTGGCTTTTATGAGGTTTTCTTTCTAATAGATTGAGAGAATCTTCTGCGGGTAACATGTGTTCTAAGTAAGGAATCACACCAATTACAGGGATACCCGTCCGGTCTTCTAACCATTGTATACCTGATTCTAAGAGCGATCGCTGTCCTCGGAACTTGTTAATTACTATACCTTTAATTAAATCCCGTTCTTCCTGGTCTAATAACTCTAAAGTCCCAATTACATGGGCAAAAGCACCGCCACGGTCAATATCAACTACGAGTATAGTGGGTGCATTTAAATATTTTGCTACCCGCATGTTTGTCAAATCGCGGTGCTTGAGGTTAATTTCCGCAGGACTACCAGCACCTTCACAAACTAATATGTCAAATTCTGTGCCTAAATGTTGTAGGGATTCTTCGATTGTGCGCCAACCAAGCTCAAAATATTGCTCGTAGTAATCTGAGGCGCTGACTTTACCTACAGGCCTACCTTTGAGAATGACTTGGGAGGTCATATCACCTTGGGGTTTGAGTAAAATTGGATTCATTTCCACCCAAGGGACAACTCCCGCCGCCCATGCTTGGACTGCTTGGGCGTAGCCAATTTCGCCACCGCTAGCAGTAACATAAGCATTTAAAGCCATATTTTGACCTTTAAAGGGGGCAACTCGCCAGCCACGCCGCGATAAAATGCGACAAATCGCTGTAGTTATCAATGATTTCCCTGCATGGGATGTTGTCCCCACAACCATAATTGATTTCATAATGACTTTCGGTTTTGCAATATAAGGGGCAGAATTTGTAGGTTGAACGGTAATTTGACAATTCACTTGTCAACATTTAACAAGCCAGGGAGTTGATATCAGCAAGGAAGATAGAGGTGTTTAGTCACTAACACCAGAGTATACCTTAGTGCTGATGATATCCTCTGTTACCCCATATCTATTGGTTAATCCGTACCTTCACTGTACGCACTCAATTAGAGGCTAATGATAAAGGCTTTATAAATGGGGTCGATGCTTGCGTATATATTGTTCCCTTTTAGTTGCTGATGCTAACTTTTTGATTGGGGGATGGGGCATGGGGCATGGGGGATGGGGCATTGGGCATGGGGCATTGGGTAAGAGTCAACAGTCAACAGTCAACTGTCAATCGTCAACAATATTCTTCTGCTATGAGGATTTTCAAGTTAGTCAATCACGGGAAAAACACATAACCAAACATGAAAATCTCTAGCCCCTAGTCCCTAGCCTCTAGCCCCTAGCCCCTATTTTTAATCTAGAAAGGTAATCTTAACCAACGGGCGATCGCATTTTGTAAGCGATCGCTGAATGAAGGATTAGGCCAAGTTTGATTTTGGTATTTTTCGGCTAATTTTTGACCTAGAGGTGTGAGGCGGTAACTGTCTGTGATTCCTTGTCCATCAACTTCGCGGCGCAATACACCTACTTGAATTAGCCAATCTAAGGCGTTATCGCAGGCTAATTCTGATAAAAAACGTTTGCTGTAGTTATTTTTGATGCCATTTTCCTGAGCGATCGCACTCAATGATATGCTTTTTTGTTGCATTGCCGCCAATAAAGCTGGATTGAAGGGAGAACAAATTAGCGATCGCTCGGCACGTTCTACAGTAGTTTGAGGATAAGCAAAGGTTTTTGGGGTTTGATAATTAGCAGCAGGCATTTTGAATTTTGGGATTGTTTGGTGGTCATTAGTCATTGGTCATTGGTCATTGGTCATTGGTCAACAGTCAACGGTCAACGGTCAACGGTCAAGAAATTGTAGGCTGTGAACTATATACTTTTGACTATGGACTTTTGACTATGGACTTTTGACTAGTAATTAACTTAATTATTGTAAATTATTGTAAAATTTCAAATGCCCCAACAATCTCAAACAGGGAAGGTTCATTATGCCTCTAGCAGTCGGTACCGATGCACCTGCTTTTACCGCCAAAGATACTAACGGCAACACTGTCTCTTTATCTGATTTTGCTGGTAAGACAGTAGTTTTATATTTTTACCCTAAAGATGATACCCCAGGCTGTACCAAACAAGCTTGTAGCTTCCGGGATGCCCAAGCGGATTATCAAGGTAAGGATGTTGTAGTGCTGGGAGTGAGCGCAGATGATGAAGCTTCTCATCAAGCATTCACTAGCAAATTTAATCTGAATTTTCCTTTACTGGCTGACACAGATCATAGCTTAATCAAAGCTTACGATGTTGATGGTGGCGGTTACGCTAAACGTGTAACCTATGTCATTGGCCCCGATGCCAAAATTATTCATGTTGACGCTAGCGTGAATACAGCCACTCACGCCAGTGATGTTTTAGCTGCTTTGGGGCTATAACAATTTTCCTTTAGAAAATACCCCAATTATAGGGGCACGGTAGAGAAAGATTTTTGCATTTGACAGAAATCTCCTCTATTCCGTGCCCCTAATTAGTGAGTAATTGATGTTCTGGGATTCCTTTAGTTTTTTTCTGGTACTAAGGGCTGTACTGTATTTTCTGGCAGTCTGATAATCGGTGAATTTTGGGATGCAGTGCCTACGTTACCGCCATTTTGAATTGCTTGTTGTTGTCTTTGTTTAAATTGCAGAGCGGCTTCGTCTAATTGTTGGTTTTGCTGTTCGGCATTCCAATTCAAGGTGCCAAAATTTGCCTGATGTATCAGGTTGAACATGTTGAACTCTGTAGCACCGTTACGAGAGAATGGATCGCCATTATTCTGACTCGGATCGCTGTTGGTGGCATCAATTGTACCGAGTTGAGCGAAGGTAGGTTGAGCGACAAAGAAAGCGGAGAAGCTAACGCCTGCGACAGTAGCAAGGGCGATTTTTGTCAGGGTGAGAAACATTTTTTCCATGAGGTTTTTACCCTAAAGTTATTGCAAGTGAATCATGCTTATATATTAAGCAAGAGTTCGTCTTAGTTGGGGTTGAATACTTAATAAAGCGACGACAGCAAAGCCAAGCAATATTAGTAAAGCGCCACCAAAGGTAACAGCACCCCAAGGAGCTTGCATGACTACGCTACCTAATCCCCAATTGCTATGAAGATACAGATAGCGGATTGGTTCAATAGCGTAACTCAGAGGGTTAAGAGTGGCAACTACCTGCAACCACTGGGGCATGAAGGATAATGGTGCTAAAGCGGTACTGGCAAATAATAGCGGTAGGTTGGTGACAAAAATTACGGCGATGAGTTCAATGTGCCCTGGGAGAGCAAAAGCCAAGCCGAGAGAGATGGCGGTGACACCCAAAGCTAAAAGAAAGACAATTAAGGCGATCGCACCTAACCCAGCTACATCGGGTAAACCTGCGCCTAAAAATGCGGCTGCACCTACAATTACCGCCGCTTGCAGTAAACTTTGGCTGATAATAAAGATTGCGGAAGCAAAGACAATTGAAAACCGCGATGCTAAAGGCGCTACCAGTAAGCGATTTAAAAATCCAAACTCGCGGTCAAACATTACAGGTAAACCAGCGTTTAAGGCTCCAGCGAAGGCTGTAAAAACAATTACGCCAGCAGCCAGGAATTGACCGTAATTTGTCGTACTACCAAAAAGTCCTTTGGGCGCATTTTGGAATAATGCGCCAAACAGCACCAGCCACATTACAGGCTGAACAATTCCCGCCGCCAAAGTTGAGGGACGGCGTTGCAATTGAATAAACAAGCGACGAGTTAAAGCTAAAGTTTCTTGGACTACTTCACCAAAAAAATTAGGTTTAGCATCCGCGTAACCTTGCGGTGATGTGGCTGGTTGCCAATTTATCTCAGATTTAGGAGTAACGCTCATAATTTGTCATTTGTCATTTGTCATTTGTCATTGGGCATGGGGGATTGAAACAAGGGACTGACAAAAAATAAAGTACCCAAATTCCGTAGTGCGAGCATCTTGCTCGCTTTTGAACACCAGCGAGCGAGACGCTCGCACTACAAATTGATTGGGTATTTAAAAAATTGGATGTTCCCAATTTTGGATATGTCCTCCTTGTCTTCCTTCCAGTCTTTATCTCATATTCTGCTTTTTCTCGGCTTTGGGATCGCGATTGGCTACGGCTGCGAGTTCTGCATCCATTAAGGTGCGTCCGGTGGCGGCGAGGTAGACATCATCTAAGCTGGGGCGAGATTGAGCTATGCCGAAAATGGGTAAGCCTGCTGTATTTAGTGCTTGTTGAATGGTAATTAGGGCGTCATTTTGCGGTGTTACCACTAAGTTTAGGGAATTACCTTGAGCGCTGTTAATAATTACTTCTTGCACTAATGGCAAAGTTTGCAGCAGGTGTTTGGCTTTTTCGGCTTCTTCGATGGGGGAGAATTCGCGGATGCGCAAAGTAATGCGATCGCCTCCGACGCGATCTTTTAATTGCGATGGCGTACCTGATGCAATTACCACACCGCGATCGATAATCGCCACGCGATCGGCTAGGGCGTCAATTTCTTCTAAATAATGGCTAGTAATTAATACGGTGGTTCCGGAGGCGCGTAACTTCCGCAAAAATTCCCAGACGATAAAGCGGCTTTCGATATCTAGCCCTACTGTTGGTTCATCTAACACCAACACATCTGGGGCGTGAAGCAATCCCGCCGCTAAATCTAGGCGTTTGCGTAACCCACCTGAATAAGTTCCAGTTTTTTTATCAGCGTATTCTTGCAAATTGAGTAAATCTAATACTGTCTCAATTCGCTGTTTCGCGATCGCTTTGGGGAGGTGATAAAGCGCAGCTTGCAGTTGCAGCAGTTCTCTACCAGTCAGCACCTTATCTAAAGCGACTTCTTGAGCCACATAACCAAGCTTTTGTCTGGCTACTTTGGGGTTAGCTAACACCGAAATTCCAGATACTTCGATTTTGCCAGCATCCGGGGTGGTGAGCGTACACAAAGCACGCAGAGTAGTAGTTTTGCCAGCGCCATTGGGGCCAAGCAAGCCAAAGATTTCTCCTGATTCTACAGTCAAGGTGACATCTTTGACGGCTTCAACCGTGCCATAGCGCTTTTGCAGATTTTCAATTAAAACGGCGGGAGCCATGACAGCTAATCCCCAACGATACAAATCTCAACAAAGTCTATATATATTGTAGTTGAGGAGTGCCAGTTAAATAGTTGAATGAGAACATCCCAGCACTCTCAACATAATGGTATGTATTGATGGTTTGATTGCAGTACAGTCAAGGTAGAAGTTTTGCGCATTTGGGATGCCTAGCAATTAAACTTCTATCCTTGTAGAGAAAGTTGATTCTGCCATGCTATCTAACTCCTGTACAAAAAGTGTCTTGGCTCCAGGTATTTTACGGAAAGTACACCACATTGCACTCAACGTTAAGGATATGCAAGCTTCCCGACATTTTTACGGGACTATTTTAGGATTGCATGAACTCACAGGTGATGAAGTACCCGCCACTTTAGTTGAACTTGTCGCCGCCGGGAAAGTAGCTAATTTTATTACTCCCGATGGTACAATTATTGATTTATTTGGCGAACCAGAATTATCACCGCCAGATCCCAATCCTGAGAAAACTTTTACTAGAGCTTATCATTTAGCTTTTGACATTGAGCCGCAATTATTCGATCAAGCTGTAGCAGTAATCAAAGATAATCAAATTGCGATCGCACACGGCCCTGTTACTCGTCCTACTGGTAGAGGTGTCTACTTTTACGATCCTGATGGTTTCATGGTTGAAATTCGTTGCGATCCAGTCAATAGTCAATAGTCATTTGTTAGAGACGCGATAAATCGCGTCTGTACAATTGTCATTTTCAATGCCCAATGCCCCATGCCCAATTCCCATCACCATAATTTAATTAACTGTTTACCTTCTAAAAATAAATCAAATCTGTGCATATCTTTTTCTGACTCGAAGGCGGCTATCGGTAAGTAGTGAAATTGTGCTTTTGTTATATATAAAAAATAAAATTCTCCTTTTTTGACTACTTTTATAAAATGCTCATATCTGAGCTTGGTGATACTACCATCTTCAAAAAATATAGCGATAAAATTTTCATCCATTTCGCAATATCTGTTTTGAAAATTCAAGGCAGAAGTTCTTCCTTCTAGACGTAACCAATAAGGTACAGAGAGTATATAAGCCAGAAAGCCAAAGAAATATAATAACCACCAACTAAATTGTTGTTGGATAATAGACACGATAATATTTATAACGGCTAAAACTGAAAATAGAATTAAGAAAAGCTTCATCCGCTTATAATAATCAACGGCAATAATTCCTCTTAATTCTTTAGGCGATATTTGAAATTGCTTGGTTTTAATTAGCATAATTTCATTAGTCATTTATCAGAGACGCGATGAATCGCGTCTGTACAATTTTCTTCCTAGCCCCTAGTTGGGCGCAACTACAGGTAATAAAATTTGAGAATTTGTCTCACCTCCACAACGGATTGTTAAGGTAATAATCTGAGCATTCAGTAAACCTTCGCTATTAATTACTGCGCCAGTTCCGGAGTTCATGGGGTAGGCGGGAAAACAAGCTGCACTCAAACTCAGGCGCAAAGCATGACCTTGAGGGATACGGGCACAAGTCGCTTGCAGTTGCATTTTCAACGGTGCGGAATTTGTGCCGACGGGACAATGTATATAACCTTGGGTTAAATTATATACCTTTCCATCAGGATGAACTTCAGAGAGGATGGCGCAAAGATCGTAACTTGGTTGATCGGCACTACAAAAGATTTCGAGGATGATATTGCCGGCTATATGTAAGTCTGCTGTTAGTGGTTCGGTGGTGTAGGTTAATACATCGGAACGTAAATCTAAATGCGATCGCTCAAATACTCCGGCTGGTATCGCTGCATGACCGCCTAAAGCGGGAACCGGTCGCCAAGGATCGTGAACTAATACATCGGAATTTTGGCTATGAGATTGACGATTGGCGGTGAGGCTTCCGGAATCTTCGCGGATGCTGGCTAAACCAGTGGTTGACAAGTAATAGAATTTTTGGTTTGATACTTTTAAGCTAGGAAAATTGCGCCAAATATTACTTCCCATTTCAAATAAGCACACAGGTTCTTCTTGCAGTAAGCCTGTATCGATATCTTTAAGAAATTGATTGAACCAGCGAATTTGCATTATATCTACAGGGCTAGCTGCATTCAATCCGAAGTCAGCATCACCCACTTTTCGACCCCAAGGTAAATGCGCCCAAGGCCCGACTAAGAGATGTTGGGGCGTGCTACGGGCTGCCATATCGTCATATAAATGTAGAGTTCCGCGCAGGTAAGTATCAAACCAGCCGCCAATGTGAAACATGGGCAAATCAACAGATTGCAAGTGGCGTTTGGGTGAAAGTTCTTGCCAGTAAGCTGCATCTGCTTGAGAATTAGCTAGCCAATCGTGATAAAAAGATTCTGGGGCGAGAGATTGGAGAATTTCGGGATTATTTACAGGAAGATTACGAGAAAGAGCAAATAATGCTTGATAGGCTACTTTATCTTGACGCAACCGGGCGGTTTCGGTCGCTAATTGAATTGCCCATGCTAGATTTGTTTGTAAACAGAATGCGCCGCCTTCATAAGCCCAATCTGCATATAAATCATAGCCAATCATTGCCGGACATATTGTTTTTAAAGCGGCTGGTTGGTTGACTGCGGCATATAGTTGCGTCATTCCTTGATAGGAAAAGCCATACATCCCCACCTTACCATTACTTTGGGGAAGGCTCGCCGCCCAATTTACCGTGTCTTCACCGTCGGTAATTTCATGACTAAATAATTTAAATTCTCCCTCAGAACTGCCCCTTCCCCGGACATCTTGAATCACGACGATGTAACCTTGGGCTGCATACCAAGTAGGATGAGCATATACTACAGTAGATGCGATCGCTCTACCATAAGGTTGTCTCATTAATAATATCGGAAACTCCCCCTCCCCATCGGGACGGTAAATATCTGCATCTAAGCGTGTGCCATCACGGGTTTGCATTGATGCTGTTTGCTTGGGAAGAACTGTAAACATAGGAGGAAGGGGGTTAACAATTCAAAATTCAAAATTCAAAATTCAAAATTAAAGACATTTTCAGTCGGGGTATAAATCCCCGTCTGAAAATGATACTACGTATAGACGTAGGGGTCTTAAACCCTGTTATATACGATAAGGGAGACAAGGAATTTTAGATTTTAGACTTCGTCGTGAGCGCTCAGTCGAACGATTTGCGATGGGTGGATTCAAATCTAAAATTTAAAATCCAAAATTGTTTCAATGCCCAATGCCCACTCGCCCTGAGCGAAGTCGAAGGGATGCCCAATGCCCATTTTCAATTTTTCTAGTTGTTGACGACGAAGTTGACAAAAGTAGGAGATTTTGGCACTAATTACCTGTTGATGGCGTCAATTATCTCACTAAGCTCTACTGCATCAGAAAATCTGATGCAGTAATTTTATGTTTGGATTGTCGGGAATTTTTAGCAAGCTGATTTAGATGATAATGGTAAATTACGTTCGCAATAAAGGTATAAAAATTTTTAGCTTGCTAAGTAAGCTAATGTCTTTCATTATGCAATTTTCTTTTATTTATAGACTTTCGCGCTTAATTAAGCGATCGCTGTTGATTCTCTTTGCATTATCCTTGACTACAGTATTGCTGCTCAATCACCTCACCCCAGTAACAGCGCAAATTTCGCCGTCACCCCAGGAAGAAATTCGCGGGGTATGGCTAACTAATAATGATTTTGACATTTTGAGCGATCGCGCGAAACTGCAAGAGACTATTGCAGAACTACGTCGCTTGAACTTTAACACCATTTATCCCCTAGTTTGGAATGATGGTTATACAAAATATCCCAGCGCTGTAGCTCGACGCGCAGGTATTCCCTTTTATTTTAAAGGTAAAGAAGGACAAGACATAATTGCAGACATCGTTAATCAAGCCCGTAGCCAAGGAGTACTCGCTATTCCTTGGTTTGAGTTTGGTTTTATGGCTCCCCTAACTTCCGAACTCGCCGCAAATCATCCCGATTGGCTGACGCAAAAGCAAGATGGAACCCAAACTTCTATTAGCGCTGCGGGTGAAGTCGCTTGGCTGAATCCCTTTCACCCAGAAGTGCAACAGTTTATTACTGATTTGGTATTAGAAATTATTACCCAGTATAACGCTGATGGCATTCAATTTGACGACCACATGAGTTTACCGGTTGATTTTGGCTACGATAAATACACAATCAACTTATATACTCAAGAAACTGGTAGCCCACCGCCACCAAATCCCCACGCCCAAGCTTGGAAGCAATGGCGTGCAGATAAAATCACTGCTTTTATGATGCAGCTAAATCGAGCAGTGAAAGCGAGAAAACCTAATGCAATTTTCTCTGTATCTCCTAATTACTACGATTTTGCTTATAAATATCAACTCCAAGATTGGCTGAACTGGGTAAGGTTGGGTGTAGTTGATGAGTTAATTGTCCAGCTTTATCGTAACGATTTGGATAGTTTTAATAGTAAACTCACCAGCCCAGAAATTATAGAAACTCAACAATTAATTCCGACTGGTGTTGGTATTATGACAGGCTTGAGAAATCGCCCAGTTTCTATACAACAAATTCAATCTCAAGTGCGGGCAGCACAACAACGGGGTTTAGGTGTGACCTTTTTCTATTATGAAAGTCTGTGGGATTATGGACAAGAACCAGTAGCCCAACGCCAAGCAGGTTTTCAAGAAATATTCCCCAATCCGGTTGTGCGGGATACTTCCCAGGTGATTGCGCGTAAGCCCAGCTTTAATAGTATATCTGTTCCTTTATATACTAAAGGTTCCCTGGGGCAACGGGGACGCGGTTATTTTATGGAAGTATCTGTTGCTGGGGGTCAGCCAAAACGGGTGTTAATAGATACAGGCTCGGCTGGGTTGAGAGTGCCGCCGGGATTTCTCGGTAATGCGCCTATCAATAGAACAGGTCAAATTATCAAAGAAGTTCTCAGTGATGGCACTGTTTTAGAAGGTGAATTAGCTTACACTATTATGCAGATTGGTTTGATCCCTACAGATGAACCTATCCCTGTACAAATTGTTACCAGTCGTCAATGTCTGCCGCAAAAACCAAATTGTTCTGCAAAAAGTGGTGCAGCATTTTCCGGTATTATTGGCGTCAACTATGGCGAAGCTGTACTTCCCTATAATCCTTTGCGGAAACTCCCAGGAAATCTCAGTAGCGGATTGATTATTAGTGGTAATGGTGGCGGGAAAAATAATGGTAATTTAATTCTGGGTTTAACCGCTAATCATCGCGAAGGTTTTAGCATGGTTCCCTTAAGTCAACAACCTACGATTAATGATATACCGGGTAATAGATGGAACTCGCAACTGAATGGAGTTTGTTTAACTATTGCTGGGACTGCTGTAAAAAATGCCTGCAATAGTATTATGGTTGCGGATACAGGAGTAATTAACGGTGCGACAGAATTACAATCTGCTGCTGTTATGGGTAAGCTCAAACCTGGAAGATTGCGTCCGGAGAATGCTGTGAAGGTGACAATTCCGGGAATTTTTGACTACAGCGTCAAACCAGGAAATCGCGACGGATTTAATGTGTGGAGCGTGAATATTAACCCTAAGGCGGAAAATCCTGTAGTTTTAAATCCGGGAATTGGATTTTTTGACAGATACGATGTACTGTTTGATCCAGTAAATGGACAACAGGGTTTTCGCAGTCGCAGGTAAAACTCTTGTGGGATGGGCGTCTCGCCAGTTTTGGGCGGACAAGATGTCCACCCCACAAGAAAATTATATTGCCACATTTGAGCAAAAAATTGTAGGTTGGGTTGAGGCTTTGCGAAACCCAACATTTATCCGGGTGTTGGGTTACTCGACAACTGATACCAATTTAAATAGTGTTTGCGGCACATCAATATATTCTAGAGGGCATGGCAATGCCAATGCCCCTACCATCTCTCGCATTCTTTTTTCAAATTGGTATGATAAATTTCATCGCTCCCACGCAGAGCATGGGAGGTAGATGGAGTCGTTTTGATTCGCGTCAATGTTGTGTTGATTGTCGTCAATGTTGTGTTGATTGCAATCAATGTTGTGTTGATTGTCGTCAATGTTGTGTTGATTGCAATCAATGTTATGTTGATTCGCGTCAATGTTGTGTTGATTGCAATCAATGTTGTGTTGATTCGCGTCAATGTTATGTTGATTGCAATCAATGTTGTGTTGATCGCAATCGATATCAAGGTGTGATGTCTCAGACAAGGGACTCCGCGCCGATTGTATCAAAGTGCGATCGCATTACAAATCAAAGTAACGAAAAAGTTGATGATTATGCCAGAAATTGATATTCTGCACATTTTATCGAAGATGACGACAGCGTACTGCGCCGTCATTTATTGGCGATGACTCCTAACCCAATTTCCTCAACTTGTACACCGGCTTATGCATTTAGTACGCGGTTAGCCTTGATGTACTTACAACAACGAGGAATTACTGCCAAATTTACCCCAGATTGGGACTTACAACTCGGAAATAAAACCTTCCCCCAGTTAAAAACAGCTAAAGGCGGTTATCAATCAATAGATACCCAAGGTAGTCAAATTTTACTCAATTATCGGTTTTCGCCATCAGTTCAAGCGATCGCACCCCAAGTTACTCTTACCCAAGTTCTCACAGGACAAGTTAACCTCAACGCCATCAAAGACCGAATTGTACTCATAGGTGTTACGAGTAATAATAGCAGCGATTACTGGACTACACCATCCGGTAAAAGACCATCGCAAACCGTACCCGGAATTACCATTCAAGCACAGATGGTAAGCCAAATTATCAGCGCCGCTTTAGATAATCGACCTTTATTATGGGTGTGGACACAATGGGGGGAAATTATCTGGATTTGGAGTTGGTCATTAACAGGTGGGTTAATAGCTTGGTTTTTTTCTTCTAATAAATATTTAACTATAACTATCAGTGCAGCAGTAATGCTGTTATCTGGCGCTTGTTATGTAATTATCATTCAGGGAGGATGGATACCTTTAGTACCATCTGCGATCGCGATTGTTATTACTAGGGCGTGTCATCAAATAGGTATCAATCTAGTTTAGAATCGATAGCCGAGCACGAGTTGAGTCAATCAGGAGGAATGCTATCATGACGCGCCGCTATGC
>NZ_CAWPNJ010000026.1:0-121421 GCF_963889195.1 Calothrix sp. FACHB-168
ACCACAATCTACTTAATTCGTTGATTTTTCCATTTTTGGGTGTAAAGCTTGTCACTCAGTTATCCTGAGTTACTTTGTCATGTGTTTAGTCTAAACTCCAGAGCCGAGAAAAGTGATTTTAGCTTTAATTATCAACTGGATGTTAACGGTAAACAATGCCCAACGCAGACTACTGGAGCTTTAGCTGGAAGTACTTTTTATACTAATCGAGAGTTAGATTATACAGTAGTAACTCTAAAGGAAGTTCCTGACTTTGGCGAGCCTTTAATCCTGAAAAGTAAATTAATGCGGCGAGATGAGCGTGTAGCAATTATTCAGCATCCTGGCGGTCATTTAAAGAAAATCTCGCTTCAGAATAACTTTGTCGCTTACGCCGATAATCAAGTGTTGCAATATACTACGAGTACAGAACCAGGTTCATCGGGATCGCCTGTTTTCGATGATGATTTCCAAGTGGTAGGTATTCACCATAGCGGTGGGATGCTACTCGAACCAAATACGCAACAGAAGTATTTACGTAATGCTGGAACGAGTGCGATCGCTATTTTAAACGACCTGAAAAACAATGCACCGGAAATTTACACAAAGTTGCAGAGGTAATTTAGATGCCAGAAATCAGTGGGGAAATTATTCAAGAATTATTGCTTATCCTCAGCCCTTTTATGTGGGATAAACAACAACGCCGCTCTTATCTTGTCATTGCTTTAGGAATTAATGCAAATGTTTTGAATCGTCTGGTATGGGATACACCTGTAGATGTATTCATTCCCCACATGGTAAACGAACTCCTAGTATTTGGAGAAACTACTTCTGGGAAACCTGCAATTTGTGCTTTATTAGAGGTGATTCGTGAAAATGTCGGTGTAGACAAACAGCTAGAAATTGATAATTTACTGCAAAAAATTAATCTTCATTATGTTCGTAATCAAAGCGCATCAAAAAAACAAGTAGATAGTTTAGATAATCGCTACAGAAATATCAAGACCTTGAGTGGACATAATAATTCTATATTATCTGTTGCTATTAGCCCAGATGGAAAAATACTTGCAAGTGGCAGTAGCGATTGCACAATTAAATTATGGAAATTGACGACTGGAGAATTGCTAACTACTCTCACAGGACATTCCAGTTCAGTGTTTGCTGTTGACTTTAGCCCAGATGGGCAAACTTTGGCAAGTGCCAGCGATGTGGAGTATCTGTATGGAAATATCAAGCTGTGGGATGTATGCACAGGTAGAGTTAAACAAACTTTAGGTAGTTCTTTGGTTGCTTTAAGAACTAGTTGTGTAGCCTTTAGTCCTGATGGGCAAACCCTCGCCACTGGACATTTTGACGCAGCTATTAGACTTTGGCATCTCGGTAGTCAAAAACAGATACGTACTTTAAGAGGACACGGATGGGATGTCAATTCTATTACTTTTAGTCGTGATGGGCGGTTTTTAGTCAGTGGTGGGATTGATGGTGCAATCATAATTTGGAATTGGCGCAATGGCGAGAGAATACGTACCCTAAATCGCCCTTCCGACTTTTTTAGTTCGATGGTATCATGGCTTGACCGTTCGGTAGGGTCAATTAGGTCAGTTGCTATTAGCCCTGATGGAGAAACCATTGCTAGTGGAAGTAGTAGTATTGGAGAGAATGGTGTTACTAATCCACCGATAAAGCTATGGAATACAAGCAATGGAACAGAACTACGTATCCTTACTGGACACAAAGATTCTGTGAATGCGATCGCATTTAGTCCGACAGAAAAAATCATTGCCAGTGGAAGTGAAGATAATACCATGAGGATTTGGAATTATCAAACAGGAGAACTGATACAGACTTTTGAAATTAAAAGTCTCGTAAATTCTCTGGCTTTCAGCCCTAATGGCAAAATTTTAGTTACTGGCACTGATGATAAAAAAATTAGGATTTGGGGTGTATCTTGCTAATTTTGCGTATATCTGTTTAATTGCAAACGTGATAAAACTAATACAAGTGGTATTATAACCAAAACTTCCCAGGCATATACACCCCTTTCTATTACTAGTGAACTGATGGCAATAGGTAGCGACTTAATACATAAATTATTGCCTCTGCTCAGACCTCTGATGGAGAATAAAGAAGAGCGTCGAGGACATTTAACAAGGGCGTTGCTTGGTACATCTGTGTTAAACCGTCTGGATTGGAGTTTAACTACTGATTCGTTTATCGTTGATATGTTGGTAAAACTGGGGGACTTTAGTGAAATTACTCCAGGGAAACCAGCAATTTGTGCTTTGTTAGAGGTGATTCGTGAGTATGTGGGCTTTGATGACCAAGCTAATATAGATGCACTGATTGTAGAATTTCTGGCTCCAGCAACAACCCGAACTATTTCTACACCTCCACATTTACTGTTTGATTTACTGCTGCAAATGGACTTTAAGCAGCAAGTACGATTAGTGGAAGATGTATTGGAACAGCATCGAACAGCAGCATTTTTGGTTCACGGCGAACCTGACTGTGGACAAGAGTTATTGGTAAATCGTTTATTCCGAATTAAGCCAGCATGGAAGAATAACTCTCCCATTAAAAATGATGTAACTAATAATGCGGCTTACCGCAGTACTGAACGCTTATGGAAACAGCTAGCTCGTTCGTTTGTAGAGCCAATAGATACTAAACCTAAACCAGAGGACATTCTCGAAAAAATTTGCGATCGCTGGCAAACAAAAGATGTCATTTTTATCTTTGAAAAAGTTGACTGTATGCCACCCAAAATTCTTGAAGATTGGCTTCTAGAGTTTTGGGAACCGTTAGTGAATAAAGGAAAACTCGATCCACCAGAGAAGGATACACATTTGTTAATGTTCCTGGTTGATAATTGTAGTAATGTTTGTAAGTCACAAATAAAGCTGGCAAAGCAATTTGATGAACCGGAGTATCCTCGACTCCCCCTGTACTTGCCACCCGTTAGCCCTTTTTCAACCGATGTCTTAAAAGATTGGCTAAGTGATATGAAAGTATTTCGTGATTTGCAGATACCTAGTGATTTAACTTATCAGCGATTATGGGAAAAGTCCGATAACGGCATTCCTCAATTTGTGTATGAAGAAATTTGCACGCACTTTGATTTGAGTTGGGAAGGAGATTTGGCTCAATGGTTGATTTAGCAAGTGTACTCACTGCCAATGGCAAGCAATATTATACAGGCAAGCCAATTTCACCCCAAGAGTGCCAAAACTACGGACTCTCTCCTTACTTACCATCACCAGAACTCATTCAAGCTGTTAATCTGGCAATTTTCTTAGAAAAACGCCCCTTATTGCTCAAAGGTGAACCAGGATGCGGTAAAACGACTTTAGCACAAGCGGTAGCTTACGAATTGGGCTTACCCTATGAAGCTTGGTCTATTAAGTCTACAACCAGGGCAAGGGATGGACTTTACACCTACGATGCAGTTGGTCGTTTGCATGATGCTCAACTTTCTCGCATGGGGGAAGCAAGCAATTCTCAAGTCAAGGATTTAGATAACTATATCAAATTGGGGCCTTTGGGACGTGCGTTTAAAAATGAACAGCGCACCGTAGTTTTAATTGATGAAATTGATAAAGCTGATATTGACTTCCCCAATGATTTGTTACGGGAGTTAGATGAACAGAAATTTACAATTGAAGAAAAGGGAGAAGAAGTCAAAGCAAATTACCCTCCAATTATTATCGTTACTAGCAACGATGAAAAGGATTTACCAGATGCTTTCCTGCGGCGTTGTCTGTTTTATTATATTCAGTTTCCATACCCACAATTAGCTAATATTGTCACGTCACACTTTTCGGAATCTTCACCCGATTTAGTGGAAGCTGCGGTGCAGCGTTTTAGTGAATTGCGGCAGAAAATGGAGAAGGGGAAAGCAGGTAAAAAAGTTAGCACCAGTGAGTTGTTAGATTGGTTTGCAGTGTTGCGGCAATTTCCTGAAGATGAGGTGTTAAAGCAGTTAGAGGGAGAAATACCTTTTCCAGAAGTTCTGTTAAAGAAATGAGAAGATCATCTGCGGTATTTAAAAAAATATGAAACTTGAAGAACTACCACTGCTAGATATTTTTAACAGCCTGCGACAGAGACATGGTTTGCCGTTGGGGGTTGAAGAATATTTAGTGGTTGTGCGTAGTTTCAAAGCCGGGTTTAGTGTCAATAGTCGCCAGGAATTAGAGCAGCTTTGCTGTATGTTGTGGGCAAAATCTGAAGAAGAAAATCGCCTGATTCAACGCTTATTTGGGGAGATGTGGAAACAAATCGAATTACACCCTATACATTCTCCAGAATCTTTGAATGAACCTACATCTAGTAATGACATTTCAACTTTAATTTCAGAATCATTTACACCAGAAAATGATGAATCCGACTCAATTGAAACAGCTACATCTGAAGAATTTCCTTTTGATGATGAAGTAATATCTAATTTAGAAACAACTCCCACTATTACACCAGAACCAGTGCAAGCTGTCCAAGCGGTGCGGAGTATTCGCAGGGATAGGGAACGCAAACGCCCTCGTTATATGCTGTTGACAGAATATTTCCCTGTGACTAAGCGACAAATGAAGCAATGCTGGCGTTATCTGCGTCGTCCGGTGCGCCAAGGAGTACCTACAGAATTAGATGTGGAAGCGACGGTGGCAAAAATTGGGCGTGAAGGTATTTTACAGCAACCTGTGATGATGCCACCGCGTACAAATCGCACGGATTTGGTGCTACTAATTGACCAGGAAGGCTCAATGGTTCCGTTTCACGATTTATCGCGGCAGTTGGTGGAAACGGCACAACGGGGAGGACGGTTGAGAACAACCAATGTATTTTATTTTCACGACTACCCAGATGAATACTTGTATCGACATCCAGCGATGCTTGAGGTCAAGGCTGTTTCTGAAATGTTAGAGGAAATAGGCGAACGATCTGCTGTATTAATTATTAGCGATGCCGGAGCAGCACGGGGGAATTTTGACCCAGAACGGGTTGATAATACTAAGGTATGGATTGAGCAGTTACAGCAGTCGGTGCGTTATTTTGCTTGGTTGAATCCCATGCCTAGTGAATGCTGGCGGCAAACTACGGCTGAGGAAATTGCCCGTTTTGTGCCGATGTTTGAGATGAGTCCGCAGGGAATGAATGCAGCAATTACTGTGTTGCGGGGTCGATATATCGCTGGGGAGGTAATGTACTCATGGCTGATGTGACGGCAGATATTAACCAAAGTCGTGCGATGAGAATTGCCCAAAGACGGGTTGAAGGGTTTGCCCAGCAGTTTGGGGAAGCACACCGCAACTTAGCTCGTCATGCGGCGTTTCCTTTGGTACTGACACCTGATTTACTTTACCAAATTTGGGCAAACTTTCTTCCTCAAGCCCCTTGGGTGGCAGTTGCTCATGTGTTGCTGTCGCGGTTGTGTCGGCAGGTAGGTTATGAGATGTATGAGATGGATATTAGCGATCGCAATTTACTATTACGGGAATTGAAGGAGGAATTTGGACAAGAAAGATTTGATGAACTAGGGGAATTTTTATTAGATTATGTAGCGCAGCGACTAACTGATGATGATGCAGATACGCAGGATTTGCGGCAAGCGCAGGAGTGGACAGCGTTGGCATATACTAAACCGGATGAAGCGGCGCAGGAGTTAGCACAAGCGCTGAATCAAAGAGTGGAACAAAAAGATATTGGAGAAGTGTTGCGACTTAATTCATTGTTTGAGACTTTGGCGGAGCCTTTATTAGAAGCAGGTTTTACACCTTTACTAGTTTATTCTAAAGCAATGGCGGCTGTTTCACATGGTGAGCAGCAAGGCATAGTCTCTAAACTCAATGAATTTATAAGTATAGGCAACAAACAGTTAGGTAAAATTCTCTCCTACCTGTACGGTAAACTAGAGCAAGATGTTTTTATTGAGTTTATCAACGAGAATTATGATTGTTTGGAAGACTTAGAGCTATTATTATCTGCTATATACAAGAACGAATACCTTGATTTTGAATCATTTGTAGAGTTAGCAATTCAAACATTAAAACCAGATTTTGATGGTAACGTTTTTGTCAAGTATAACAGATATTGGTCTACTTATGATGAGGGAGAGAGGATTCGTGGTGTATTAGATCAACAAGCTGTCCAGATCCATCTGAATCAAGTCCTTGAATTTATAACTGAGACTGATGGCGAGAGTTTAGGCGTTAACTTAGATCAAGAACAAGAGATAGAAATGGTGCTAGCTATCTTAAGTAGCGGGGAGTACGAATTACCTGAAAGTGATATCGAAGAGGGTACTGTTGAAATTTCCATAAAAGAACCTAAGTTACTTGAAGATTCATATCAAGAATATGAAAATGGTGTATATCAGGGAGAAAATGTAGATTATGAAAAAAACGTCTCGTTAGACCTTGATAAAGAAGTTATAGCTAGAGGAGAAAAATTAATATCTGAAGCAACATTATCAATTAATAAGCTTATAAATGTAATTTATTTAAATCATAATTTGATATTTTACGAGATTGAGTCTGAATTAAGTAGTATGCTTCATGGAAGAACTGTTACCTCTTTTCTAATACCTAATGATAATAACGAAGGAACTATTGATGAAGTTGAACAAATAGAAGAAATTAATTTCAATTTTAATAACGTTGAAAACTATGGAAGTTATTTTGTGATACCTTTTAATCTCATAGTTCAATGTAAATTGACATATTTCATATATAAAGCGGACTATTATGCTATGGGAGATGAAGAAGATTCTATTTCAATTTTAGATGATGATTGGAATGACCATCATTTCTGGGCAGGACAAGACTATTCACTAATGGTAGAGGGTTTTGTTTCAGTTCACCCAACATCAGAAAATATTACATCTCAAGATATTTCCGATGATGAGGCATACGAAATTATAGAAAATTCTCAAATTTCTATCGATTCTCTGACAACAGTTGAAATCATTGGTAGTTAAAAAATATTATTTTTCTAATAAAATCTGCCTAAGCTGGTCAAAATTTCTACTTAGGCTTGATACACAATCGTTAAACCAAATCATTAAGCCTCTGTAAAAACTCCCCCCACCCGCAAGCAGCAAAATCTGACCTGTCATAAAACTGAGAATAGCCTCTCACCGGAGAATAAATTGACAATCCCTTAACTCGCTCAAATCTCACCCCAGAAGTTACATTTGCTAAAATTAACTGCGGTTCAACTTCAACAATCATCAAATTCATCACTTCATCAATAACCTGGGTTAATTCATCACTATCCCCAGCGTATTTATCCTGCAAAACTTTCAAAAAATCATACAAATCTACAAAGTCACTATCCTTAAAACGCACAGCTTTACGTTGAGCATGATACATTGCTTTCTCAGTATAAATGTCTTCTTCTGAAACCAATTGACGCAAAATCGTTGCCAATCTTCCCAAAGAATCAGCCAGTTTCTCAACCACTTTTAAATTTGTTGCTGATTGGGTAATTGGAATTACGCTACCCCGCAATTCTCCCTCGTAGTAGCGCCCGTACTCCTGTACAATTAACTTTGCTAACGCCTCCGATGTTATTTCTGGATGGGCGGTTAAATTCTGCAAAATTGCTGTGTAGGGATAACCTGTTAGGGGTTCTACTTCTTGGGATGCAACCATGTAATTAGCATTAGCCCGTAGTTGATAAGCCACTTCCACCATGCCCATTAAACAGGCATCCATACCAATTAAGCTAACTTTTTTACACGTAATTGCTTCTGCTTCCTGAAAAGCCTGCTGAAGTTTGGCATTATCAAGAAAGTCTAGGGAAGAATCATCAAATGCGATCGCCCGCGAATCTTCATCATCTAGTTGCAGCACTTCCGTAATTGACGAAAGGAAAAAAGCACGAGACAACCGCCGATGATTTCGGGTAAGGGAACGCACTTCATCCTGACTCGCTTGAATTTCCACACCACGCGATCGCGCAAAAGCATAGATGTCATCTTCTTTCCAGCCAGTACCGTGATTCCACAAAATTACTGCGTAGTTTTCGGCCGGGTAATTCTCAATCCCCCAAACAATAAAGTCTCGTAATGCACGAGGATCGCCCGTATTCTGCTCTGGGATATTTTCAATTTGCCTGGGTTCTTCTGAAGGGCGGATATATATGCGGTATGTGTGTTCGCGGTCAGATAAAGTATCAAACTGCACTAACACAACCACTTCTGGTGTAGAGCCGACTGCTTCCATCTCTGCAATGTCTTGATAGCCTTGTGCTTCCATTGGGGCCATCAAGCGTTTACCTTGTAGTTGCTCGAAAACCTTACCGTTGTCCCCAGCCATGTAAACCATCACAGTCCAGTGACGCTCATTGTGAGTCATGTTGTAAAATTTCGTATTTAAGTTTCTTCTTTTTATACAAATTTATCGCTGCGATTACCGAAAATTACACAAACTGTTAGTTGATTATTTTGCTTTTGAGTTCGGCAAGTAGTTCCTCTGCTTGGTTAACATCGCGGCTATTAATAGCAGCTTGCAAGTTTCCTAAATTTTCTAGTAGGAGATGATCAGATGACTTGTCTTGATTGATCGCGCGTTGCAGTCGGGTTATCTCTTCTTCTAACTGAAAAATCCGATTAGTCACAGCGTCTTCATTTTCATGCACTTTCGCCTCTTCCAGCTTCTTCTCTACCTCTTGCTGAGTCAAGCGATAAAAGCGGTCAAACGTTTTCTCCACAGGTTGCCCATCGGTGCTGGTATCTTCCGCTAAAACATGGAGAATACCATCGTGGTCAACTGTGAACTTACAATTAACCCGAACTTCTCCAGCCGGACGGGCAGTAGCTAGGTTGAGAACTACTTCACCGATAAATTCATTGTCCCCGGCAATTGGTCGTTCACCTTGGTAAATGCGGAAGCGGATACTTTCTTGTCCATCGCGCTGAGTAGTAAAAGCCTGGGAACCCTTACGCCACTTGGTAACTGGTATTGGTTCATTGGCACTAATAATTGCATCCATCTTGCCGTTAGCTAACTCAAGTCCTAAAGACAAAGGCGTTACATCCCAGAGTTTCACCTCATCCCGAAGATAACCGCATAATCTTGCACCCAATACCGCCGCACCTCTAGCTACAGCTTCATCTGGATTTACAGAATCATTGATTTTCCAACCGAAGCGATCGCGTAATGCTTCTTTGATAGCAGGTAATCTGGTTTGTCCACCAACCAATAACACTTGATCAATATCTGTAGCTTCCAACTTTGCTTCTTTTAAAGTCGCATCACAGATATCTAAGGTGCGGTTGATCAAAAGTTGCACAAGTTTTTCTAACTCAGTCCGAGTTAATGTTGCTTCTAGCCCCAAACACTGGCTTTCTATGGTGAAAAGATTGGGAATGCTAACTTGATATTCTGTACTTTTAGTTAAAGCAATTTTGGCAGCTTCTGCGGCTTTGCGTAACTGCGATCGCACGCCACTATCTTGCTCAATAGATAAATCTACACCATGCTGCTGCTGAAACGCAGCTTTCAGCCATGTGACAATTTCCAAATCAAAATCATCCCCACCTAAATGGGTATCGCCGCTAGTAGCCTTTACCCGAAACAAACCCTTTTCAATCCGCAGAATTGAGATATCGAATGTACCACCACCCAAGTCATACACTGCTACGGTTTGGGGTTCTGTACCCAAACCAAAGGCTAAAGCCGCAGCAGTTGGTTCATTAATGATTCGCGGAACTCGCAAACCAGCTAATTCTCCAGCTTCTTTTGTTGCCTGACGCTGAGATTCACTAAAATAAGCAGGAACGGTAATGACAGCTTGGGAGATTGTTTTACCCAAAGTTGCTTCAGCATCTTCCTTCAGCTTACGCAAGATTTGAGCAGAAATCTGCGGAGGTGTAAAAGTTTCTTCGCCTACAAGAATAGCAACTTTGCTCTGCTGCATTTCGGCGATATTATAGGTAACTTGAGTTTGGTCGTTACGTACCCGTTCATCACGAAAGGTACAGCCCATAAAGCGTTTTACGGAGTAGATGACTTCACTAGGGTGGCTGGTAATAAAACTTAATGCTGATTTACCAACGATGTGTTGATTTTTTTGGGTATCAAACATAACAACTGACGGAGTGAGGCGATCACCTTCTGAGTTGGATAAAACTCTCGCTTTTCCTGTGTCTGGTTCCCAAATGGCAATGGCTGAATTAGTTGTCCCTAAATCAATCCCTAAAACATCTACCTCACTCACTGTCTACTCCCCTTTTAATTTTAGATTTTTTAATATGTGTAGCAACTTAAACCGCAAGCTGTACCTACCCATAATTTAGTCTCTTTATCTTCACCAGTGCTGATGTCCAGTGCTATAACTCGATTTGCCCCTAAGCCACTATTGTGAATGTTAAATTCATTGATTTTCCAGCTATTACCCTGACTCAGTAAACAAAATAGCCCCTTATCTGTTCCAACCCATAAACTACTGTTGTCTCTATCCCATACCAATGCTGTTATGATTCGGTTTTCAAGCTCAGGTATTGGTTCCCAATTGTCAATATTACCTAGATATAATCCCTGACTTGTACCCACCCAAACCTGTTCCGACTCATCTCTATTAATTGCTAGTAGCGATCGCACATCTGCGCTACCTAAGTTACCAATAATGGGGGTCAGTCGTTTTGTATCAGTTTTATATAACAACAATCCTGCTGAAGTTCCTAGCCAAATATGGTTTGTAACGGCTTGGGTAATTGCTTGCAGCCATCCCCTAACGGGTAATTCCTTGTTGGAAATTACTTGTAACCAAGCTGAATCTTTGTAGTGATAAAGACCATCTAAGCCAATTGCCCAGTAGCGATCGCTTCCAGCAGCTAGGGTTAAAATTGGTTCAGAAATATTGGGCGCGGTTTGGAGTTCATTCTGCTGTTTTAAGCCATGTAAACCGCTACTCCAACTCGCAACCCAAATAGTTTCTTGGTCTTGACTGGTTATGATAGCGCGGATATCTTGGTTAGCAAGTTGTCCATAGCGCCGCCAACTTTCGGTAAATAAGTCATATCGAAATAAACCTTGTGTCGTCCCAATCCATAAAATAGAACAGTCTGCCAATTGCTGCACTGACAGCGCTTGCACTAAACTGCTGAAAGTGGGTGGATATTTTTCGCGGGAAGCTAACCCAATGACATCAGGGGGATTGTCTGTTAAGTGCAAAAGTATTTGCTTGTTCTCGCCACGCAGTAGTCCATCATGAGTACCAATCCATACTTGATTATCACTACCTGTTAGCAAGCTGGTGATGGGAGCATTAAATCGCTTTTCTTCCAGTGGTGTCCAACCTGTTTCTGTTGCTAAACCCACCTGTCCACCGCAAGCTGCCCAAACTCCTTGCGGATGAGGAGCTAGGGCAGTAACTTCACCAGGATATGTAGTATTAATTTTGTGCAGTTTGTTTGTTACCAAGTCAATGCGTACCAGTCCGCGAAAAGTACCTAACCACAAGTTTTTACCTTGACGAACTAACGTGAGAAAATCCGGCTGCACGCTGTCGCTAGTACGCATCCAACTAGCATTTTTATAATTATAAACGCCTTGAGCATTGCACAACCAAATATCATTTTCGTTGGCGATCGCCATTGCTCTTGGAGGAAACCCAGCAGGAGGTAATTCTATAGCGGGTTTGCGGTCTGGAGTGTTGATAGCATAAATACCGCTAGCAGTTCCAGCCCAAAGTTTACCAGTAGAGTCCAAGGTCAAACAACTGACCTTTACCTCGCCCAGAATGCGGTAAGGTCGCCAAGTATCATTTTTTAGATAATAAATTCCAAATTGTTCATGAGCAGCCCAAACTTGGCTTGCACCATCTACAGCAACTGCTAACACTGAGTTACCTGGCAAACCATGTTCGCTGGTGTATCTCACAAATCGATTTAATTCCAGCTTCCAGTGCAGTATCCCTCCCCCAGTCGCCAACCATAAATTTTCTTGTGTCAGGTCAAAAGCTAAGTGACGGACATGACGCTGACTAACTAAGTTACCCCACTCCAAAAAAGCTTTATCACTGGGTTGTTCTTGTTGCGGTGCAGCATCAGCAACGGGGATGGGCAAATCTTCTCCCCCTACTGGCACGGGTAAATCAAGTTGGTAGTCTTTACTACTCATAATCTGTTGGTGCTAGTAATGCGCCCCCACTCCTCTTTTAATTTGTCTAACTCAGCTTGTAATTCGTAATTCTGGTCTTGCTGCTGTTCAATACATTGATTGAGAAAATTATGCCAGTGTTCTTGACTTTTTTGCTGTTGCTGCCAAAGTCCATAACGTGAATCTTTATACAACCGTTCTGTTGCTTGTTTTAAATTTTGTAGCTGTCGGTTTAACGCTCCCTCCCAAACCTTCAAACGCTGGTACTGCTGTGTCAAGTTTTCTTGGGAGTTCCGAGTTGTCCAAACTACTCCCCAAGGTAATTCTTCTAAAACATCGGCTAAACTAGCAGCCGCGTCACTGCATAAACCCTGGAGATTAGCGAGTAACTCTGCATCCTCAGCGTTGACATCAGGATCTAGTAACCGAAAAATATGCTCCAGTAGCATATCTTTATCAATTGCTTCTGGGTCTTTTTGGGTAGATTCTGTTGTTTGTTCTTCCTTGTAGAGAAAATTATCGTTTACTACATCCTGCTGTTGGGTGTCGTCTTCATCCTGGGTGAAACGTTGAATTTGGCTACGAAGAGAGGAAATTTCTGCTTGTAAGCGCATCGACTGGCGACGTAATGTACCAACAACTGCCTGAAATTCGTTGTAAGCTGCTGCAAGATTTGTTTCCAATGGTGCAATTGTTTCCCTTGCAGTAGTAATTGAGGAGCGCAGTTGTTGCAGTTGCGTCAGTAACTTATCTAATTCTGCTTGAGTTATTGCTGAGGTAGATGGGTAGTTTGTCATTAGGCGACACCTACTGTAGCCAGGGGTTGAGTTAGTCGATAGTAAGGCGGACTATAAAGACCATAAGCCAGACCTAAAGGGTTATTGTACTCTTCTATAAAATATCTGCGGGTAGCTTGTAGGGCTTCCCCAATTGTCATTTGTTTATCTATAAAAAACGTATAAAATTGTTGAGCAAACGCCGCAGCAAATCGGTCAGGAACTGGACAAGCGGTTGCAATTACCGCCTCAGCACCCCGCTTAATAAACATTTGGGGTAAGTTAAAAGTTTTGCGTAAAGCATCAGTTCCACCTGCTGACTGACAAGCATTGAGAAAGACTAATGGTTGACACTGAAATCGTTTATCTTCTTTTACCAAAATGAAAGATATAGCCCCTAATTTAATCACTAAAGGTTCGCCTTCTTGTCCTTCATCCTTTAACAGAGAAAATAGCAGGGTATCTACATCTAGTTCTTCTGATAGACAGTGACAAGCAAAGTGCAAAATATTATGGTTAGCTTCTATAAAATAATCAAGTAAGTTTTCTCCATTTTCAATTTTTGTTAATTTGCCTACTGCTGAAAGCAGAGAACAACGGCTATTTTGCAAGGTGCGAATCAATTTTTGAATTAGTAGCCATTCATTTTGATGAGCTTCTCGCAGTCGATGATGCAGACAAAACATCATATCTAATGGTGTGGTTCTGTCTGCCAAAAAGCGAGAAATATCTTTTTCGGGAGTAAGAATTCGAGCGGGAGTGTAGCGCAGTCCCCAAAACATTTCTGGATTAGCTTCTTGATAATTATCCCCTGCATACAGTACTTCCCAAGGAAAAAGTACCCGCTCAGATATAAAGGTAGGCGCTGGGGTTTCGCTGCCCATCATTTTACAACGACCTTCGATAATTTGACGGGAGCCTTCCTCTTCAAAAAATCTGCGGTAAGCTGCTAAACCCCACTTTGCCAATTCTCTCATTTCTTCCTGGCAAGTTACCGCATCTAATTTGATACTTTTGGCTTGATTAATTGCTTTTTCTAGTCTCCAAAAAGACTCTAAAACATTATTTGTAAATTTTAGAAGTTCTTCATCACTAGCAGTTATGTTAAACTTTTGCCAGCCAATATTATAATAATTTTCTTTAGGGATTACAATTGGTAAAAAAGATGCCATTGTTTGATGGCGAATAGCGCTACTAATACCGCTCATTCTTCCCTCCCATTCTCAATTTTGAGAGAGAAATTTAGGCTATGAATTGGTCGCATTCCATCTGCAAAGTACACCTGAACTAAAGCTGACTTTTCAGTAATTTCATTAGGTACAACTAGGGTAAACCAGCCTAAATAATCACCTTTAGCAGTAAGTGTCATCGTGACGGGCAAATCTGGAATCACTTGCAGACCATAGGTTACGATATGTACCTGTAGATTTTCAAAGACGAGATTTTCTGCTACTTCTATGACTCTATCTTCATGCCACACAGGGGGATTTCTTCGCAAAGTAACACGAAAACGAATGCTGGCACCAGGGGGCAATGGGTCATCAATTTCCCGTCCTATAGGTTCGACAATAGCATAGCCATCACCAGGAACGGGACGGTAAGGACGCGCCATTGGGTCGCCAAACAGAACATAGGCTAGCCAGTCGAGGGAATCAGGTGCAGCTGCACGGGCTAACTGACGGCTAGTATAAAAAGCTTCGCCCAAGGAAGCGCCAGCCCACAGACGGTTGTAGAAACCGCTAATAAAGGCAGCTTCTACAGACGATTCTACAGCCCAGAGGGAACCTGTGAAGCCGCTACATCCAGCGCGGATAAAGGCAGATGCCCATGTGTTTTCTAATGCTGTCAATTCTATTGCATCGGTTTTTACGTAACTCAAGGTAACAAATGGACGATTGCGCCGCAGGTTTAGTTTGGCGGGACGCATTTGGAGTTCTATGTCTTCTGTGTTGTTGATATTATCTAAAGTTACGGGAGCGTTACGAAGGTCTGCATCTGAGGACTGACTGTAGCGAATTAAATGCAGACCCCGGATAGCTTCAGTGGAATCATGCAATACACCTGCTGGTAAAGGCTGGGGTGGAGGTGCGCCGGGGGCTTCGAGGAGGGTAGACCAGAGTTGAGGTTGTTCGACGTTGGCGTAATGAGCGACGTTAACCGCACCTACGGGAAATTCGTAGGGTCTAGTGTCGTTTAATTCTTGTATCCAACGACCAATGATGAAGCGATCGCCCAAAAATTTCTGTCCGTCGTGCAAAAGTTCCCAAGGTATCCAGGCTTCTTGGTCAGCGAGAATTAAAAGTGTAAAAGTGGAATTTTGGGGTATTAAACTGCGAAAGTCGGTTTGTAGTTCCGTGGGGAAGATATGTCCAAATAAATATTGACCCAGGGAAACCAAACGAGATTTTCCCTCTTGGGGCAAATTATCAGATATGTTTTCGAGTGTAGTTGCTAGCAATCCCCGCACCTGTTCTATCCAAATCGTTAAAAGTGAGTTTGGTGTATAAATGTTGTTACCGGGAAATACTGAGGGAAACCGGAAGCTTTTGAGTTGGTATTGGAATTTGCAAATTGAGTTTGTTTCGTTCCAGATTGTTTGGATACGGAGGATGAAATCTGGTTGAGGAACAGGACGAGGTTGGGTGGTAATACTTTGAGGGATGAAGGTTGCTTCGTCAATGTCAGCGACTTGGATTTGGGTTTCTAGTTTTGTCTCGAAGGTGTCGCCTCGGTAGAGTTCAGCAGTTATGTTCGTGGAACCAGGGCGGAGGGCGGTGAGGCGGAAGCAGGCGGTTTGGGTTTCTTGGGCGATGTCGGGGTCGAGAGGTAGGCTGGCGGTGTTGTCGCCTTTGAGTTGGAAGCCTGGGGCGTTGAGGATGATGTTCAGTTCACTGTTATAAGTTTGGTTTTTTGAAATTGTAATTAGATAAGCACTTTCCTCGAAAATCGCACTATTACCCAGAATTATAGTGACTTCTAATTCACCACCAACCGAAATTTCATATTTTAATACCCTTAGCAGTACAGCATATACAATTGCTGTTTCTGGAACAGATGACGTTTCTGTTATCCTTTCAGATTCTGTTAATTCAAATTCTTGCCTGGATTCATTCTCCAGAACATAAGGATTTAGGTAGATAGCAGACTGAAATCTTAATCGCTGTTTGAGATTTTCATAGTCCTGAATACGACTTGTTACTACCATATCAATATCGTATTCTTTACAAAATTCATTGATTGCAATAACGCAAGCATTTCGTGAATTTACTTTCACTTCTTCCAAACCATCAAGTAATAAAATTACTCGTTTATTGTCAATCCATTTTTTTAAGTTTTCTTGAGGAAGATTATAATTTTTTTTAAATTCTTGTATAAGCCAATCTTCTATAGTTTGATTCCTAAACCAAGTATTAATTCCTCCTTTTTTGATATTCCAAGAGGAAAGCTTAAATATAATAGGAATAGGTTGACTAATATCTTGTTCTGCGCGGTCAATTAACTCACGAGCTAGCTCTAATAGTATTACTGTTTTACCGACACCAGCTTCACCTAAAATAAGGAGAGTATGATACCAATCAAAAAATTGAATCACCTTTATATCATCAGGTGTTAAGATATGCGGAGTTTCTTCAGAAGGAGGATATATATATCCATCAAGTTTTGATTCAAGTTTGAAGTGAATGGATGGTTTTTCCTGTAAAATTTTTTCTAAAACGCCTTGAATCCAGTAATTTTTTAACTGATTCAGTAAAATCTGATAGTTCTGATCTTCTTGCAAAAGAAGAGGTGATTGAGTTTTACTCAAATTTTGAATAGCTTGCAAAGCTTCAGTCGCTGACTGGTAGCGCTCTGAATGATGATATCTCACCATTTTATCTAAAATGGCTGCTAGTTTAGGGGTAACTTTTACTAGATTGCGCCAGATAATTTCACCAGTTGCGGGATCTTCTTGGAACTCACGAGGATTTACTCCAGTAAGGGCTTGGATTCCAGTAATCCCTACAGCATATATATCACTGCTCAATCGAGGCTGTCCCTGAGCTTGTTCTGTGGGCATATAGCCTGGAGTACCAATTGCAACCGTTTGGTCTTCTTCCTGTTTTTGAGATACGGTTCGGTCTTGTTCCTGTTTTTGAGATTCAGTTATTTTAGTACGAATAATTAATTGTTTACTTGCAAGAAAATCAATTATAATTATTTTTTCGTCCGATGCACGTCTGATTAAATTGGATGGTTTTATATCCCGATGTATTACATTATTATTATGAACAAATTCTAGAATCTGCAATATATCTTGTAGTAGAGTTAGGACATAACTTTCGCTTAATTGCTTACCCGGAATAATTTCTCGGCTTAAATCATGCCCATCAATAAATTCTTGAACTAAAAAAAGCTCCTGATATTCTTCAAAATAAGCTATGATTCTAGGAATTTGATCGTGTTCGCCTAGCCGCACTAATAATTCTGCTTCTGATGCAAACAAGCGTTTGATTACTTGTAATGAGAAAGGGTCACGTTGTAACGGCTCTAATTTTTTGACTATGCATTTAGGTCTACCTGGAATGTGAATGTCTTCCGCAAGGTAAGTTACATCAAACCCACTTCTGCTGATCTCTTGTAGAATTCGATAACGTCCTCCCTGTACTGTGCCTAACATTACAGTCATTTAAATGTGTATAAATTACTATCTACCAATTAATTTTACCAAAACAGATGGCTGCCTCACCCGATAACCAGCCGGACTATAAATCCCATAAGCCAACCCCAATGGATTATTAAACTCCTTCAAAAAATACCACCTCGTCGCCCGTAACGCCTCCCCAATTGTCATAATTTTAACAACTTTCTCCCCACTTATTTCATCCCTCACCACCTGTCCCCGCAGAAAAAACTCATAAAACACTTTTGCAAATGCCGCCGCAAACATATCAGGTACAGGACAGGCTGTAGCAATCACCGCCGCCGCGCCATGTTGAATAAACACCTTGGGTAAATTGAAAGTCCTCCGTAACTCATCCACACCCCCAGCCGACTGACAAGCATTAAGAAACACCAACGGCTGACAGAGAAATTTCCCCTGACGCAACAAAAATTTGTAAGTTTCCAACTCTAGCACCAAGCCATTTTCTGTAATCTCCTCATCTTTAATAAAAGAAATCAGCAGTTTATCCCCCAGCCTATTCTCCTTACAATGACAAGCAAAATGCAACATATTGTGGCTGGATTTGTAAAGATATTTAAGTAAATCATCACCCAATGGATCGCAGGATTTACCATTTGTCAAATTGCAAGCTGTCCCCAACAACGTGAAGCGGTCTTTTGCTGTCACCCTCACCAATCTTTCAATTTCTGGCCTTTCTTTTTTATGAGCGTGAAGCAACCTGTGATGCAAGCAAAACAACATATCTGAAGGTTGGGCTTGCTCCAAAACATAATCAGCGATATCTTTTTCTGGGTTGAGAATCCGAGCCGGGGTGTAACGCAGTCCCCAAAACTTATCAGGATTTCCCTGTTCGTAGTCCTCTTCACTCCCTTCAAATAAAACCTCCCAAGGAAAGGGCGTAACTTCAGAAACAAAGGTTGGAGCTACATTTTCGTTTAAGCGACTGGTGAGAATTTTATTTGGTCTATCTTCACCAAAAAATGCTTGGTAGGCTGTTCGTCCCCATTCAGCTAATTTGATTAAATATTGATGGCACAAATCCGCATCTAATGCGAAACTTTTTTCTTTATTGAGAGTTATTCTTAAAGTATCAAAACAATCTAAAATTTCTTCTGTCAGCACTTCCAAAACTTTATTATCTGGTTTAGAAAAGCTCCACCGACCAATTGAGTAGTAATCTTTTTCGATGAGGATTTCTAAGCAAGAAATAGCCAAATTTACACCAACTGGACTGCTAATTCCTCTCATTGCGCCTCACCGTCTTGCTTAACAATATTCAGTGCAAAACGCAAATTGTGAACAGGTTCTATCCCATCCTCAAAGTAAACCTGAACTAAAATTGAGCGACTTTCCATTTCAGTAGGGACAGTGAGTGTAAACCAACCTAAATAATCTCCTGTAGCTGTGCGTGTCATAAGTATTGAATCACCAGGAGTAACCTGCAATCCGGACGTGACGATAAAAACACGTAAATCATCAAAACTTAAATCAAGAGCCACTTCCATTAATCGATTCTCGTACCATACAGGAGGGGTACGGCGCAGGCTAACGCGAAACCTTATTGTGCTTCCTGGGGATACAGGGTCGTCAATTTCTTGACCAATTGGTTCCACAACTGCATAGCCTTGTCCCTGTACTGGTCGGTAAGGACGCGCCATTGGATCGCCAAATAATACATAAGCCAGCCAGTCCAAGGATTCTGGTACAACGGTTTTAGCCAATCTGCGAGCAGTTTGGAACGCCACACTCAAAGTTTGCCCTGCCCAAATGCTGTTATAAAAAGCACTAACAAAAGCTGCTTCCACATTCGGTTGCACCGCCCAGAGGGAACCAACAAAGGCGCTACAACCTGCTCTGATAAAGGTAGAAGCCCAGGTTTGCTCTAATGCTGTTAATTCCGGTTGTCCTGCATTTAGATAACTCAAAGATACAAGAGGATGATTGCGACGCAGACTCAGCTTGGCTGGTTGCATCTCACGCTCAATATCCTGAATATCGCTACTGCTATTCACCCGCACTGGCGCATCCTGGCGGTTTGTTGTGTCCACAGATTGACCATAGCGAATTAAATGCAAGCCACGTATTGATTCAAACAAGCTAATATCATTAAATATACCAGCTTGCATGGAAATAGGTGGCGGTGCGCCTGATGATTGCAAAAGCTCAGCCCAAAGTTCAGGTTGTTCCACACTAGCATAATGGGCAACATTTACCGCACCCACAGGAAACTCATAGGGCCGTGATTTTTCTAACTCCCAAAGCCATCGGCCAATAATAAAGCGATCGCCTAAAAATTTCTGCCCATCATGTAATAATTCCCAAGGAAACCAAGCATCCTGGTCGGCTAATATCAGTAAAGTGAAAGGCTGATTAAAGCTGGCTATGGTGCGAAAGGTATTTTGCAGTTCTTCTGGAAGTAAGGATTGAAACAGGTACCGACCGAGAGAAACAAGGCGAGAACGGAAATCTTCTGTGACGCTACTTGCTGCTTCCTCAAGGGTGGTTTTTAATAATGAGTGCGATCGCTCAACCCAAGTATTAGATAAAGACTGTGAGTTGTAGTCAACGTCATCCGCGAACAGCAAGCGTGGTTGATAGCTATCGATGTGATAATTGAAAGTACACACGGAGATATCTGCGTTCCAAGTAGTACGCACTTGGAGAATTATATCTGGTTGGGGGACGGGACGCGATCGGGCAGCAATGAGTGGGCGTAGTTCTGTTTGTACAAATGGGGTAACTTCTACTTCTGCTTCAAGGGTAGTTTTGTAGGTTTCACCGCAGTAAAGTTCTGCTTTGATTTTGGTATGTCCGGGTCGCAGCGCTATAAGATGAAAAGTTGCTCTTTGGTTAATGTTTGCGGTGTTGTAGTCAAGGAGTAGGCTTGTTGTGTTATTACCGTTAAATTGAAAGCCAGGAGCAGTGAGAATTATATTCAGTTCACTACCAATGGTTTTGCTGTAAGAGATTTCTAATAGATAGGCATTTTTGTCTGTACTATATGAACCGAAATAAACATTTATTTCCAATTCTTCACCAATAGAAGCTTCATCTGGTAATACAGTCAGCAATACATTATAGGCTACTATTGTTTCTTCAATTGCTAAAGTGAGGTGCTGCTTTCTGACATAATCAAACTGCAACTTATGCAACCGCAAATTTCCCGCTTCATCTCGTAAAGCCAGAGATTTACTCACCAATTCATCAATGACATCTTGGGTATCGAACTCATCTAACCCCAAGGGTTGCCAAAAAGTTTGCAAAACTGCTTCGGGTATGGGTGTATCTTCAGGAAACAGCGCAAAATCTAAATATCGCTGTTGGCAATCCTCATCCAAATCGTCCACACTCACTTGAATTGCCTTGAGTAAATTCGGATAAGGATAATTAGGAAACTGTTGTTTGATTTTCTCTAAATCAGCACTGTGCAGTTTTTCTAAAATATTTTGCCAGCGATTTGCAGGTTTCCCCCGCATCATCGCCCCAACCATCGCCAATGCTAAGGGCAAATACCCACATTCTCGCGCTACCTGCAAAGTAACATCATTGTGCGGGCTGGGTTGCAAAATCTCCGGTTGATTTGCCCAATTCGCCAACAGTTCTAACGCCTGTTGTTTACCTAAAACCGCAAGCTGATACTTTTCCCCTCCCAACCCCGTGACTATCGCCCCATCACGAGTAGTAATTAACATCTGACAGCGTTCCCCTAACACATCAAACGCCGTCGCATCATCCAAACGCCAGATATCATCCAAAATCAGCAAGCAAGCTTTCTCGGCAAACAACTCCCGTAACCGCGCTTTCGCCACTCCCACCTCGGTAAAAGCCGCTTGCTTCTCACCCAACGCCGAAGCAAGATAGGATTGCCAAGTTAAAATTTGGGGCGTTTGTCCAAATGTTAGCCAAAACACCCCATCAGGAAACGCCTGTCTAACTTCTTCATCTCGCGCTAAGGCTGTAGCTAAGACTGTTTTACCTATTCCGCCCATCCCTTGCACACCAACACGGCGACTTTTCCCTGTAATCCCCACAAGTTGCTTTGTTGAAGATAATACTTTCTGTTTTAAGGGTGCAAGTTCTTCAGGACGGGGTAAAAAGTGCGGTGGTAACTCCGGGACGTTGGTAAGATTGCCTAAAGGTTGGTGAAGGGGGGTTAAATTGGTTTTTTTTTAAGCTGAGGAATCAACTCACCAGAGACACCAGCCAACTGTATTGCATTCCGCGCAATATTAAAAGCAAATTCTACGGGCGCACCTTCATCATATTCGGGATTGTAAGCCAGAAGCGCATCGTAAAAACCCACAACAAACTCAATCGCGGCTTTATCTCCGATTTGATCGTTCATCCCAATCACATAATTAATGTGTTGGTAAATAGCATCTGCTTGAACTTCCGAGTAACAAGCATTCAACAGCACACACTCTACTTGTTTAGAAAACTGTCCAAATAATCCAGCTAATGCTTCTCTCGTAACTAGCTGTGCTTTTCCCGTTTCATCCTCAAAAGCTAGTCCTTGTATCCCTGCACCATGCCCAGAAAAGTGGATAATATTCGGGAGATAATCCAAAATAGCGCGGCGAATATCCCTCGGACGGACTGCTAAATCATAGCGTAAGTCAAAGTTATCCTGATTGAGCGACCGTTGCAAGCCTTCCTTGATATCACGCAATTCTTGATCGAGGCGTAATCGTGATGTATTGGTGGTATTTGCAGCTAATATCAGGATTTTCTGCGGTTTAACAGTCATTGTCAGCGTCGTGAGAGGCTGTTTTTAAGTATACATGGTGGGAATAAGGAATGCTATACTTTCGCCTGCCAACAGCTTTCATCACCCCAAATTCCGGATAATTCCATATGACTTGTCAAAAAACACTGTTGCTGTGCCTGTATCGCCGTGGCGAGATTTAGCCATGATAAGTTCTAGAATTCCTTGGTCTTCTGTATCTGAGTTATAGTACTCATCCCGGTAAGCCAAGATAATATTATCGGCAACCATCTCTAAAATTCCCGACTGGCTGAGGTCACTCATCATAGGACGCTTATTCTGCCTACTCTCTACTCCCCTAGAAATTTGAGAAAGTGCCAACACAGGAACATTTAAATCACCAGCCATTTTGTAAAGTCCCCTGGCGACATCTCCTAATTCATAACTGCGATTACCCCCAGAGTCTTCTGCCATCATTTGCAGGTAATCGACTACAACTAATCCCAGCTTTCCCTCTTTAGCTTTTATCTGACGACATTCGGAAGCAATTCCAGAAACAGTAATGCCTCTTGAGTCATTCATATAAAGCGGTAATTCTGAGGCGATACCAACAATTTTGGCAATACTGGTGAATTCCCAGCCCTCTAAAGGTTGATTACCTGAACGATGTCTGCGGATGCGATCGCTCTTCAGTGGGATCAAGTCTAAATGCTTGTAGGCATTGGTAACACTAATTAAACTCCACAGTCTGTACTCCAATTGCTTTTTTGTCATCTCCAGCGAGAAGATAGCCACAGGTAAGTCGTGGAGCAGTATCATCTGGAACGCCAGGAACAGCGCGATGAAAGATTTCCCCATTGATGGCCTACCCCCAACTATGGTGAGTGTACCATCTTCAAATCCCAGCATTAAATTATCAAGCTCATGAAGTCCTGTGGGGTAGATGGGATTATCTGAATCTAATTCCTCGTAAGCAGCAATATTAATCGTGCTGTTGTGTTCAGTATTGTTCGTAATAGTTTGATTAGATATTTGAAAAACCTTTTGCTCTGCCTGATCTAGGACAATTGGTAACTCTTTTTCGGTCTCATAACCCAGATGCACAATTTCATTACCCGCTTTAATCAACTGCCGCCGCAGATACTTGTCCATCACCAAAACAGCTAAAGCATCGATGTTAACGGCTGACACTGTGCGGTCTACAAGGGTGGCTAATTTATTTCTCCCACCAATACGCTCAAGTAAATTGTGATCAGCCAGCCAACTGGTGACTGAGAGTAAATCTGTAGGTAAAGATTGGCTCAACAGCCGCAGCGCAGCTTGATAAATATCTTTGTGGGCGCTGATGTAAAAGGCTTCTGGAATTAAGCGATCGCAAATTCTGCTTATTGCTTCTGGATCTAGCATAATTCCGCCCAAAATTGCCTCTTCTGCTTCGATGTTTTGGGGTGGTAGGCGGTCTCTACCTAACCCTTGAAAACTTAGTTCTTCAGCCATAGGTAATTTGAGATTTTCAATTTCATTGGACTAAGCTTTTGCGACGAGGCGATCGCTTCGCTCTCTCTACCTCTTGCTCTTGGGTTTGACGTTCAGCTACCCAAGCTAGCTTTTCTAGTTTCGTTTTAATTTTTTGAGGTAGTCACTGATTCATGTTTGTTTACCGTAATTTTCCATAGCTTGCTGCCTCTGTTGCTCAATTTCTTCTTGAAACTTTTTCATCATTTGGCTACTGCGACGACTTTGAGGTTTTTTGGATTGCGCCTGTTGCCAATCCAGGAATTTCTTGTAGTAAACTTCCCAGCGATTTTGTCCAGCTTTATTCTTATGAGCTAACCAAGCTTCAATGTCGTTGACTGGTTGACTGAGATTTGCAGTTAATTGCTCACAGAAATTCAAAAAATTCGCTCGCTCGTCTTCTGAGAGAGTCTGAATAAATTCTGTATAAGTCTGAGAGATCTGAGGAGAGTTAGAACCATTGCTGTACAAGGATTCTAGCTCTCGATTTGGACAATTCTGTCCAACTCCGGACAATTCTGTCTTAGTTTGGACAATTTTGTCCAACTCCGGACAATTCTGTCCAACTCCGGACAATTCTGTCATTTTTCTCTCGTGAGAAAATTTAGGCTTACTTTCCGATTCTGGACTGTCCTGTTCTGGACAATTCTGTCCAACTCCGGACAATTCTGTCATTTTTCTCTCGTGAGAAAATTTAGGTTTACTTTCAGATTGATTTGCTTTTTTCTTTTGGCGTAGTTCTTTGGCTTGCTTACCTGCTAAATTCTGTCCACGAATTACTACGGGTTCCCATCGGTAAAGTTCTAAATCTTCAAGTTTTGTCAGAGAACGTTTAACCTGTCTTTCACTGACACCGATTGCTTCTGCAATTTCTGGAATTCTTGGTAGTTCTACCATGCGATCGCCGAAAGGCTCAATCATTTGTAGATAAGCCCATAGTGACCAGTCAGCAGCAGTTAACTTGCCGCGAATAGCTTTAATTGCCATTGAGTTAGGAGTTTGGTAGAAGCCATCTAATTCAATACCGAGCATTGGGCAATCAGGGACTACCGTAAGTTGAGTTTGGTTTGACATAGCTAGTCCCTTTGTGCTGGTGTGAGTTCACGGTAGACTTTCAGCCACTCTTTATGCTGAAGTGGGTAAAAACATCCTTGATTTTTTGAATTTGGCTGTGTCATAGTTCTGCTAAGACAAAATAACAAGACAATAAGACAAAATAACAAGACAAAATTTCACCTCTTTCCCAACGGTATCGAGGCTGATTTTTTAGATGTCCGTCATTCATGCTCAGTCAACGAATTTTTATTTTTAATCGTGACAAGGCATTAATTTGATGGTTATGCTAGTGGTTAGAAGATTAAAGATATGTCTAGTGAAAAGCACTTCTAGCAAGAGTTTGGTAAGATTAAGGTAGACATCATCCTGGTTGTTTTATCGGACAACACATAGTATAACCGTTAAATATAAGTATAATTAACAAAGCAATGCAAAGTTTTGTATCAGAGAAAACTCAACGTTATCAGCAGTTATTCGATGAGATGATGAACCGCTTCAATTTGGAAGCGAAGACAACGGCTGCACAGGCTAAAGTTTCAGAGGTGATGTTATCCCGCTTTCGTCGCGGGAAGGCGGATTTAGGAGCATCAAAATTAATAGCGCTACTTTTGGCTGTTCCGGTAGAAGCTAGGGTATGGTATTTATCTGAGTTATTTGGTCAAAGGCCAGGAGTTAGCCTGCGATCGCTAATTGCTGAAGCACCTCCTGAAGAACAAGCCGAAGTTTTACGACTAATCGCTGACATTTTTGTGAATAATAGCCGTGAGGCTACAGACTCAGTGCAGTTACTTAAAGCTTTGTAAGTTAGATAAACAGCTTGAAAATTGGTTGTTTCAAGGGTACTGAATTAAGTTATTTTAAAAAATATAGAGCATTGCGATCGCCGATCAGTTGCAGAAAAACCTAACTGATGAAACACTGGTAAGGTTACTATTCAAGTAAGATTTCATTCTCCTTTAATTTTGCTAAAAGCCTCATCTGTTTGTTAACAAGCGAATTAAGCAAAAGAGTTGACTTTTAGCCCATGAAGTAGCCATGCAATGAGTATGTATTGCTGGTGATTATAGTTACAAATCAAAATCAAGGGTGAACGTTTCACCATCTAAATCCTTTTGTTCTTCGAGTGCAGATGGATTTGTAGTCTGCTCCTCAAGTTGATTTTGGTTTATGGTAATCGGATTAACAACTGGTGTATGTGAAACTGCTTGTTGTATTGGGAAAGCACCTTTTTTAAACGCAAAATAGCAATCAATAATAAAGTAAAGCGTTTCCAGATAACTTTTATCTAATTGTTGTGACTCAGCAAAGATACGCTCACGATAGCTATCTTTAATCCGGATTTTTTCTGGTGTTAAATTTTGTTTATCTGCCATTGTGATTATTTCTCAAATGTGATGAGCTTTCTTTTAGGGTTTGGATTTCAGAGTACGAGAGTTCACCAATCTATAATTTTCAACGAGGCATTGAGCCAATCTGATATGGGTTCACGAATTTTTTTTCACAATCGCTTTAGCCATTTCTAGAAGTCCACAAGCATTAGCTTCTACCGGATTGTCCAGAATTTTGAACCCGTTCTTCTCTAAGAGCTTCTTAAATCCAGGCAACAAGCAACCTCCACCAATCGCCCAAATTTCATCTCCAGTGTGTTTGGCATCAAGTGTGAGATTCACAGGTTTCTTCAAATATTTCTCATACCAGTCTTTTAAACAAGTGCTGTAAACATCTTTGATATCAATGTCACGGCTGTACCTGGTATGTCCCATTTCCAAGCAGAAGCGAATTTTGGATGAATCGCCGATTTTGCCCCCATTGAGATGTTTCATTTTTTGTGAGATATCATCAATCAGCACTTCTACACCTGTGGGGAAGGGAGTGTGAACTTCTCGCTTACCCTGGTTGTAACGAGAATACAGAGTTGTACCGTTGCCAAAGTCTAAAACGGTTAATTTTGGGGGAAGTGGTTGTCCAAACAATGCACCCATTCCTTCTGGTACTACCTTCAGGACTTCTACCTTTACTTCAGATTGCTTACCAGCAAGTATGGGCTGATATTCACCGTTGAGTACTTGTTTCAAGTCTTCTGCCAAAGCGACATCATGTAAACTAACAACTAACTTTAAATGCCAAGCTTTACGATGTGGTAAATGTGCCAAGGCACCCAATAATGTAATTAGTGCATTATTGACTTTGTTCTCGTTGTTATCTGTATTGCGGTCGAAATGATAACCTGTACGAAAAGCAGATTCTCCTACTGTGTAGGCTGTACCATTGAAAACTACTCTTCCGGGAACATCTTCCATCTCAACAGAAGAGATATAACTGGGGACGCGAACAACATCAAAGCCATCGACTAAAAGTTTGATGCTACCGTAACCGTTATCAAAGCCGGAGGGAAAAATTTTTTGTAAGGCATGAATGTTAGTCATGGGGGTCAAGTGGGGTATAAAGTATTAATGAGTCAAAAATACCCTAAGCATCACCTATATATACCCTAAATAGGGGTTAAATTGAGCAAAAAAATTTCCAAGTATTTATGGGGTATATATAGCCCCTATTTGTACCCCATAAAAAATTGTGAAACTTTTTAGGAGAAGTTTTGCAGCTCTACTTAACTGCTATTCTCCAAAACAATAATTATTTAAGAGCAGGACTAGTAAATGTATTTATGAAGTCGGACAATTTCACAGACCTCCGACTTGCACTAAGAAATTTTCAATTGGGTTGAGTTCAGACGAATGGGGTGGTTGAAACAACAACACAATATTTTTTGGGATTTGTAAGTGTTTGGCGTTATGTAACAAGCTATTGTCAACTTGAAGAACGTTGAGTGATTTGGGATAACAAGCCGCGACAGAAGTTCAAAAATTGTTGGTAGCATTCAGTATCAACATGAGAAAACTGCCAAAATCAACTTTTTTCTGTGAGTAGTTCAACTGCCCCGTATAGCCAGAACGCTTGAAACAAACAAGAGCTAATCACTAATAGGCTTAACTCCGGGAAGAGTAATTTTACGTCCTTCAATGGTTTTAAGTCCAAATCGACTGTCATCTTGTACAAAATAACGAATATTTTCGTACTGAGGTAATACCAATTTAAACAAGAATGCAACAGATGCTTAGGTTGGGGAGCCACTGCGTTGCGGAGGACAGTTGCACTTCTTCGGGGTTCCCGACTTGAGGAGCCATTGCGTTGCGGAGGTTCCCCCCGTTGTAGCAACTGATGTTAGAACGAAGTAAAGCCCAATATATACAAGCTGTTGAAGCGTTCAGTTTCGTCCCTTAAACGCCACTCGCCTCAAGCCGAGCCAGCCGCTTGCAGGGGTTTGCGAACTGGCGTGGGAAATCCGTCCACAGCGGTGGCTCCCCAACCCATATCTGTAGCACTCATTCTTCAAATCGGTATTAAATGGAAAACTGTAAGAGTTTACTCAAGAACTTTGAGCGAACACTAGGTTATGCGACTCTTAACTCAATCTTTGTTTTATCTGACTCATGCTCAAGTTGTTAGCTAAGGCATACATATCAAATGGATTCTATAGAAAATTAATTCGTGAAGCATTACTCTTGCTGCATTAATGCTTCGAGTTGTGCCAGCAGTTTTTCTACTTGTGTTTTTTTCTTGGGGTCATCCCACAATTTAGCTTTTTTGAATCGGCGCAGGGTATCATCAACACGCTCTTTGAGGTCTGTCGTCTCTGTTTGATAGGATGAGCGCGATTCAGACTGCTGCTCAAAAACTTGGATTTTCTGTTTGATTTCGCTCAGGGATAGATTATGTTCAATTGCTATGTTGAGCAGTTCATCTCTGGTTTTTTCATTTTTAACTCGTGCGATCGCGCGTGCCTTAGTGTACTCAAGTTTCCCAGAACGCAAAACTGACAGCACATCAGACGGCAGACTGAGCAGTGGAAGGCGGTTGCGAACAAAAGAATCCCACTTCATGCGTCCTAAAGCTATAAATACCTCTTCAACAAGCAGAGTTTGAGAGTTACCCGTAACGTTACGGGTAATTTTACCTTTAGCTTCATTGTCCATTTTTTGCAGCAGTTTGACGGTTTCGTCAACGCTGAGTTCTAACCGCAACGCCAACAGTTCGAGGATACCTTCAGTTTCTTCTAGGGGGTTGAGGTCTTCACGTTGTAGGTTTTCAACGAGGCGTACTTGATATGTAGTCGCATCGTCCATTTCCCTTGCAACAATAGGTACTTCGATTAATCCTGCCATTGTTGCCGCTCTGTAGCGTCGTTCCCCTGCTACCAATTCATAATATCCCCCAGGCAGTGGACGTACTAACAGAGGTTCGAGAATACCTAATTCTTTGATCGAGCGTGATAGTTCTTCAAGCTTTTGGGGGTCAAAGTAGCGCCGGGGTTGCGAGAAAGGCAGCTTGATTTTAGTGATGTCAATAGTTGAACTAGCATTGGCTTGATTATTAGGCTGTGTGGTATCTGCACTGCTACCGAACAGCAGTTCGACGGGTTTTTTGATGGCGGCGTAGGGTTCGTTACGCTTTTTATTCACTGTTTTACTTCGAGTTTATCTAAACTGTTGGCAATTTTTTTGAGTACGCTGATGGCAGAGTGATTTTTATCAAACAATGCTAAAGGTACTCTACGCTCAGACGCATCCGCAAAGGCAATGGATTTAGGGATGGGTGGATATACAGTACCAATATCTGACAGTTGTTCTTGCACAGCTTTAACAGTCCGAGACTCTTGGGCAGTGCGACCATCAAACATTGTGGGAACAAACCCCGCAAATTGTAAACTGGGGTTTGTATGACTGCGGACTTGGGCTACTGTACTAAGTAAAAGTTCTGTCCCTTTAAATGATTTAAACTGGCATTGTATCGGAACAAGAATGTGAGTAGCAGCAGTCAAACTAATAACACTGAGTAACCCTAAAGAAGGGGGACAGTCGATCAGAATAAAGTCGTAATTATCCTGCACTGTGGCAAGTGCATTTTTTAGACGATATTCTCTGGCGATCGCACTTGCTAACTGCATTTCACTAACCGCTAGGTTAATATCAGCAGGGACAAGTGCCATACCGTGAATCAGATCAGGATAGATAGGTAATGACTTGTTGTCAACAATTGTCTGTTGGATACTTTGCTCTAATTCGTCGGGTTCAAGCCCCATGAAAGTAGTCAGGCTAGCTTGTGGGTCCATGTCTACCAACAAGACACGACGTTTTTTAAGTGCAAGGTGATAGCCTAAATTTTGAGTAAGTGTGGTTTTAGCAACACCACCACTTTGGTTAAACAGCGTAATAATGCAGGTTTTGTTCATGTACACTCACAATAAAGTCCTTAAGTAAACAATAAAGTTCTTTTCCAGACAATAAAGTTCTTTAGCAACTGGCACAAGGGATATGGAACTATTTGGTTGTAGGGGACAAAATCATTTACTGTCATTGTAAAGGGCTGCATACTCGTCTATAGACCAGTTAAAGACTTTATTATTTGGACAACAGAGCGCTCCGGTAGTAAGTTGGCTTCAAGTTAGGACTTTATTTGGTAAGGAGAACTCATCTTTTTACCTAACTATTGCTCTTTTGGGCGTTTCTGGTAAATAAGTTTATTGTTTGCGTATAGTTCACAATTTTTGATAAAAGATTTTTTAGATCTCTCCTTAATACGCCAAATTTTATCGGAGGCGGTGATTTTATACAATCTGTAGTGAGTGCGATCGCACTCTTTTTCTGTAATGCAGCAGCTAAGTAAGCGCAATAACTAAATCTTTCTAAATACTTGAAGTCAATCAATCTTGTAGTACTAGTGTAATGCCAGCAGAACTTTATAAAAACGGAATCATCGAGATATCAGAAAACTTAGACTTTACCGAGGAAGAAGAGCTTTGGGATGTATTTGTACACTTCCAAGGGTACATATTTTCTCCAGTAGTAGCAGGGGCAAGCCAAAACAGAGCATTCGAGATAGGGCGAGATTTATACGATTGGATAGAAGAAAATTACTGCCAGGAAATGGGAGATCGCTTTACATGGAAAAGATACTCAGTAAATCGAGAAGATCCAAGGCACTAGGGACTTCCAAGTAAATAACTATTCCATCGCTAGGGCAAGCTGGGGGAGAAAGAGCCTATTCATCGCCTCCGCGATCCAAATAAAATAATTTTTGGAAGTCTCCTAAGACTGTTTTATTACTCTCGTCAAATAAAAATTTGAAACCTCTGGCCAAATAGAGTTTTTCTTCTTGAGATTCGGTTCGTAGGCTCAATGGATACACGATGCCTGCGGCGAGCGTATCCATTACGAATTTCCTTACCAAATATGAATTTCATCATTTAATGATATGAATGTTCTCTACCTATTGATAGAGCCACTTCCTTGTGTAGACTACACAAAATTGATGTATAAATTTAAAAATAATTTTATGTATATTTACTTTATTTTATGAATATCATCCATATTTATAATTACTTAGGATTATATATTTTATGTAGAGTTACACAATTAAAAACTAATTTTCAGTAATCAATTTATCCAGAATAAATCATAAATTCTGAGAAAGAATAAATTGATAATATTCTCACATTAGGCTGATTATTATTAGGATATATACAAGTTATTAAAGATATAGAAAACTTTGTTGTGATTCTCTATGTCTTCAATAAAGCTGTATCCACAACGCCACAAACAGAAGTATTCGACTAATCTGTATCCCATAGTAGTTACTGCAAACGTGGCAATGCTTTTGGATGTAATTATTAACCATAGTCCCCTGAGCTTTTTAACATTTGGCTTAACAACATTAGGGACAGCAGTAATTATTTGGCGGCGTGAGTTAGATGGGCTGCTTAATTTTTGTACCAAGCTAAATCGGCGCTATAAATTCACTACCCCTGCATTGACAATGCTAGGAACTTTTTCATTGTTAGATGCACTATCAACTCCTGCAAAAGCACAGTTCTTCCAAAATGCACAAACTTGGATGACATCAAACTTTACAGGTGCTGGTCAAGCTATTCCTTTAGTATTTAACGTGCTGCGTGGTTTATTTTTGATTTACTTGGGAATTTCTTTAGTAAAAGTCATACAATCAGCTCGTCAAGACGAAGATTGGCAGAATTTAGCCCGAACACCAATGATTATTCTAATTGCAGTGACTATGGGTGATATCTTGGCGAACTTAATTATTGGCAGTGGCGGTACGACTGGTTGAGGTCGAAAATGGTTGATAGTAAATCCAAAACACGCACTGTTAATACCACCATTGGTAAGCAGCCTAACATTGGGCCATTTCCATCTGATCAATTAATTCCTTGGGTAGTGATTTCTGGGGTTTCCTATTATTTATTTCATGGCTTTTTGCGACTTAACTGGATTTGGACTCTAACTCTAGCAACTTGGGGAATTTCGACTTGGTGGGTGCTGACTGCTAACGGAGCTTGGAGAATTTTATCAAAGTTTTTAGCTATTCCTAATTGGACGCGAGTACGTGTGCTGTATCAACCAATTTTGCAGTCCAATGCTAAAAAAGGTCAGAAAACAGAAAAACTGCGAACAAATTTGAAATTTAGAAAATAGTCACGATGAGATATTAGTTAAATTCCCCAAAAGGGTTTACTTAGGAGGTGAGATTTCGGTGAAGTCGAAAGTTGGTAAGCGCATTGTTGATAATGGGGAACGCAAAGTTCGTTTAACACCTCTGGAAGATGCTTTTGCACTAGTTACAATGTTGCAAATTAACCTTCAAGGACGCTCCGTGGGTGCTTACGTACTGCGTAAAGGTACTAACAACTTTATGATTCACTTTGGGTTTGAGTGTGTTGGGATTCACTCAACGTTGCGTACTGAACAAATTGATCCAGTTTTTGATGCTATTGAGTCAGGTTTGAAAGATTTGCCAGAGGGTGAACGCCTGACAATACATTTGAGTTCCTTTACTGATGATAGTTTCAGGCAAGAACAACTCAAGAATTTGAGCGATCGCTCACCCAACAAAGAACTACAATATCTTCTGATGGGAGAACGCTGTCGTACCCAAGAACTGACGAAACTCGGCATCCGTAAACCCAAAACCCTGCGCTTGTACTGTACCTATACAGTAGAACCAGATACCACTGGCACCAGCGATGTCATAGAACAATTGCTCTCAAAACTAGAGCGTTCATGGAAATCTTTCACTGGCGAAATCAATGAGTTGCAGTTTCTTCGCATTGAGCGCCTGCTGCAAGCATCGTTTACTGATGGCTTTCAACTTTGGGAACAATTGCTGTCCAACAAAATGGGGTTAAATGTTCGCCCTTACGATGCTGAAGAACTTTGGACAATTCTCTGGCAACGTTTCAACTCGACTCCACCGCGACCAATTCCCCAACTTTTGATTTTAGATGAGGAGGGACTGCGCGAAGAAATTTACTCAGAAGTTGCGCCTACTTCCATGTTAATGGAGTCCGAATCATCGATTCCTATTGCAGATCGCCGTTGGGTGCATCTACTAGACAAATATATTGGAGCGCTAACCTTTGTTGATAAACCTGGCGGTTGGACAGATAAGGAACACCAGATGCGCTATCTTTGGGAAATTTTATCCAGAGAACGGGTGTATGACACCGAAATTTACTGCCAATTGATGCGGGCTAACGAGACTTTAGTCAAAACCAATATGCAGCGCCTAACCAAACAGGCGAATACAAGCGCAGTTTTGGCCCATGAAAAAAATTCAGTTGATGTCAAGTCTTTAGTCAATATCAAAAAGTCAATTGCTGCTCAGGAAGAACTTTATGAAGGTGCTGTTCCCATTCATACTGGGATTGTGTTTTTAGTTTACCGCTCATCCCGTGAAAAATTAGATGAAGCCTGTCGGTATTTGCAATCTTGTTTTTTGCGTCCAGCCTGGGTAGTCCGCGAAACTGAATATCCTTGGCGGATGTGGTTGCAGACTCTTCCTATCACTTGGGAGCGTTTAATGACCGTTCCCTTTAATCGACGGCTAGTTTACTTAAGTGGTGAAGTACCTGGGTTCATGCCATTAGTACGAACTCAAGCTCGAGATGATAGTGGTTTGGAACTAATTGCCGAAGAAGGAGGAACGCCAGTATTCCTCAATTTGTACACCCAGCACAAGAACTTGGGGCTATTCGCTACTACCCGTGCAGGTAAAAGCGTCCTAGCATCGGGTATCCTCACCCAAGCTTTAGCGCACGGAATGCCAGTGGTAGCAATGGACTATCCTAAACCTGATGGCAGCAGTACTTTTACTGATTACACCCAATTTATGGGTGATGACGGAGCTTACTTTGATATCGGTAAAGAATCAAGTAATTTATTTGAATTGCCGAATTTACGCTCTCTCCCACCTAAGTTGCAGCAAGAACGATTTGAGGATTACAAAGAATTCCTAGCGACGGCAATACTGGCAATGGTTGTGGGTACTCGTAGGGGTGTAACCAATGCCTCGCAAACACTTACGGATGCGATACGTTCCATCATTGCTTTGGCCCTGAAAGCTTTTTTCAGCGATGAGTTAATCCGCGATCGCTATGCTGCTGCCTACATTAATGGTTTTGGTTCACAAGAATGGTTGGTAATGCCCACCTTGCAAGATTTCTTAAGTTTTTGTTCTCACGAGCGCTTACAGCTAGATTCTTCAGGCGGCGATATCAAAGCAGCCCTAGAAACCATAAAATTACGCTTGCGATTCTGGCTTTCTAGTAGAGTTGGACAAGCTCTGGCTCAACCTTCTACATTCCGCAGTGATGCACAGCTATTAATCTTTGCGCTGCGTAACTTATCCAATGACGATGATGCAGCAATTTTAAGTTTAAGTGCTTACAGTGCAGCCCTGCGTCGAGCCTTAGCAGCCCCAGCCAGCGTGTTTTTTATTGATGAAAGCCCTATCCTGTTTGAATACGATTCGATTGCCGCACTGGTGGGTAGACTGTGTGCCAATGGAGCAAAAGCCGGAATCCGAGTAATTTTATCTGCTCAAGATCCTGATACCATTGCCCAATCTCCAACCGGTGCGAAGATTTTCCAAAATCTAACCACTCGGCTAATTGGACGTATCCAACCTACTGCTGTTGATAGTTTTGCGAACATTTTGAAATATCCCCCAGAAATCATTTCTCGCAACGCTACAGAAAGTTTTTTCCCAAAAAAGGAAGGAGTTTATTCCCAGTGGCTGCTAGACGATAACGGGATTTTTACTTTTTGTCGCTACTATCCCGCCTTTAATTTGTTGGCAGCAGTGGCAAATAATCCCGAAGAACAAGAGCAAAGAACTGCTGCTTTATCTCAGCATCCCAATAAGTTTGTAGCTTTGACACAATTCTCCAAACATTTGGTTGAGACAAAGTAAATATCCAAAAAAGGAGGAGTGATGCACAAAATTAAGCGAGCTACTATTATTGGAGCGATCGCTGTCTCTGCAATTGGATTCACTAGCGCTCAGGCATTTTCATTACCAATTTTTCAAGATAGTCCCTCCGCAAGATTCTTCGAGCAATGGCGACAGCAATTGAATCCATTCACTCAAGATGCTTCCTCCCTGGCTCAAAAACTCGAACCTTTAACAAAGTTCTTAGGCAAAGATTTGCAAGCTGCGATTACGGAAGCAATGGGTGTATTGGGTTTACCAGATGCTAATGCAGCCAGGGAAAAAGCTTCTGATAGTGCAGCTACTTCAGATAGTGCCATCAATGCGGCTGAACGAGCTACAAATGAAATTGACCGCCAAATTACCCGTACAGAAGCAGATAGCACTCTTAGCAAAGCAGGCCAACAACAAACCAAAGACCGAATTGAAACAACCCAAAATTCAGTTGCACAAGTTTATGTAGATGCTAATGCTGCTCAAGATGAAGTTGTCACCCAGAATGTCATGAAGCGAATTGCCCAACAAAATGTCCAAACCGCAGCAATTTTAGGAGAAATGCGGGCTGATGGATTGAAATTACGGCAGTCTCAAAATTTAGCTAACCTCAACTTGACGAATATTTCCCGTTCTTTAGATGGTCAAAAGCAAGCGTATCAGAAACAAACGGTGGATCAGGGTTTTAACAATTTAAGGACAGCAGCCCAAGCGCGGTTGTTCTAAGAGGCAGCCCCAATCACAAAATTTCATCGCCATGCATGAAAAAGGGACAAGGAGGACAAGGAGGATAATTAATAACCCTTGACTTTTACTCAGCACTCAGGAACGCCAGTTGCTTCAAATCTGGAAAAGCAATGCCACTGGCTTCACCTGTGAGAAGTCACAGCAGCGTCTACAGCACTTCGAGTCAGAAGGAGGGCGAAGATTGTTGAAATTATTGAAATATGAATTGATACTCGCACAAAGCCAAACTCCTAATCCAGGGCAAGCAGCTTCCACGATTACTAAAGATGGTGCAGCTGCCAGTGAAGCGATCGCACAGACAATGGAAAAACTTTGGGATGACGTACTCGGTGGAGGATTGTACAGTGCGATCGCCTCACTAGGAGTTTTCTTTGCTGTCGGCACTCTGCTGATTTTCATTGTCCAATGGACGCGAGAAATAGTGGATGGTGATAACTCGAAAGCTTTCTCTGAAATGATTTGGCCCATAGTAGTGATAGTTCTGCTAGCCAACAATGCTCAACCTTTGGCGATCGCCACTAAAGGATTGAGAGCCATCATTAATCAAACAAACAACACTCTGCTGACAACTACTTCTGCTTCTATCCAACTCCAAGAAGCATATCAGCAAGTAATGCTGAAGACTGGTAACGCCGATGTCATTCAAGCATTAATTGTCCAGTGCGATGCGATCGCCGATCCGAAGCAACAAGCTGAGTGTTTACAAAAGGCTTCTGAGCAAGCCCAAGAAATTGAAACTCAAGCAGATAATCGCCCCGGTTGGATGAAAGGTATTGGCGAATTATTTAACACCAACATTTTTCAATTAACTCTGCGTGGTTGGTTATTAGCATTTGGTATTGCTTTTCAATGGATAGTCGAAGTTTCCATGCTATTAACTGCACTTTTAGGGCCTTTGGCTGTGGGAGGTTCATTACTTCCCGTTGGTCAAAAAGCGATTTTTGCATGGTTAACTGGCTTCTTCTCTGTAGGAATGATCAAGCTTTGTTTCAATATTATTTCTGGGTTAGTCGCCACAATGGTGCTGAATGCTGATAATAACGACCCCATGATTTTCGCCTTTGCTATTGGTATTCTCGCACCAATTTTATCTGTTGTTTTGGCTGCGGGTGGCGGTATGGCGATTTTTAGAAGTTTGTCTAGTATTGCCAGTTTGGGGCTTTCTTCGGTAGTTACCAGATTGATTAAAAAAATGTAACTAAATTTTAGTTTATGACTAGTTCAGATCGAAATTTCGGCTCAAGAAATGCTAAACACAAACGGTTGAGATTTTTGAATCTTTCTTCTAAAAATATTTCAACTGGCGATACTTTAGCATTATTTGCAGTAGGCACTTTTAGCTTGCACCTTTTGACTCTGTTCTTAATGTTGCTACTGTATGGTTCTTACTCACAGTTGAGTAGAAAAGCACCTCCGTCTCTAGTACAATTAGAAACAGGTAAATCAATTAAAGTTGCCTCAATAGGTAGTTTAGAACGTACTCCTCAAGTTATTTTACATTTTGTTTCTGACACAATGACTTTGATGATGAATTGGTCAGGAACGCTACCATCCACTACAGTAGAAGAAGCTGCTAAACCCAAACCAGATCCTGGTATAGATATTCGCTCTTCAAGTAACGGAAGTGGTAAAGTAACTTCTTCAGCATGGCAAGCATCCCATGCTTTATCGGAAGACTTCCGCAAAGAGTTTTTGCAAATACTAGCTGAAATTACACCACCAGCAGTTTTCAAGGGAACAACGCAAGTAGTTTTAGTTCCGCTTTCTATTCAACCTCCCATCAAAATTGCTGAAGGTAAGTGGAAAGTCAAAATGGTTGCTAACCTTAGCATATTTGACCAAGGAAATAAATTGGGAGAAGTAATTCCCTTTAATAAAGAAATCTTCGTACAAGCCGTTGAAGCTCCTGATATGCCTACAACAAATGATGGATTAGCAGCAGCAATCTATCAGATGCGAGCTAGCGGTTTAGAAATTTATGCAATACGGGATTTACCACAGGAGAATTTATAATGCCTGAGCATCAAAATGGTAAAACACCTACAAATATTCTTGAATTAGAAAAAAAACCTGCTACGGCTAACCAAAAATATGAACAAGAGTTCAATGAACAATTTGATGATGAATGGGATGAAGAAAGTCTAGCGCGATTACTCGGTTATGTATATCCGGCGGTAACTTCAACAACTTCTTCTGAAGTGAATGAACATGAAATAACTTCAGAAGAAGTTGAACATACCGAAAATCAAGCTGAAGTATCTCCGCCAAATGTAGTAGCACCCCATGAGTTATTTGATGACCCACAATTAGGTAAAACACAACAAAATTTCTCCACTAATCCATTTTCTAAATTTGGTGTTGTCGGCTTGGGATTGTTTGTGATATTCGGTGTAGGAGCTACTTTTTTAAATATTATTATTTCCGGTAGACCAAAAGCAGCACCAAAAGTTATGGATCAAGGTTCTGCCCAGCCTACAGTAGAACTTGCTGATAATATAAAACCCCAAGAAGTAGAAACAGGGAAGCTAAAAGCAGAATTAGCGTTAGGAAGTCAAGTAGAAAAAATCAAATCTTTAGAAAGTTCCAAAAGCCCTAAAACTTCTGTAGTCAAAGCGCGTAACCAAACTAAGGATGAGTTAAATAAACGAACTACAGTCAAACAGACTCCACCTGATGTGCGTCCATTACCAATTTCTCGTCCAGTTCAAGTTGCTTATGTCCCTCGTCAAACAACACCAAGAGAATATTATTCGCCTCGTTTTACAACAGTTTCTCGGAATCAAGCACCTGTAAGTAACGTGCCAGTAAATACTACAAGCACAATACCAATATCGCCTCGTACAAACCAATCTACCGACCCAATGCAACAATGGGCGGCAATTAATAGATTAGGAAGTTATGGCAGTAGTGAAATTGCGACTAACACTGAATTGGCAACCAAAACTTACGAACAACCAAATAATAGTGCTGTAGATACTGTTACGAACGGACAAGCAAATTCACCAATAATAATTCCTCGTGCCACCCCAGTTTTAGCTGTTGCTAACACAATTGTGGAAACTGCCGATTCTCTAGAACCACTCTACACAGAAGAAAATGCAATTGTTACAGGTATACCTGTGCGACAACTAACAGTGGGTGCAACTGCATCTGGAAAGTTAATTACTCCGTTAATTTGGAGTGAACGTTCAACTAATAATATTGATGCAAAATCAGTGGCTCCGGCTCAAAAAGACAAGTTTATTGTCCAACTTGTTGAACCGCTAACTGAAGGGGATGGTTTTGTTAGCTTACCAAGAGATACTGAAATTGTTGTCCATGTACGAGACATTGAAGAATCAGGACTTGTGCAACTGGAAGCAACCCAAATTGTGATGGAAGGTAAGGAGTATGTGCTGCCACCGGGAGCAATTACTATTCGCGGCAACTCCGGTCGTCCATTAATGGCATCAAAGTCGAATGATAAAGGTGGCGAAATTGCTTCACGAGATGCAGAAACATTCGTAGTTGGTTCTTTGGCTAAAGTGGGCAAAGTACTCAATCAACCTCAAGACGAACAATACTCCACTTCCACTGGGTTTGGTGGTACAACTACTTTTTCTTCTACTAGGCGAGGTGGCCCTAACATCTTGGGTGCAGTTTTAGAAGGAGGATTTGAACCACTGACTGAACAAATTTTAGAACGCAATCAGCGATCGCTAAGAGAAATCGAACAACGAAAAGCAGTTTGGTATGTCCGCGCAGGTTCAGATATTCAGGTTTTTGTCAACCAATCTTTTCAATTTTAAACTGTCTCCCCCATGCCCAATGCCCCATGCCCTAATTTACTCAGTATGAATCCGATGAAAGTTTTTCTGCAAAATTTGACTGTAACCGCTTCCATCTATACTGTGCTAACTTTTGCTACTGGCCTTTTACCAGTAGTGGCAGGTGAAACATCTCGTTCCAGCCAAACTCCTCAAGGACTGCAACGTATTTCACAAGATATAGCCACTGGGCAGAGTGGAAGTGAAATACCTCTAATTGAATTATCGCCGGGGTATGGAGTCAATATTTCCTTTATCCCCAGTGGTGACATAGTAGAGAAAGTTTGGTTAGATAATCCAGCGATCGCTTCTCTTGATGTTGATGGTTGTTTGTCAGGCTTGGGACGTGAGTGTAACTCTCCAGGGGCAACAGTATTACATCTGCGACGGATCAACCCAATAGATATGCCGCAGTTGCCGAAGATGAATAGCAGCTTGCTGACAGTAGTAGCAAAGGGTAACTCTGGGCGGCGAGTGTATTTATTTCGGGTCGCTACAGCTAATACAAAACCCAAATATCACACAATCGAGGTCACACCTCACACCCAAGAAGAACCTGAAATTAGAGAACTTCTACCACAGTATCAAAATTTACAAGCTATAAGTCGGGGTCTGGAAATTGCCCAAAAACAACGTTTAATTTCGCCCGAATCGCCCTTGTGGCAGCGAATTAAAAACTTTTTAACAAATGTGAAGTCAGGAGAATCAGTATCTAGTGCTGCCCGGAAAGCTGGTATTACTTTGCAGCTAGTTAATCGGCTGATAGAACTGGGACAAACTACTCCCGTTAATACTTTAAGGCAGCGTTTAGTAAATCAATCAAATTACTCAAATAAGATTTGAAATTAAGGCAATGAAATTCCTGAAAATTCCTTTTAGCTTGATATCTGGGCTAAGTTTAACTATCTTAATTTCTGGTACAACTTTAATTTCATCACAAGAGCAAGGATTATCAAATCCTCAGTTAAAAACAGATGAAATCACTACAATCAATTGGCAAAATACTCGTCTGCCTAATTGGAATCAAATTACCTTTGCTAAAATGCCTGGTATTGCCGAATCTGGTTCTTTTCAAGTACCAGAAGGTGTGGCAGAAAAGTTGGGATATGACCCTTCGCGTAGTTGGAATGCTGGACAGACACCTGATTCTTATATGATGTTAGGTGACTTTCAGGATGCTTTCAAACTTCAAAATTTATCAATAAGTGATATTGCCAAAACTGTTGATTTGGATTTAAGTCAAGTTGATTTAGACAAATTTGGCGTAATGAAATTCCAAAGCTTACAGAGCTTGAGTGAGGCTATTCCTAATTTGAAGGATACACCTATTGCTGAAGTTAAACCAGTTTTGGATTTATTATCTCAAAAGCTAGAAACTTCCTTTGATTCCAATCAAACAATCGGGAAGCTATTACAACAATCTCCTCATTTAGGAAAACTACAGTTTGCATCTTTGTACTTAGCATCTTATAGTTTGGATTCTATTCCCGGTTTGGTAATAACACCAATTGGTGCATTTGAGAAATGGCAAGGTGTTTATATTAATGAGATACCAGGATTAGCTGAGGTTCCTTTTTCTCAGTTTCCTAATCCAATTAATGCTGTGGGTGGAAATGTGGGCATTGTTGATATTGCTTTTGCAACCGACGAACAACAGCGCGATCGCACAATCTCTGGTAGTAATAAAGAAGGCTTCGCTGTGCCATGTCAAAAAGATTGCGCTCACATAGAATTATCTGGTTCAGCTTCAGTTTCAGGTAAAGCCTGGGTTAGCGGTAAATATCAACTAGTTAAGGGTGGTAAGGGAATCCTCAGTTCAGTGAATGGGGGTAAAGAACCAACAGGCCGTCATCCCTTTGGTGATGCTTTCAAAGTCGCAGTATGGGATATTTCAGAAGTAGATGGCATGATTTCTCAAGCTTTATTCTTCCGGGCTTGTATGCGGAATAATTTTGTAGATTTAGGCTGTACACCCTATTTTATTGGGCCAGTACCATTCATGACTTTCAAAGAGCAAGAACCTATATTTTTAGGTTTAATTGCAGGAGAAAGCTCTAATTCAGTCTCCACACCCACAGGATTGAAGAGTACAGGATTTAGATTTAAACAATCTCCTGATAGTTCAACAAATAAGTTGTCTTATTTACTGCCCACAATTAAAGGTGATTGCAAGAATCTTCATTCATCAGGAACAAATATCGATGCTTTGATTGCTGCTTTCTATAGTGTCGAAGAAAATTACAACTTAGTCGGTAATTATGTCTGCGACTCATCCGATAACTGTGGACGTGGGCTGGGTGCAATGCAGTTTATGTCATATCGTCTAGATGTGCGAAAGATTATCTCAAGTAAATCTGGCGGTGCAAAGTTTCTATCCAAATTGGATGCAGGTGAAAAAGTTATAGGTGAGGATATGATGCAATATTTTTCACCTGCTGAACAACAAACTTTAATTAAAGCTGATATCACCAACTTACTGAACAGCGCATCTCAACAAATCGACCCAATGACCGAAAAGCCTTTTATAGGCGAGCGATTAATTGAACGTGCTGCTCAAATGAATTTCGCTGGTGTAAATATCCCTATCGATACGGCTGTCAGTGATGTGGATGGAAAAATATCAGTCAGAGAATATGGCAACAAAACATCTGCTAAATATTTTCAAGCTCTGCAATTAATGGGCTGTTCTTAGACTAAAAAAATCCTGTTTAATTTCTGTATTTTTGGTTCAAGTTATGAGTTTTCTATTTCAAAATTTATTCAAAACATTAAGCAGAATATAATATGCAATTAAAACTTAATAAATTCACCCGATTAAAATTGTTTAAATATCAAGCAATATTAGCTATTGCTACTATTTTCAGTTTACTTGTTACAGCATTTTTATTCAAAGTCCATATTGCAAATAACAATCGTACAACAACATGGAGAAATGCCAAAGAAATTGCACCACCATTGCTTATTAAAAAAGTCTTATCTTTGAATCCCATAGCTAGGATTGATGACAAATCACTAAAAGTTATGCAAATCCCATCTCAAGGTGCAGGAGATTTATACATATTTGATTTACGCTCACCTCAGCTTTGTGGCATAGGTGGTTGTCTTTACTTGATTTATCACGAATCCGGTAAGTTGCTTTTGCCCCTAATCGCTAATCCAAACTTACCACCCAAAGAAGAGTTAATGCGTGCTTCAAACACAATAACTGGTAAATTTCCTTGCTTGGTAGTTACGCAACCGACGTTGAATGAGAACATACTATCTCGTACCAAATATTGCTACCAAAATCAAAAATTTATACGGTTTAACGAAGAATTTTTTAGTAGCAACTAAAAGTTAGATTTAAATGATACAAGCTAATGAAAAATTTAACTTCAAATTACTCTTTAGGGATTCAAGTAACGCCTGCCAAATTAGAGACATTACAAATACAAAGATTGACAGAATTGATGAAATCACAGTCTGGGTTGGTACTTTTGAGTTGCTTGATTGCACTTGCTATTTTTCGAGTTCTTTCGGGTGGGAATCGCAAAGGTAAACTTGCTACCAGTTACTGGGGTGGTGGTCGTGAAAAATCTTTGGCTGCACGTAAAGCCAAACAGCAGATATTAAATCCTACGCGCAATTGGGCGGCACTTTACATTGGTACACCTCAACAAATGCGATCGCGCATTGAAAATGAGTGGCGTACCGCAGGTTTACTGAAAACCAAACCAACTGTGACTCAAAAGTTACACAAATTAATATCGCCTAACTCTACTCTGTATGTTCCTGATGTCCAAAGAGGAATAGGCGTTATTGGTGCAGCAGGTTCCGGCAAGACATTCTCTGTAATCGACCCTTTACTTCGTAGCGCTTTTGACCAGGGGTTTCCTGTATGTGCGTATGATTTCAAATATCCCGCACAGACCAAACGGGCTGTAGCTTACGCTATGAAGCGCGGTTACACCGTCAGAATATTTGCGCCGGGGTTTCCTGAAAGTGAAACCTGCAATCCTCTAGATCTGCTGAAAGACGAGGAAGATGCGATCGCAGCAGGTCAAATTACCAGCGTCATTTCGCGTAACTTCGACCGTGGGGGTAATACCAGCAGCGATAAATTCTTTGAAGAAGCCGGGGATAGTTTGGTTGAGGGTATTTTACTACTCACCAAGGCAGTTAAAACCCTAACTGGTGACGACAAATATTGCGATTTGATGATGGCACAAGCAATTTTATCTTTACCCAATCTGCCAGTAAGATTGGAAGCTGCTTCCAGGGACAAGCTGAAAATTTGGACAACACGACCGTTATCTCAGCTAATCAGCGTCAAGGACTCTGAAAAAACTACTGCCAGCATTATTGGAACCGCGCAGCGTATATTTCAGCGATTCCTCAAGAAAGACTTTGTAGGCGCATTCTGTGGTCAGACAACATTACCACTGGACTTGGATGGTAAACAGCTAATTGTGTTTGGGCTAAACAGGAACAACCGTGACATTATCAGTCCACTGCTGGCGGCTATTTTACACATGATTGTTACGCGCAATGTATCCCGTATCCTACCCAGAAAAGACCCGTTAGTAGTGGCTTTAGACGAATTACCCACTTTGTATTTGCCAGCCCTCGTCAATTGGTTAAATGAAAGCCGTGAAGACGGTTTTGTAGGGATTTTGGGATATCAAAACATTGTCCAGTTAGAGAAAGTCTATGGTAAAGAACTGACACGGGCCATCTTAGGAGGTACAGCCACCAAGTTTATTTTCAACCCGCAAGATCCGGACTCTGCAAAGTTGTTCAGTGACTACTTGGGCGAGACGGAAATCAAATTTAATTCCAAATCGCGCAGTACAGGAAAAGGAGGTGCTTCACACAGCACCAACGAACAGCATCAAAAACGCCATTTATTTGAAGCAGCACAGTTTGCCAAGATGAGTACGGGTAAGGCGGTAATTATCAATCCAGCTTACACTCGCGGCACAGAAGCCTATGTTCCCATATTGCAGACTATGAAAGTTCCGGCTGCTGATATTGCTGAGATGAACTGGTCGGAAGGAAAGTGGGATTTTGTTAGAGACAGACTGATTCAAAACAATTCTGTGCAAATTAGCGATTCTGAACGTTCTCAGCAATTTATGGAAAGGCGTGAATTAGCTGAAAAATTATTTCCCATCCCTGAACAATCTAATTCTCTGCCTTCTCCAGAAGAACTTGCCAATGTTTTTTAGGGGTTTTAGGAATGCAATATTCACAGGTTAATTGGAGTAAACAAGTTTCGTCTGTCTTAGCACGTTATCCGCAGTGGCAGCACATAGTTATTGAGGCAAAGAATAAGCCTTTATTCGATGTAAATTATTGCCCAGAGACTATAGAAATATTTGACCAGTTTGGCTTATTAGCAGGTAGAGTATTGAATTCTATTTCTTATGAAAGCACTCGTAATTCTCTCGATAAAAATGAATTTATTGCTTGGTTATTTGATGGAGAACTTGGAGCTTTTTACGTAAATGATGAGGTAGTTATCAATCGGCTGAAATTGTTGACAGAAGTTGCCGGGGGTTATCACCATGACTGATATATTTAAGGTTGCATCTGGAGAAGCTGCTGCCATTCAAAGGCATTACGAACAAATCATAGAAGTTTTGTTGCAAACTTTACTCAATGCCAAACATGATAATCAGCGCCAAGGATTAAAAATATTCGATGGTAACAGACTTGTTTATGGACATGATAAAAATCAATTCCGTGATGAAGTTTCGGGATTATCAGGACAACTTTTAAATCCTCAAATCATTGTCCAGCTAAAACAACTGCGTTCTGCAAGAGTAGGAGGTATGGTAGAAGGAGCGACTAATAAAACAGTTGAGTTAGATGGGCGCATTGTTTTGCAATCTGATGAACAGGGTAGGGTAATTATTAATAATTTATTACAGCCTGAAGTAGTTAAATCTACAAAAAATTACCAGACGCTTGATGCGGAGGAGTCTACCAACCCTGAAGTAGTCAAATCTACAAACAATTACCAGATGCTTAATGAGGATAAGCCTACTAACAGAGAGCATCCAAAACAATTTGATAATCCTGAATTGTTAACTAATAGTACTGGTAGAGAAGAAAAAGAAGTACAAGAAGATAAAAACTTATTTAATAATCCAGGCTCAACACGAGTAATACAATCTCTCCAAGCTTTAGAAGATAGTCCTTTCAAAAATTTACTGGCTAATGAAATTGTCCAGCTACAAGCAGAAATAAAAGCATTACGACAACAGCATAATGTGTATCAAACCTTAATTGAAAAAAGGTTACAACAGCCGCAAAATCTTTCCTGGTGGCAGCAATCAATTAATAATGTCTCACTTGTAGTAGATAGTGTGAATTATGCTGTGAAGATGGGGATTAAAGAATTTAAACAACATTCAGAACAATACCGAATTGCAACATCTTTAAAAACCTTATTTCATACTCAGACACATCCAGGAGCTTTAGAATACCAAGCGACTCAATACCAAATCTCTCGTGATGGTTCATTGTATAAAATCACGGAATCAGAAACAGGCAAACTTTTAATGCAGTTTCGTTCTACAAATTTGGGTGTGCGGGTGGAAGCTGGAAATTTGGAACCTACGCATATTAAAGATATTAATGCTTTAGAGCGATCGCTTAAACGCCATGAACCTATTCCTGCTTCCTTTACTCCTGTAGGTAAGCAAGAAGCTGAGTATTTTGCTCGGATAGATAAGATTACTAATGCGCTTGTGCAATATGCGATCGCTCACCAAAGAGATGTAGAAATTGATGGCTTATTCTCTTATAAATGGCAAGCAACTACCGATGGAAAAGTGAATATTTATGCCAAAGATGGACGTGGAAGTGTATTAGAAAAATCTGAGGGACAACTCAAAAGTTCTATGAGTGAGCGAGATTTAACCTATTTCGAGCAAATCTTACCCAGATTACAGCCTGCTTACCAACGCCAACAGGAATCAACAACATTGCGATCACCTACGGTGGGCGGAACGCCATCGCCTATGGTGGGGCGTAGCTCATCGCCAAAAGTTAATAGTAATGAATTAGAGAGATAGCCATGAACCTATCCCAATTGAATCTATTAATTGACTCTGGTATACATATAGTCTGTGTAACCGCTTCAATATCAGAGCGGATGACAGTTTTAAAGCAAATTCACCAGGAATGTGCAGTTAACAGGAATCTGCCTATGTATTTATGGAATGCTGGTTGGGGATGTTTTAAACAAGTCCAATTTGATTCTGAGCGTTGTGTAAGTTCTCCAACTGTATACTCTAGTAAATTACAGCCTCGCGATGATGGAATCTTTGCGGCTTTCGATGATTTGTTAAATTCTGAAATAGATGGTGTTTTTATTTTTGAGAATTTACAGTCTTTAATTAAACAAGACTCAACATTATATCTAGAAAATTATTCCTTGAAAATAACATCGCAAATAATTAATATTTATTATGAGTTAAAGAATCCCAAGAATAGAAAATATTTCATTATTTTATCACTGGATGAGGTGGAACTACCACAGTCATTGACCCAGTTAATTCCAAATCTGTCTATGCCCTTGCCTTCGCATGAGATAATAGCTGATTTTATTAAAGAATTTTTATTTAATCAAATAACTGATTTCCCAAAAGATTTTGATTTATCTGTTTTGGTAAATGCTGCTTCTGGTTTAACTCTTGAAGAGATACGTTCTGGATGTGCAATAGCAATTAATTCCTGTCCTGAGTTTCATAGTAATACAATAGCCCTACACTTACTAGATTACAAAATTAACCGCTTTCGTGCTTTTAACTTAAACTTTGTCTCTCACTCAAACGTAGCTGACTTTGGCGGTTTAGATTTACTCAAGAAGTTTCTGGAAAATGTCAAGCTAGATTTTGCTCCCGAAGCACGATCTGCCAATATTCCCCTTCCAAAAGGTTGCTTACTGGTAGGGCCACCGGGGACAGGAAAGACTCTGGCGGCGCACGTCAGCGCCAAAACTTTAGGATTTCCCCTTGTGTGTATGGATACCGCAGCAGTAGTGAGTGGTAGTGCAACTCATCTCAAACGCTTGCTAGAGCGTATAGAAGCTTGCGCTCCCGTTGTGCTTTACTTTGATGAATTGGATAAATTGTTTGCAGCATCCACTCCTTCAGGTGAAGATATTGACTCGCGGCGAATCTTGGGAACCCTGCTCACTTGGTTGCAAGAAAAACAGAGTGCTGTGTTCGTGGTAGCCAGCCTTAACCGACTCGACGCACTACCACCAGAATTAACCAGGGTTGGCAGATTTGATGAAATATTCTACGTCGGCTTTCCTCAAGCGATAGAGCGAAAAGAAATTCTGATGATGCACCTAGCAAGATTTGACGAACGATACCGCAATGGTGGCGATCGCCTGACCGAGAAAGAATGGCGGATTCTTCTCAACAAAACCATCAACTGTAACGGTGCTGAACTAGCACGAATGGTAGAAAAAGCAGCGCGTGCATTATTTCATCAGCGCCGGGAGATTCATATTGGGTTGTCCGAACTGTTGGAACAAAGGGAAATGATAGTACCACTCTATGTCAGGGATACTGACAGAATACTGGCTATAGAAAATCGAGCCAAGTATATTTGTCAACCAGCATCGACAAAAGACTCTTCGGTTTTCGCTCCAGCGATTACTACCTATTGGGGAGAACCCTGTGTTCATAGTTAACCGTAACAAGCGATCGCTTATCTACAGTTAATCAACTACTGTTCAAACTCAAACAAACCTGAGAGGATTCGCTGTTACAATACGACCAATCCGCTCAATTAAACGAGACACACCGCTTATGATTACTCAAATGATGGTTCAACCCTCATTCTGGGTAGAATCTGGAATCAAACTCACTCAAGTTAGGAACATATATTTATTTAAATTTACTGAAGAATTACAGTCTCGGCTTGAAGAACTGTCCGAGAAGAAAAAAGCTGGATTGTTAACCTCAGAGGAAGATGCTGAATTGGCAGGCATATTGGAACTTGATAGAATTTTTACCTTGCTCAATGCCAAAATTATTTCTGAATCATGACAGTCAATGATGCCATTAAAAAATTAGTCAGACAAAGAGCTAAATTTCTTTGCGAATACTGTCATTCTTCAGAAGAAGCAAGTACCGCTCTATTTTCTATTGACCATATTGTTCCACAATCACTTTCTGGTTCAGATGACCCCGATAATCTAGCGTTAGCTTGTCAACGTTGTAATGGATATCGTTATAACTTCACAACTGGAATTGATCCAGATACAGGTCAGATGCTACCTCTGTTTAATCCACGTCAGCAAAAGTGGTATGAGCACTTTATTTGGTCAGCAGATGGTCTAAAAATTATTGGCATTACTTCCACAGGACGCGCTACTTGTAATCGTTTAGACCTCAATGATGAACGTCATAACGAAGGATCTATCGTCAAAGCACGTCGTCTTTGGATCAAAGGTGGTTGGCATCCACCGGATGAAGATCCGCGACAAGTATAAGAAAGTCAACCTTGAGTTGAGGTGGCTTTAATTCCTCTTCAAAGCAGAAATTTAAAAACTGTTACCTACTAGATAATAACTTTGCAACTCTAAAGCTAATGCTCTCTTTAGCACAAGCTTTCAAAATAGCAGTAGCTCGTCTATTTCCCTTATTGGCAAAGTACTCCCATATAGATAACCAATCATCGCAGCTGAGAGTATATATCTGTTTAATGCCGTCTGAAGCAGGAATAAGACATTTTACAGGAGATGGCGACAACTTTAATTGTGCAAGAGTTTTTGCTTTTTTGGGAGAATCTTCCAGCAACCAATTCGGGTTACATTGAATGCAATTCAACCCTTCATCATAGCCAATGCGATATTCTCCTGATGGCATGGCTAAAATTTCTAAATTCATGTTGTTGTCTAATTTTATTTGGATTGGCTTGGCTGATACAACTTGATAATTCCTGCTAAAAAATCTAGGGTTTGGTACAAGTGGCTCTCTATTTTGTACATCGTTATTTGTCAATGCTTTAATTAGTTCTTTCCATTCATTACGACTCAAAGATAACGGATGTTGCTCTAACTTCTCTTCTTTGAGGAGTTGGTGTAAATAAGTCGCTACTGTAGGTAAGGTATGACCTTGAATTATGACTTTACTAGGAATTTGTACAGGTATTACTTGCAAATTATTTGACTGGACAAAATTTTTGACATTTCCTTTAGATTGCCCAACAATCAGGGCCATTTGCCTATCACTCATGACCTTGATACCGTTTACTAATTCATATGCTGCCCACGAGTGGTGCTTCCACCACCAGCGAATATTAATTGTTTTTGGTATCTGTGTAGCAATATTTTCTGAAATTTTAAAACTTTCTGTTTTTGTATGGTTTATTGTTGTTTCTGGCTTTATGGCTGTGGATAGATTCATAACCTGTCATCCTTAAAATTGTGGAAAACCTATTTTATAGGCTTGCTCTATGCAGTACTATGTCTGCATATTTTTAATATTGATACTCATAGTTAAGAAAAAATTTAGCTCTTGCCTCTAAGCAATTAATTGCTGTGAGTAAGCATGAAGTTCACAAATATAAATAACTGTCTCGTTAAGCGAAAGTTATTTAAGAAAAATTTCGTTAGTACATTCAAATCTTTAATTTAACTCGGGAATTAAAGATATTTTTTTGCAATTCTACAAACCTAGCTATTAACTACTAAATTGTTTTTAGTCCAATTTATAATAGTCGTGGCCGATTTTTGTTTTAAGCATAGTTTAACAACTGCTTATTACTAGTATAGGCAAATAATAAAAATCGAAAATTAAAAAAATATAAAAAAATAGCTTTTAAATAAATTACTTATACAAGGTAAAGAAAACATCTTGATTTTTCTATCATAAAAAATATTTCATTTTCTGTTTAAATTTATATTTTATGTATGCCTAATTGAATCTAATAAAAAATCTCACTTTTGTGAGATTAGTTGAAAAATAATTCCGTGGTTGGCGGTATTAAATAAGTAAATATCTATTATTTATAGGATTCATATTTGATTTTTGAAAAAAACTCAGTATACTTTGATTCCTTATTCTCTGTTCCCTGTTCCCTGTTCCCTCCCTACGCAAATAATTTCAGGAATTAAAGCGGATTCCTATAGATAGGACTATTATTTTATTTTTGTGAAGCTAGGTACACTTTTATTCCTTCTTCCCTGTTCCCGCGTTATCGCGCTTGCACTGCGCGTAAAGCCTGCGGCATAGCTACGCCCTAAGCGTAGCCGACGCACCAGAAGCGCACCAAGCAAATAATTTCTGCGAATTAAATCGGATTACTATATATTGTAAGAATTATGTCTATGTTATTAGCTTCTTGCTTGTTACCTTGTTTCAAGTAAAGGTCTTTGGCTTGAGCAAGTGATTGTCTACCAGCCTGCTTGTTGTTTTGGCAAATCAAGCTCATTCCTCTTCCTTGATAACCAAAAGCTAATTTGGAGTTGAGAGCGATCGCTTTTTCAAAGTATTGTAGAGCAGTTTTGCAATTAGCTTGACGACGCTCTGGATTGATTCTGGCTATTTCTGGCATATCGGCGTTCATTATTTTGTAGCCCCAATCAACATAATCGGTAGCAGTTTCTAGTCGCCTTGGTTGTGGCGACATATTTGATGTTGGTTTGAACCAGATGTATAGTCCTCCCAAAAATCCCAGCGCTGCCATTCCCAGCAGATATGCCACAGGGTTAAAAGTAATGAAAAGAGAATGTAACATCATTTCCCTTCGTTCGTCATCCCAACGTGACATAGCTTGTATCTCCCTGAAGTTGTTGCAACTGCCGATTCCAAGAAGTTCTCGGTTCTAAATGTTTAGCATGAGATATATCTCCCTCAAGTGTGATTGCTGCTACTTTAGGCATAGCTACAATTACCGTGGGTACGTTTTTGAGAAATTCCACAGGTGCAGGCGCGTGTTTGCTGTCAGATACCAAATACAGAGTTCTCTTTTGATGAGGAGCGTTTAACGCTGCTAGGGACATAGCTTCGATAGGTGTAGAAACTAACATTGCCATGATGGTGGGGCTGTTGAAGTTTCCACCCATACTCAAGTGAAACCAACCATGCTGAGATATTAAGCGTCGCCTACTGCAAAAACTAAAAGCATCACCAGTAGCTCTAGGCGGGTGCAAATATGCTCCCGTCACCTCACAAGAAAGACTGCGGGCTAAAAATACTGCGTTACCTGTACTATCTGCATATATCAATCCACGCTGGTACAGAGTTTGTACCAATTTTTGGGGAAGAGAGCGATCGCGTGTTAGATATCGCTCAATTTCCAACCACCGATTGCGATCCGGTGTTGGGGCCACAAATATAGATGGCGGAACCTGCTGGGCAATATTTAAAGCTTGTCTTCTAGCATGGTGAGTAACCGCAGCCAGCATCTCTTCTTCCCCAAAACAATCGCGCAACCAGACAACTGCATCATCGAAACTACACTGGTTAACGTGCATTACCAAATCCAACGCACCTTGACCAATGCTGTTGTGCAAATCATCGTGAAACGAAGAGTTGCTAATGGCGATCGCGTGATGGTTTGACAACCACTTACTCTGATTGTGCTTGTCTTGATTTAACCCCAGTTCATCAGCCACAGATTCTAAGGATAAATCTTCTAAAAGCTTCATTTCCTGGCGTAGAGCAAGTAATTCTTTTTCTAAACTAGCCCTGAGTTTTTCGCTTCTTAATGCCGTTTTCTCCAATTCGGCTTTTTGTCTGAGCAAGTGAGTGCGATCGCTCAATTGGTAATTAATTATCTCTAGTTTATCCCGGAGAACTTCAATTACCCGTTCTCGATAGGATTCGCTTGCTTCATGTATTCGAGGTTTAGGCAGATAGCTTTCTAAATCGAGAATTTCAGAATCGCTCTCTACTGCGGCGTAATATTTCTTAACTGAGGTGTAGGTAGCAGCACTACCCTTAATGCCACGGGAAATACCTAAATGTGCAACAGCATCAGCAAAACTATCTTGCAGTTGGGATAGCTTTTCTCTAGTGCCAAACAATGCACGACAGTTGAGCTTTCCATTTTTGTCCAATGGCACAATGTAAGCATGAACGTGGGGTGTAATTTCATCTAAGTGTAATTCAGCCCTCAGCAGGCGATCGCCCCAAGCAGAACACAACCATGTAAGTGTTGCTTGTGCAAAGTCTGACAAACGCTGTTTATCCTGTGTCCCCGTCTGAAAAAGTCCTTCAGGACGAAAATACTCAGCACTGGCACTCAGTATCATCTCCACTGCCAAAACAGCATTAGAGCGGATTTTCTGCAACCCGATTTTATCTTTCACCAAGGCTACTAAATTGGCGTTGTCAGAATTACCAAAAAGCGTAACGTTTGTTACTTCTGGGTTTGCATTGAGTGTGTTTCTTGCTCTGGCTGTGTGAGCTTCATTGCCCCCTAGCAATCCCCAGCTTTTAATTTTTTGTATTCTACAGACAGCTAGCGACATAACACTGGCGCGTGATGTAAGTACTTTGTGGATCAGCTGTCACGCTTTTAATTCAAACAAATATTTTTTTCAATCTCTTGTGGGCGAACCACTGCTTTTCAAGGGTAGGTTTTTCAGATTTGACCAATTTTTTGGGTTTTAAAACCAAAATCATCGTCTGAGACCTTAAAACTTTGTTCAATAATTGCGAATATTCTCAATTATTGCTCGGAAAATTAAATACCTATCCTTGAAAGAGAACCACTGCACCCTTCTGACTTGTAGCAAGTAGCGTTAGGACAGAAAGCCCGCCCTGACGCTGCAAGTTGTATGCCCGACAGCTGACATCAATTACATAATTTCATTCGATGTAATTATCACATTACGGTAATTAAAATTGCAAGAAAATCTACCTTTAGTCTTACGTATTCATAAAAATCAGGGTCAATTTTTTTATTAAATTTCTGTGTATTTTAACTGATAAAATCGTTCTTTTAGTTGCTATAGATAGTTGCAATTTGCAATATCATATTTGCAAAAATAGTGTAATTATACACAAAAATATTTTAATACCTATTTGCTGTAACTCATATCAGACAATGGTTTCAGTATTTTTATCTTGGTTCTGGTAGATAAGTAAATTAATATAAATTAAGTATATTTTTAGACAATTTGATTTACTGCTATCTAGGGTAGTAGAGAATCTGTCTGTTGTTCAATGGCAAGGCTTTATCAAAAGTTAGTTACTAAAAGAAGAAAGTAATATTTGAATTTATGGACAGCTTAGTTGAGTTAGTGGACGTTCAATCGCAAAATATTTCTTTTTCATTGATAAGTAACGCTAATAATCATTCCTGGTTGCTCACAAGAGGAAGTTTCAAATTAGCAGATAGGATGAAATCCAAATTTTCTCAGGGTAAACAAATTAATTTTTGGGAATTTCTCTGCCATCAATTGTGTAGTGAGTTCACAATTTTAATTATGAACTCCCGAAAATTTTTTTCAATGTTAAATCTGGAGACTGCGAGTTATGTATTATCAAAGAAGCTTGGAATTGTTATTCATGTGCTGATATCGAATATTTGAATAATTAAACCGACTCTCAAAGCTTTACTCCAAGCATTTTACGTATTTTCAAGGCATTTATTTTGAGTGGAGCCAAATGGAGCCAAACGGAGCCAAATGGAGCCAGATTTTTTCAGAAAATAAGGCTAATTACATAAGCTCAATTAATAATTAGGCTCCAAATGTCTCCAAAATGTCTCCAAAAGGCTCCAAAAGGCTCCAAATTTTGGATTAAAAAATTAATTCTGATTCTTATCCATGAGAAAAAAAAGTGCGATTAAGAATAATCAGGAAATTCCTCCCCTGGTTGTTATTGCCTTAGATTTTGGAGGAAGTGGTACAAAAGGAATTTATTCTTTATACGGCAGTTCGGAAACTTATTCCCTGTTCATGGAACCGGAAGTAGGAGATGTGACAGTGGAATCAATTAAAACTCACGAACAGAATTTGATGGGAGTGACTGATCCAGAGAATAGGGCGTGGGTGTCGGTGAATGGCAAGACAAAGGTAGTAGGATATTTAGCTCAAAGTAAGTACTACAGCAATACCGGACTAGTTGAGTTGAAGTACGAGCGGGCTGTTTATAAAACCTTAGCCGCAATTTGGGTAGTTAAGGAGAAACTGAAATTGCCATCCAAAATCAGAATAGTTCTCTTAGTTCTGCTACCTCCAGGAGAATTTGAGAACAAAGCGGAATTTGAACGATTAGTGCGTACTTTTGGTGCTGACTACTTAGCTGTTGGTTTGCAAATGCAGGTAGAGTGTGTGATGTTTCAATGCTTACCAGAGGGGGCAGGGGTATTTTTATCGCACCAAAAGCGGGTGGGACAAGCATTGAAACAGAGAGTATGCGCGGTGGTGATGGTTGGCTTTCGCAATGCATCAGTCTTAATTTCAAAAAGAGGCATTGTTTCCAAGGAAGGAAAAATGTCAGATTTAGGCATGGTGAAGATGGTCGAGAAAGTAGTCGCTGCAACATCAGGTCAAACTGTAGAGCGGTTAACGAGAGCGATCGCCCAAGCAGGAAATGACATTGATACTCGTCCCCTAGTGCGGGTCTTGCGTTCTCGAACTAGAGAAGGACGTACATCTGAGTTAACAACAATTGTGAAGGCAATTAGGGCAGCTCGACATGAATATGTTGCAGCACTAACGAGTTGGCTAGACCAAGTTGTGCCGCCAGATGTAGAAGAAATACTATTTTGCGGTGGTACTGCGGATTATATAAAGAAAGAATTGAATTCACATTACCCAGCTACACCTTGTATATTTTCTGGTGTTTCTATTCCCAAAAATGTAGATCAGCACTTTCTCGGCAATCGCTTGGCAGATGTTTATAGTGCATTTTTGTATTTTGACGAAAGAGTGAAACAGCATTTTGCTCATCATGCTGAGGTGATTGGTCATGTCTAAGCAGATGCGGATGAATTTTCGCTGGCGGTATCAGCCGCGCAATGAAATGGATGCTTTTATGCTCGATTACATTGCTGCTAGTAGTGTTAGAGATACTACGGAAATGATATTGCTAGCACTAAGAGCATTCTGGCTACCAATAGCTGTTGTTAACTCAAAAGAATTTGATGAAGCTACAAAACAAAGGGTAGTCACTGATGCTTGCTACACATTGTTACACCAACTCAGGCAGATTCACGCAGCAGCAGGGTTATCTAATTCTCAAGATTTGCGTTTGACTTTAAATCCAGAGCGATCGCCTTCATCAACCGACTCTAAATTCAATGCCCAAACCGTACAAGCTCCTCCCACTATAGAGGAACAAAAAGAGATGATAGGACAGTTTGATTATGACATCAATTCTTTTGAAAACTGGTAAGTCAGTTAGCAACACTATTCACTGCATTGTTGACACATATAGCAGCCCGCTTTTATTTTTGAACTTACTTCTTTAGGTAGGTAATAGGAAAGAAGCGTCTTCGAGTTTCAGCTTTTTCAAAAATTCAAGAGGATTCTTATATTGTCCAATTCCTACTTCTATCACTAACGTAATACCAATTCTCCAAAATTCAGCAACAAGAAACACTTTTGAGGTTGAGATTTTTGATTTCTACCCTACGGGAAGCCCCTCAGCGTCTACGCTGCGCTCGCAACGCGAAGCGATTTTGAATTTTGAATTTGTATAAATTGTCCAGTTACTACTTCAATCGAAAACTAATTGGCATTATGAACTTTACAGCACCAACTCCTAATCCTGAAAAAAGAAAAAGAGGCAGACCAAGAAAGAATGCTAGTAATTTTGCTAATGACAACCTTAACCAGTCATCAAACTCCAAAGTAGAAAATGATGCTATGTCTACAATCAATGAAAATCTTCAAATAAAAGATGTCGCTTGGGAACAAGAAATAGAAGATAATTCGATTCAGTTAGAAGGTGATATCCAAAAATTCGATGACATAGATACTAAAGGAGATTTACTGATAGAAGGAGAAAATCTTGATAATCCTACTATCTTCCTTGAATCTGAAGCAGATTTAGTAGCGAATGAAAATCCAGAAGAGTTGCAGCTACCAACACCTGTTGATGGCAAAGTTAACCTAAACAAGCCGGAAATAAATTTTAAAATATCTACTACTATTCACATTGTAGATGGGGAAAAAGGAGGCGCAGGTAAATCATTTGTATCCAGAGCATTTATTGAATACTGCGCTGCTATTGGTCATGACGTTTCAATTGTAGATGCGGATACAAGTAATCAGGATATTGTCAATATTTACGACAATGTAGAAACGGCATATTTCAGTGATGATGACAAGCTAGCTAAAGAGGCAGACACAATTTTTGACTTGGCATTTGAAAACTCAGTAATTGTCAACTTGCCTGCTCAGGTTTACTCAAAAGTGACTAATTGGATAAAAGATAACGATCTGACTGAAATAGGCAAGGAAAATTCGATTAAATTTGTTAAATGGTTTGTGTGTACTGGTGGGGTTGATTCCGTAAATTTCTTCCTCCAGTCTTTAGAAGATTTGGGAGACAGTATGCTCCATGTATTTGTGAGAAATCTGGGATTGTGCGATGACTGGAAATATATTCAGGAGATGCCAGAGTTTGTAGCCGCTCAAACCAAATATAATTTCATCGTCATGGACTTTCCCAAATTTCCCTTTTGGGAGCGGAACATGGTTGACCGATTGGGAGTGACTTTTGAAGCTGCGATCGCCCATCCCGATCTCAAGGTAATATCAAAGCAACGAGTCAAGAACTTCCTCAAGGAAGCTTACGCAGCCTTTGCTGGTACGGGGATAGTGCAATGACAAGCAAACAAGTAGATAGATTTGACGAAGATTTTTTTCCCACCCCTACTGACCAACCAGCCGTACCTTTTACTCCCGATAAATTGCTAGCCGAAGCCTTGCAGGGAAAAAGCGAAGCCTTTAAGCGCCGAGTCATGGATTTTGCCCTTAGTAGCGGTCTATCCCAAGATGATCCTTTATTCTTGGTGTTAGTTGCTACCGGACAATTAGAAGCAATGCTGAAAGATGCACCCGACACTTTGCAGTTGCTCTTCAAGAACTGGAATCGGGACTTAGCTCGTAACTTGGAACTAGTGGAACACGTAGCAGTCGAGCGGCAGAAGGTTGCTATAGACCGAGCAGCCCACGCCCTCATTCACAAAGCACAGCTAACAGAGGGCAGACAAATTCTCACCGCCGTATTCCCTGCCGCCCTCTTAATGTTTTTTATCCTGGGTATGGGCTTCATTATGGGACTGAGCGTCCCACCTTTGATTACTGGGATACTGGGTGGAGGATATACAGATGTACAGTCAAACCTCTTGACTTGGAATCAATTGGAGGCAATGAATTGGGCGCTGTCCAAAGAGGGCAAGTTTGCCAAGAATTTAATCGAGTGGAATAAAGGCTACCTAGAAAATGGAGAATGTCTCAAGGATGTCCAAAAGTTAGGGATCGTCTTGTCACAATACGGACGTAAGGCCAAGTCAGGGCATTGCCTTATCTGGGCTACCCCGCCGGAGAAGCGTAAGTTTGTTGAGTGAACACAAACAATAAAGTTCTAAACCCAGACGTAAACTCGTAAACCAACTGTCACATACTGAATAGATTAGTTCAAGTGAAAAGAAGGGTAAAGCCAGATAAATTTTACCCAGAACTTGTTTTGAGTACGAAAATATTCAGTGTGACAGTTTAAGAGTTTATTGTTTGTGCTTCAGCATCAATGGAAGATAAATCTTCTACTCAGTTGAGAACTTTATTTTTAGTTGACTTTCTAAAGCCAACCCAGTATTAAAGCTTTCAGATACTTCCCAGTTGAGAACTTAATTGTTTGCTTACATTGAGCCATAAGTATGGCTTTGATGTTGTAAAGTTTGCAAAAATTAAGCAATTTAGCTATGAGAATTTGCTTAATTCAGCATTTGGCTAAAACTCTTCGCCCTCTTCTTGCCAACCGCTTTCTCTCACCTGTTGTTTTTCTTCTACAAGTGCCTTTTTTTCCCTCTCTTCATTGGGGTCGTATAAGTCATCCAGACTTACATAGCCTTCACTGAGCAGTTCTTCAGCAGTCATCGATGCTACTAGCTGGTATCTACTTGTTTTTGGTTGCTTAACCATCTGCTTCGCCTCTTGTGCGATACCAACTCCTATTCTAATTTGTATTCACCGAATTTTAGATTTTGCATTGAAAATTCAAAATTTAAATATATTCCAGAGCAAGTGAATTTATACTCGCTCCGCGAGAAGCAAGCTACGTGGAGAAAATCAAAAATTATTTCACTTATTCTGCGGAACTGAGTTCTTCACAAAAGTTTTTAATAGTACCTAATATGCTTCTATGACTCTAACGCTAAATCATTTTGATACAAAAACCAAGCAAGATACAGGGGTAAAAGAAAAACTTGAGAACACACTTGCTGAATATTTATTTCCAGGTGTGCAGTTTAGCATTGGTACAGCTTATCCCGAAGCTACAGTACCGGAAGACTTGGGAGAGCATAACGGCATGACTCTACAATTTTCGGCAGGTAAGAGGATGTTCTTTGCCAACAACCCTACTGTCCGCCAACAACTTTACCCCAACCCTTCAGATGGAGCAGCTTACCCTTTACCTTTCACACCCTGTCGAACTTTTCAAGAATTACGAAATGTCAGAATTCTAGTAATTGATGATACGACCGGAGAAAATGGTGGTGTCATAGCCAACAACGATGCCAAAATGTTGGTCGGTGATTGTAAGGGTTTAATAGATAAAAATTTTGCTCAAGCCAATAATATAGAACTGCGTGCTTTTCAGTTCAGACTGGGTATCAAACCCCAACAAGAAAATCCAGAAATGCGAATTGCCAAAGGCACGCTTGCACCTGCAAGCTTAGATAAATTTGGAGAGTCTTTTTTTAGAATGGGTGGCAGTCTAAAAACAAGTAATTTGCGTACTAAAACAGGCTACGACATGGTACTTGCAACCTCTTCCTTTAAAGGCAGAAAAGGAGAAGATGCCATTAAGCCAGGAGAATATATGCTCACCATTGGTTTGGGTGTCAAAGCAGTGGCTCAATATCGGGAACACAGTTTAGGAACTCAGATTTTAGTCAATTATCCTCAAGCAGTGAAGCAAGAAATATTGCCCATTATCAAGCAGCAAGCAGAAAAACTAGCTCAAGACCAAAAAGACTCCAGGCGACTGGCACTGCGATATGTTGAAACTTACGAACGCCGCAAAGCATTGTTGTCCAAAATTATAGGAATTGAACCAGATATCAAAGCAGATATAGAAGACAAATTTGCTATCTTTGATGCTTTAAGTTCGGGTAGCGAAGGCGAAGACATCCAAGAAAGTGAATCTTTAAAGTCAGAACCAAAAGATTTATTAATGTATTCGTTATTAAAAACTGACTTAGAGAATTATTGCCAGATTATTGAACATCCCAAAATCATTGCTGAACTTCAAAATTTTGTGCGTAAACAATGGGTTGAAATTGCCACTGGACGCTCTATCAAATTTACATCAGGTCTGGCTCAACCAAGTTTAGATTTACAGAGTGATGAAATCTGTATACCTTATATCAAAGAGGGAGAAGAAATTATAATTACTCGTTCGCCATTGATTAACTCGAATGGCGTTATTACTTTAAAAAACAAGCATCTGCCAGAAATGCTAGATGGTTGTGTATATATACATCCTAAAACTGCAATGGAAAATATGCAGTGTGATTTTGATGGTGATTTACTGGCTTTTGCTCAAGCTAAAGACTTTCCTCAGCTAGCAGCAGAAGTGAAAGAAAAAAATTTACCAGAAAATCGTTATTCCGATATTGTTAAGAAAGCTAAAGTTCCATATCAAGGTACGTTTGAAGAAATTGCTGTATCAGCAATGGAGAATAAAATTGGGATTATTGCTAATGAAATTCAAAAAAATGTAGCACTGCAATGTGAAATTGATGCACTACCCCACGCAGAAAAAAATAAATATCTGAGTCAAGTATCGGCGCATTTAGGAAAGGTACTGGCTAAACACCAAGCAGGTAAATTACAAATTCCAGATAAAATACTTCAGCAGATAATTCAAGTTACTCAACTACAAAGTGCGGCTATAGATAATAATCAAGTCGAAAATCAATTGCAGTTAATCCAAAAATTATTGAAAGACTGTTTAGCTGAACTAGGTAATGAGCTACAAGTAGCGGCTGATGGCCCAAAAAGTGCTTTACGACCTGAAGATTCTATTATTCAATACTGTCAGACTATAACGGCTTACAAAGAAATCGAGTGGTTGGCTGATAAAAAAAATCCAGAGGCTTTTACGAATAGAAGTATGAAGACTAATGGTTATAGTCCTATTGATTTAATGATTAAGCAGACAAATCAAATTTTTGAACCAAATCAACTTGTATCTCAACCCATTGAAACTTTTAGAAACTTGTATCCAGGAGTTGAATATACCCCTGTCCAGAAAGAGTATGCTCAAGAGATAAAAAATAATTATAACTTATTAGTTAAACAGCAGATTGAATTAGAAGAACAGAGAAAGCTAGAAATAGGCCCATATATGGTCATTACTTCTCCAACTAGTGGGAGAACATTAGAAATTACTAATTTAATTACCTATGAACCTGCTAAAAAACCGGAATTTTGGCAAACTACAGAAATAAATATTCAGATAAAATCAAGAAAACCGACTCCTAAAATGCCACATCATTTGTTGGCTTGTATTAAATACAATACCTCTGATGGAGCAGAGACAGTTGTACCAATTGGCACAATTAGTCTTAAATCAGTTCAAGAGCATAATCCACAGCCAGGAATGATAATTAATCAAGGTAGTATAAAATTTAATTTTGGTATTAGTGAGGGTATGATAGATGCCCTAAAACAGCAAAATCAAGAATATATAGAATCTATAAAAAATAATCTTCAACCTGTAGAGAAGTTACAGTTAGCAGCAGTTATTCACGATGTAAGTCATACAGAAGAAAGTAAAAAATATTCTGGTTTACGTCGAGCTAGTGTAGCGTTTTCTCTGTTCAACGATGAAGTATTAGCTCAACTGAAGCAGTTACAATTTACTAATATGAGAGTAATTGGAACTCAGTTTAATGAATGTGCTAACAGAAATTTTAGAGGTGAAAAGGTTGCCATTAAACTTGAGAATGCTGCTCATCCCCGCGACCCATGCCAGACCGCTCGTTGGATAATAGTCGAGGGTAAAAAACTCGGCACTATTGATGCTCGTTCTCCTCATCTGCTTGCTGGATGTGAGACACTGGCCACTATTACATCCTCTCCCAGTACTAGTATTATTGTCACAAGTTTAAAAAATTCGCATCATAGATTACAGATTGATAATATTAATAAATATGCTTTAGCTGCTCATCAATGGCAAGGAGAGCAAGCTAATATAACTCTGGAAGTGCGGCGAAAAGACCCTCACCAAGCACCAATAGTTTTTGCTAAGATTGGAAATCAAATATTAGGAAGTTTAAACAAACACTCAGTAAGTTTTTTGCAAGAAAGACTAGCAACGGTCGGTAGAGAAATTCACGGTTTTACAATTGTTGGTGCTGTTAATAATGCCCCTGCTAGTTATGTAGATATCGTTATTGATCCCGCGACTGTTAAGTATCCAGAAATTCAAATAGAAGAACAAGTTAGTCAAAATTCGGGTAAAGACAAAGTAGCTATCGCATCTCCTAAAAAGCAAGAAGAGATTGAGCATAAAATCGCCACTGTCGTATTTTTTGAAGCCCCGGTTGATCAAGCACATCAAGCTAAAACCAATATGGTTATGTGTAATATGGTGAAGCGTGCTGTTGACCGAGCAGTAGAGCGAGGCTTTAATACAGTTCACTTTGTGAATGCTTCACCATACAAGTCAGAAAATCCCTCATCAGTTTTGCTGACAATTCAACAACTGGCGCAAGCGCGAGAAGATATCAAAATCGACTTATCTACCGCAGCCAATGTCAAAATTGCTATGCAGCTTTTAAAACAACCCCATGATATCGTTATTGGTGTCAGCAGCATAGAAACATCTGGAATTATTAACTATGCATCTCATCAAGGAATACCTGTGGCAGCATATATTCCAGAAAATGGAGAGTTTGATAGGCGTAATTTACCTGAAAGAGAGGCTACTACTCAGAAGGCAGTTACAGTAAAAACAAAAGATTTAGAACATGAGCGTTAGGTAAGGGGCGTGGGTATTAATAGATACTCTTGGCGAACTCATAGGGGATTTATACCAATTCTATGTGAGGCTGCACATTAACGTCCTCACTGGGGCTAAAGGAACAAAGCCCCCCTAACGCAGGCTAATTATATGCATCTTCATAGAGAATTGGTATCAGGGAATAAATTGCGAGGTGATTAAATTTGGTAGTTCTGGGTGGCAAAAAGGAAGATTAAGAGCCAAAATAGTTTTGGAATTTTGCCCTGATGAGCCACTTATTGAAGAAAAAGCTCTAACCCATGAACCAGAATCATCTCAGGATGGATATTTGTCAAATGATGAAATAGAAAAATTTTAATAGTGATCGCTTCTGTTGAATTTACCACTCGTTTAGAAACAGCATTAAACAAAGTAGTTTAGTTGGTAGGTGCGATCGCCCCCAATCCCCACCTCCATGAACGAAACTCACGCCCTCGGCATCACCGATACTTAATACGCCGGATTTGTGCAACAAAGTTCCTGCGGCGATGATCGATTCCCAATAATGGGAATCAAGTTTTGTATGAGAGCCATCACGTAAATAAAGCTATGTGTGCAAAGGGATTCGGGCAATCTCATAACCCAAAAACCGACAAGCTTCGCATTATTTCGGCTAATAATGACGGGATCGCATTCTTAAAAGTGACTATTGTATTCCGAAGCATATTATAAAGCAATTATATATTCTTTTTATAAAAAAAAGACAGTAAATATACTGTCATAAAAGCTAGTATGCTAACTAAAAAATTTACCTAACAATCTGGATATAAATATAATATTTTCTCTGCTATGTCCAAGGACTATTCTGGTTTTAACCTCCAAAGAAAGGAAAGTCATTTAAAGGGAAAAATCTTCAAGGAGCGGATTTTAGCCATGCAGACATGGACATAATAATGGTGCGTTCTAGCACCATTTTTTATATATAAACCTACAACCAAGGAGATACAGCAATGACTGGTGATCGCAGTATCAATACTGGCGGCGGTAACTACAACGAGCACATTCAAGGCAACTATGTTCAAGGTAATTACTACGCTGCTAGACAACCCCAAAGCCTGGCCGAAGCTGCTGCTGAGATTCAAAAACTCCTCGAACAGTTAGATAAGTCATACTCTACTGAAACGACAGCAGGCAAGATGGCGATCGCTACAGAAACCATAAACCAAATCGACAGTAACCCTACTTTAGCTGCTCGGATACTTAGTGCTTTAAAAGCAGGTGGTATCTCTGCATTCGAGCAATTCCTTAACCACCCCGCAGCCAGCTTTGTAATTGGTGCGTTAGAAGATTGGCAAAAGACTAAGGCAACTAAAGCATGATGTTGCATTTCATCATAGCTTATAGGATTATCTGACTGCGATTTTAAAAATATATTTGGTATAAAAAATGACGGAAGATAATAAACCTAATCAGCGTGATATCAATACAAGTGGCGGTAATTACAACGAGTATATTCAAGGGACTTATGTTCAAGGTAATTACTATTACGGTGGGAATCAAGATAATTTTGTTGAAATAAATTTTGAAGAATTAAAGTCACAGTTTGACAATTCACCAGATGTTAAAACAGACCTTCTTAGTATCCTGGAAAAGGAGAGGCTTTTGGTATTAGGCGGCGATACGGGAGTTGATAAAAATGAACTAGCCTTGCATCTTGCTTTTCTCCTTGCCAAAAAGCTTAACGGTTCTAGCAATAGTGGCGTATCTGTAAAGCAGTGGAAACGTAGTTCAAGTTTACAGATAGTTGATATAGAACTCGAACTGCGAAATACGGAATCTCCCACTATTTTTGTCTTAACTGAGATTGAACCTAAAAATATCGGTTTTTATGGGTTACCACAGGCTCATCAAACTGCGCTCTCTCTAAAGAAACATTGGGTCTTAGCTAGCACTGATAAAAGTTTTTCTAGCTGGCATTTAGAAAATGAGGCAAGAAGATTTTTCCCAATATTGAAGTATGATATTGACGCTTTACTAAACAAAATTGAAGAACAATTAAAAAAATATAACTTGCAGCAAGAATTGTCGGATTGTTTAATCATTAATAATCAATCACTCGAATTAGTTGCTCAAGATTTAAATAATCCAAAAAATGTTATCCACTTTGTTGAACTCTTTCGTCAGGAGGTAGAAAAAAATAGAGATAACTCAGAACCAACACCAATAAATGTCAATACTCTCATTGCACTTGCTAAAAATGATGAAAAGTTTATTCGGAGATTGTACTATCAAGTTTTGACTCCTCGTGAGCAGCTACTTGCATTAGGTCTAAGCTTCTTTAATGGTTGTTTTGAAGACCAGCTTTTTGCAGCTCTTGAGCAAGTTCTTCTGAAAGCTTGGCGCAAAAGAGATCCATCTTTACCAGCTCTGGATTACTGCGATTTAGATGAACTCAAAGATAATTATTTTGATTTTTCTCAAAATGATTTCTATGAAATTACATCATCTAATTTTAAAGTAGTTGACACAAAAAATTATAAAATTGATATTCGTTCTATTAAAATTATATCGTTAGAAAATCGCCGATTACTGTATAAAGTAGCATGGGAAAGTCATCGCAGACAAATCATAAATGCATTAGAAGTATTAACTGATATTGTTAAAGAGTCTGCTGTAGAAGCCAATCACTTTCTTTCAGGAAAATGGGAATTATATGGTGATCCAGTACGCCGTGAAAAACTATACAGTGTGATTAGCCAAACAATCAGCGATATCGGCTTAGTTTCTACCAGTGCACTGAGTACAGTTCAAGGCCCTTTGCTTCGGCTAGCCACAGATGAAAACTCAAAGGTAAGAGCAGTTGCAGCAAGTGCCATTGCACGCTGGTACAGTTCTGGCAATAAACAGCAGCAAGAACTGTTTAGGACTCTTCAAACATTTTATGATATTCCTTTGAAAAAAGAGGATAAATTAGAAGAATTAGAAGAAAATGACTGGAATATTGGAGCAATAAATGAAGAGATTCAATTGGAAAATAAAGGGAATAAACAAAATTCAAGTAAAAATGTTATGGACAAAATAATTAATTTTTTTAATAAGATTTTTAAGGATTTTCAATCAGATGAAGAGAATGAAGAAAAAAATTATTATCTCGATAAAGATGCAGGAGTACCAGACTATATTGGGGCTACTATAGCTGTTGCTATTGGTGATGTAATTTATGAGTACTATGGAGAAAACGAACTATCCAAAGATTTCCATAAATGGCTCGAAGAATTATTGGAAAGTAGACTTCGATTTGTTCATCTTTACTTTGCTTACTATACTCTATTTTGGGTAGTGCCGCTTCATATTAAAGAAGAAGCAGTACGCAATCTTTTAAAAGAGATAATCCAGAGGCATAGAGGCTCGTTGTATCCTGGGTCAAGTTTTACTCATGCGATCGCCACAAGTTTAGCCCATGCCTATGCTTATCCTAATAATCGTCAAGAGGTTCAGGATTTACTGGATTATTGGTATAGTGAAGCTGTTAAAAACCGACATTCTGAAGAAAACCGTAGCAAAAAAATAACTCAAGAAGATGCTTTATTAAAGACTGTAGTACTTACCTACGGACTAATTAAGTACGATGAAAAACCTCCTCTTCAGGTTGATGCAGTATTGAGGCGCTTGGGAGAAATTTTCAAAAAAGATAATAGTTCTTATGTACGTGAGGCTATTGTCTTGGCAATTTGTAATATAACATATCAATACTTTAACAATAAGAAAACTGAGACTCAGTTGCAGAAGAAAATTGAGACTCAGTTGCAGGATTTATTATGCCATTTTAAATCTGAAGAACAAGAAGAAATTGTGAAAATGCTGACTGCAATCTATCTTGAACAGCGTGTCAATATTAAAGGACAAGAAGGCGAGGTTTATCAGAGAAAAATTAGAGTTCAAGAACGCCGCTATCAACTATGGAAAGAACCGGAAAAACGTCCACTAACTGATATAGAAAAAGCAATGAATAGATGGGTAAAGCTTAAGAACAAGGCAACAGCTCAACAAATCGCAATACAGGCTTTAATTTCTTTCGCTAGCGCACTAGGCACAAAAGCACAGTATCAATAAAATCTGGGAGAATATAGTAATGAATGTGCAAGACCAAATAAATAACAAAACCTGGGTTAGTTATCCTACTGTTCAGGTTGTGGCATTTATTGTGACGTTTGGACAAGAAAATCAACAAAAGTATAAAACAATTATTACTGGTTTATTACCTGAAGTTTTGAAGCAACACAAATTACGCAAGGATGCAATTGATTTTGTTTTACGCAGATGGAATATAGCTTCAAATGATAATGAGCTTGAAATCATTTCAAGACTACTAAAGCGAGCAATTAAACTTGCAGAAAAAATTTGGTTAATAGCTTTATTAAGTGGAGTTGTCCTAGTTGGGACTGGAAGCGTAGCGTCCATTTCAATTAATAACAAACAAGAAGTAAAACAACCACCTGAACCTACTCGTAGAATCCCAGATTGTGTTAAACAAAGCATCTGTATTAGTCTTGCAGAATTGGCACAAATTGAGAATCTTTACTTGGATATTAGTGAATTGACTGTTCAATTCAGAGAATTGAGTACCCCTGATGACCGTCTTAGTATCCGTAATCAAGGTATAAATTCAGGTGAAGTAGGTATCGATGGTCAAGATGTTACTTATGAAGGGACTATTATTGGTAGCTTCAAAGGGGGTGATGGCACAAATCCGCTAATGGTTTCCTTTAATTCTAATGCCACTAGGGAAGCTGCTCAATCTGTGATACGTAGCATTACTTATGAGAACATCTCGAAAAACCCCAGTCCTGGCACTCGCACGGTAGAGTTCAAAATTACCGATGGTAACAGAGCTATCAACGAGCCTCCCTTCACCACAAGCTTTCGGATCATCCCTAATACAAATGGTATTGTTTTCAATGCTCCTAATAATGTAATTGCAAAGGAAAATTCTGATTTATTAGTGAGTGGCATTAGCCTTAGTGCTCCTGACAAGGAAGAATTCACCGTTATACTCGAAGTTGCTAGTGGCACACTTAGCGTCAAAACTGATGTGACTAATGGTTTAATTGCTAATAAGATCAGAGGTAATAAAACAGAAAAGGTCACTCTTACTGGTACGGTTGCCCAAATCAACACTACTTTGGCTAGTACTGCTGCTGTTACCTACCGAGGAAGAAAAGGTTTCACAGGCGAAGACTTCCTTATTCTTACTGGAAATATTAATAAGAGAGAGAAGGGCTTAGTATGGCCACCAAAAGCTCAAAATCATGAGCCTGTTAGTCAGCGCACTAGTATTACTGTAAACCCTCTTAACCCTCCTCCTGTTGTTACTGTTCCTGAAAAGGAAATTGCTAACGAAAATACTGAACTGCCAATCAGTCCAATTAAAATCGAAGACCCTAATAACGAAATAATTATTGTCAATCTTGAAGTCTCTAACGGCACACTTACTATCAAATCTGACGTACCAAATGGTTTGACTGCTAATAGCATTAGCAACAATAAAACCAATAAAGTTACAATCAAAAGCAGTATTATCAGAATCAACAACACATTAGCTGATTCTGCTGGATTAATCTACAAAAGTAATCAAGAATATACAGGCGAGGATAACCTGAAAGTCACTGCCAACGATGGTAATAAAATAGGCACGAGCAACATTGGTATACTAGTTAACGATAATCCTGTCCTTAGTGTTCCAGAGTATGTTACTACCAGCAATGGTATGATTATTACTAAGGCAGAAGCTATGAATTTAATTGAATCATGGCTGGTAGAAAAGAAAAATGTATTTGCATTCCCCTATAATTTCCAAGTTATTGATAGGTATACGACAGGTGAATACCGAAAAGCTAGGGAAGGTTCGGTTGAATGGCTGAAAAAATATAATGGTTACTATACTTTTGGCTCACCTAAAGTTAGTTCCACTGGAAAATTTTTTGCACAAGAAAATCAGGTAAAAATCGATGTAAGAGTCTATCAAGAACAGACCCTTCGTGTTAATGAAGAAATTGATCCGACTCAAAGTAGACTTAGTGATGGTGTATATCGGTATACTTTACAGTTGGACAATGGCAGTTGGAAAATAGCTAATTCTCAGGACATCAGTAAATGAAATTTTTCAACAGGTTGTGGACTCGACTACGTTTTGTTGTGCCCATAATCCTAATTACAGTAGGAATTATTCTCAATGGTCATGCAGCAATAAGATTCCTGAGCCAAAATTTACTAACTCCCTCTCCTAGTTCCACTCCGACAATATCTCCCCTGCAAAAAATAACTCCTTCTGTTATACCCTCAGTTATTAAAGCGCCAACTACATCAACAAAAACTGCATTATCAGATAAGACAAAGTTCGGACATTTCCCCTATTCAGAAGCTAATCCTAAAGAAATGATGATAGTCGCAAGTTATGCCCTAAGTGAGTATCAAAGACTTGAAAAATTATCACCAGAAGCAGCATTAGCACTAATGAAACTAATCTATGCAGCACGAGATGAAGGAGTATGGATTATTCCTGTATCTGGCTTTCGCACTGTCGCTGCTCAAGAAAAACTTTTCCAAAAACAGATTGAAAAACGAGGCTCACCAGAAGCAGCAGCCAAGTTAAGCGCACCACCTGGGTATAGTGAGCATCATACAGGCTACGCCGTTGACCTTGCAGATGGTAATTTTCCCAAACAAGATATTACCAATCAATTTGCCGAAACTAAGGCGTTTCAGTGGTTAACTGTTCACGCCAAAGAGTTTGGTTTTGAAATGTCATTTACTAAAAATAATTCTCAAGGAGTAAGCTATGAACCTTGGCATTGGCGTTATATTGGTTCATCCCACGCGGCTGCAATATTTGCCAACGCAAAAAGCTCCCGCTTTTAAAAAAGGTAAAAAGGCGTATGAGTAGCAACAGGTCAGATATCGCCACTACAATTAAGCAAGATTTCTGCTTGTAAGCTTGACTTGGTTAATTAAGCTCATCCCACCCCTAGAAGGATACTGTTGGCGAAACATTGCTTAACACTTTGAATTCCCTGAGATACTGTAGTTGGTGGGTATTAAATGTTGAATTTATGTAATTCGATTAACGACAGAATCAGTATTTCGGATGTGAAGAAATAATTCGCCAACGGTATCCGTATCTCGGCTCAATGCCAATGACCTTATTGCTTACCGCACATTTTCAGAGTTCACTATTTGCCAGCTAAGGCAGACAATTTATCAAATAGATTTTTTTCCCAAGCAATACCCCCACAATGATTTACCATCCCGGTGGAGTATCACCATAAATTGTGACGCAGATGAATTGGAGCAGATAAAGGCTACCGCGATGGCAAAAATGAGTTAATGAAGCATTACAATTAGTCAAGCCGCAGTTTAATTACACTGATGACGTTTACCCATTCTCTGTACCCAGATAATTGGTCAGAAATTGCCATTGCTATTAAACAAGAAGCATCTTGGTGCTGTCAAAAATGCGGGTTACAGTGCATCCCCCCAGGAGAAGACACATCAAAACTTACACGCTCAAAACGCCAAGTTCACACGCTACAGGTACATCATTGGGACAGAAATCCAGCCAATAACCACAGAGGCAACCTTATAGCTCTGTGCAGTGGATGTCATCTTCTATACCATAGAGGTGGGAAATCTAATGTGTCGCCAGGGCAGTTGTCTTTGTGGTAGGTAAGCATGGACGATGATACTCAACAACTAATCGCAATCCAAGAAGAACTTAAGGGAATTAGCGATCGCCTCAGAAAGATTTTTCCGCCAACTCATTCCCAATTTGACTGCGTGTTTGAAAACCTGGGGGCGGCTGGATATTACATTCGTGGGGTTGGTTATCGGCTAGAATCGACTCTCAAAACCGTGCAAGGTGATGAAGAAAATGAAATTGAATAAATCTAACGCCTACTACAACGCATATTCAACATATATAACGTTTTTTGCCTCAAAATCTGGAATCTTGGATACCCAATCTGTATAACAATGTGAATCAAGACACCTTGCTTTAAAAACTATGACCCAGGACTTCTCAGGTCAAAATCTTCGAGGGCGCTCTTTTAAAGGACAAAACCTTAAGGGGGCAAATTTTAGTGGTGCAGATATTCGTAGTGCAGATTTTACTAATACTATTCTTGTGGGTGCAAATTTTACTGGTGCTAAAGCAGGATTGCAGAAGCGTTGGGCTGCTTTTCTACTTGTTAGTTCATTTGTACTATCTGGAATATCAGCATATTTTCCGGCTTTGATTGGAACAATAATAGCCCATCTATTTGTAACTACTAGCTCAGACTTGGCTAATCTAATTTTAGGCACAATTATTTTATTTTTATTAATTATTTTCTTTATAACTATAAGCCGCCAAGGATTAAATTTAGCTGAAAACTTCGCCCAAGTCTTTGCCGTAGGCTTCTTCATGGGCTTATTGGCACTCATCTCCGGGGGAGACTTCGCCAATGCCATCCCAATCAGTTTTGCGATAGGTGTCACTTTTGCCGGAGTCTTCGCCGCAGCCACAGCCTTCACTTTCGCCGGAGCCTTCGCCACAGCAATAGCTACAGCAATAACCGCCACTTTCTCCGAAGTCGTCACCTTTGCCGGAGTCTTTGCCGCAGCCGGAGTCTTAACCTATATTCTCTATGTCGGTGAAACATATATCTTCGATGGAATCGGTTCGTTTACCTATGGCTATGCAGTCGGAAGCTTTGTAGGTTCCGGGTATCTTGCGTTATTAAGCTGTTACATCGCACGGCAATCACTTAAGGGGGATGAAAAATATACTGTAATTTGGAAAGCTACAATTTTTATTGCAGCTATTGGCGGTACAAACTTTTACAATGCCAATTTAACTAATGCTGACTTTACAGGAGCAATCCTTAAAAGTACAGATTTTAGAGAAGCTACCCTAACTTGCACTTGTTTTTATGAAACAAAAGAATTAGACCGCGTTCGCCCTGGAAGAACTTACCTTCAAAAGAAACAATTGCAGGAGCTAGTAATTACAAGAGATGGAAAAAATAAAAACTTTGATCATTTTGATTTACGAGGTCTTAATCTACGAGAAGCTGATTTAGAAAATGCTAGCTTTATCGACGCTGACTTCTATGAAGCTAATTTGCAAGAAGCTAATTTATCCAGAGCCATCTTAGTAAGAACTAACTTTGAAAGAGCAGATTTAAGAAGTGCTAAATTAACTGGAAGTTGTATCCAAGATTGGGTAATTTCTAGAGTAACTAAACTTGATGGAATCGTTTGTGATTACGTTTATTTAAAGTGGGTTGATGGAGATAAACGTGACCAAATGCCACATAGGGACACATTTAAAAAAGGTGGATTTGTTTTTTTCGTTAAGTATATTTTAGACACTATCGAGATTTATCATAACAAAGATATTAAACCTCGGTTAGCCTTATCCGTTTTAAAAAAGATGTCTAGAGATTATGACAAACCTTTAGATATTGTAGCTGTAGGTAAAAGGGGTGATAAGGTTTTTATTAAAGTTAAGCTTTCTGAAACTGTCGAACCCGAACAATTTAAATAAGACTACTTCTCCAGATACGAGGAAGATTTGAAATTAATTTCATCCTCTTCTAAAGCGTTACCATCGGTGGATGAGGTTGTCGAGAATAGACTTGCAGAAATTGCTTCTGATAGAACGGATGAAATTTCATCAGTTAATGTCACATATATAGAATATATCAATACTCCCAAAGATGTAGTTATTCAAGGAGAGGTCATTGTGGAAAGCATTGAGGCTGGAGGAGACACAATTAGCCAAAGTGGTAGCTTTGGTGTTGGTGTAAACAAGGGAGAAATCAAGAATGTTGGACAGGTAGGTTTTATGAGTAATAACCCTGGTGGACTTTCAGTTGGTGGTTCTGTTGGTGGTAACATCAACAATGTCCAAGGCGATAACAACAAAGTAGTTAAAGGAGATACAAAAATGACTGGCGATCGCAATATCAACACAGGTGGCGGACGATATAATGAGCAAATCCAAGGTGATTACTATGAACAGAGTGGAAACTTTGGTATTGGTCACATGAGCGGGGGTGAAATTAAGGAAGGGGCAAAAGTCGCTGGAGTGATAAATGAAGCAGAGAGACAGAATTTAGCCCAAGCTGCTGCCGAGATTCAAAAACTCCTCGAACAGCTAGACAAGTCGTATCCAAGTAATACTACAGTAGGCAAGATGGCGATCGCTACAGAAACCATCAACCAAATCGATAGTGACCCAACCTTAGCTGCACGAATACTTAGCGCCCTAAAAGCAGGTGGTGTTTCTGCATTCGAGCAATTCCTGAATCACCCCGCCGCTAGTTTTGTAATTGGTGCGTTGGAAGATTGGCAGAAAAGCAAGGGAGCTTAAATAGCACGTTGTACATCATTTACCAACCCACAGCCTACTAGGTTGAAAAATTAGCTTATGCAAAAATATGGAAGAGCAGAACCCGCCTGAAAACCGCAATATTAATACTGGAGGAGGTAATTATAACGAAAAAATTGAAGGCGATTATATTGAGAATCAACATATCCATCCCCCTCGACAAAGTAAGCAGGTTGTAATAACAGCAGAAGATTTTTTTCGTCCCTTATTAAATGCCAAAAATCTGTTTAATCACACTTGGTCACTTGTTGGCAGAACTAAGTCTGTTGAAGAAATACATAAATTTGTCGAATCAGAGCAGCAACGGGTTGCTATCTTAACCGGACGTGGTGGTATTGGTAAAACAAAACTTCTCCACACATTTGCACAGCAGTTTGATGAACATCATCAGCAGTTTACCCTGCGCTTTTTGATGCAGGGAGAGGAAGTGCCAATTACTATGGAAAATCTAGAGGAATTGCCGATAGAGCCATGTGTAATTGTTGTAGATGATGCACACCAACGTGATGACTTGTCAGTTTTACTTGCTTTTGTAAGACAAAACTCTCACAGATTTAAGTTAATTTTCTCATCTCGACCTCAAGCTATTGACTTCCTTCACTCACGTTTAACACGAGCAGAATTTGATTCTCGTGAGGTTAGGGAATTTGAAATTCTCAAAGAATTGAGCCGAGATGAAGTGAAAGAATTGGCAATTCAGGTACTTAGCAATGAGTATGCCCATTATGCTGAAAGGCTGGCAATAATCACAAGGGATTGTCCGTTAATTACTGTGATTGGTGGAAAGCTGCTAGCAGAAAAGAAAGTAGATCCACTACTACTTGAACGGGATGAAGAATTTCGGAATTGGATACTAAAAAGGTTTCAAGATGAGTATATCGGAAAAGTTAGCGAGCAAGTCGAACCTCAACTCTGCCACAAACTATTACAGATGATTGCTGCTACAGCACCAATTCGATTAACTAACGAGGAATTTAAGCAGGTAGTTGTTAATTCTCTTGGTATAGATAAACATACATTAGTTAGTATATTAGGCATTCTGGAAACATCAGGTATTTTGCTCCGTCGGGGAGATACCCTACGTATTACTCCTGATGTCCTTTCTGACTATATCTTGCATGAAGCTTGCCTAACAAAGCAGGGAGATTTAACGGGCTACGCACAGCAGGTTTTTAATAATTTTATGCAAATTTGCCCTGAGCAAGTTCTGAGGAATCTTGCTGAACTGGACTGGCGTATCTACCATACAAACGGAGAGGAAACAAATTTACTTGCTGAAATTTGGCGGAATATTAAAGAAGAATTTCAAAAGGCATCAAATTTTGATAGATGCCAAATGTTGAATCTCCTCAAAGGAGTCGCTTATTATCAGCCAAGGCAAGTACTGGAGCTAGTAGAGTTTGCAATGCGTAATCCTGCTACAGCAGCAGATAATGATAGCATACCTCAACTGTACCGCAACTTCACTCATACTGACGTACAAATAAAACTGCCAGCGATATTGGAACGAATAGGCTACACTTTGGACTATTTACCTCGCTGTTGTGATTTGTTATGGGAATTAGCAAAAAATGATAAGCGAGAACTCAATCCTTACCCCGAACATCCTATACGTATTTTAACCAAATTAGCTAAGTATGACATTTATAAATCTTTAGAGGTCAATCGAATAGTTTTAGATTCAGTTGCTAGATGGTTAAAGAAACCAAATGTACATAATTACATTTACTCTCCTCTAGATGTTCTCGAACCACTATTAGATAAAAATTCTCATTCAACTCGTAGCGAGGGGTTAACTCTTAAATCTACCACATTTGCAGTAAGTAGAGAGAAAACGGAGTCTATTCGTGAAAAAGCTATTAGTCTTATTCAACAGTGTGCAACTTCAGAGCAGGTGAAAGTGTCTCGAAGAGCATTAGATAGTTTAAGTAAGGCTCTTCAAGAACCACAAGAAATGGTTGGACTAGAAGTTTCTGATGAACAGCGTGAGGAGTGGATTCCTGAGCAGTTACAAATATTGGAATTTCTCAGCCAGCTAGTTCAGAAAATAAGAGAACCACTCATTCATCTTAAAGTCATAGAAATACTGAAATGGCACATACATTTAAGTTATTCATCCGAAGTTAGACAAAAAGCTTTGGAAATTATTAACTTAATACCAGATACTTACGATTTCCAGCTAATTGGTGTATTAACAGCCTGTGATACTCTTGATTGGTTCATTAGCAACAGAGGCACAAAAGACCTTTATTCTGAATATAACTGGCAAGAGAAAGAGAAACGTATCCAAGACATATTATCTGCTGTTGTGAGAGAGTTTTTGAAAAGACATCCAGATGCGAATGAAGGGGTACGCATCATTAACGAAAAATTAATATTTCTTCAAGAATCAGGTATTGAAATTAATCGGAAGTTACCAGATTTTATGGGTACTTACCGATTAGAATTTTTACAAACTCTAGCAACAAATGCAGAGCCTGAGTATGTTATTCAATTTTGCGAAGCCATTATTAAAGAGCCAAACTCAAACCTTGCACCACAACTGTCATTATTACTGTGGAGAGTCAGACAATTCGATATTCATCGTGCTATTAAAATCGCTCAAATTGCTATAGATACTGAGTCATCTAGTCTTTGTATTTCGATTGCAGAAGGATGTCGTACTTGGTTAAATAACTTACAATCTGAAGATATAGAATTAATAAAAAGGCTACTTGCTCATAAAGACATACAAGTTAGAGGATGTACTATCCACTCATTGTGCATTATGAGGGATGTACAGCCACAATTTGTCACTGCTATGGTTCTCAGTACAGATATAAATGATAGCACGGAGCTTGCCAGCGCATTGTGTGGAATATTTTACCCAGAAATGGGTCTTTCAATAGATACTTTATCTGATACAGAATTAAAAATTCTATTGCAAAAGCTAGAACCTATTTTGAACATTAGTAGCTCTACTATTGGTAAATTCGTAGCTTGTGCATTGCAGCGATCGCCACGTTTAGTAATTCAGTTTCTGCTTAAAAGAATTGAAAATGCTCAGTTTAACGAAAATAAGAATTATCAAGCCATTCCATTTTCTGGGTTGAAATCTTATCTTAATAGGATCGAGAAAAGCAGCGAATATGAGGATATTTTAAGAGAAATTCGCAACCAAGCACTAAAAGTTTTTCAAAAATATAAATGTTGGTTGAATAACCATAACCACTATATATCAAAACTATTTGAGGAAGTCTCATTAGGATTGAACGCCACAAGTATTAAAGTGCTTGAAGAGTGGATTAATTCTGAAGATTGTGAAAAAATTCAGACGGTTAGTAGTTTCTTGAATCATGCTCCTCAATCCTTTGTATTAACTCATGTAGATTTTACTGCTAATTTACTTGAGCAAGCCTACAGTCTTGGAGATGAGTGCTATAAAACAGTAAATTCTCATTTATACAGTAGATATCCTTCTGCTTCTGATGTACGTGTTGTTTTTACTCCAGAAGAGCCAATTCCAGAGGATGTTGCTTTACACAATCAGGCTTTGGCTATTGCAAAACAGTTTCCTACAGGCTCCCCTGTACACAAATTTTATAGTTCTTTGGCTGAATCTGCTAAGGCTTCTATAAAGTTTTGGCAAAAGCAATGGGAAGAGGAACTAGGTTAACTCAATTTCACTTATAGTTCCTCAATCTGGAGCGATTAAATCTCGAACTAATATACTCAGTTTGTTCTATGAGTCTGACTCCCCTTCAGTCTCCTCATCTTCAATTGCAAACTCGCTAATATAGTCACGTACCACACGCTCAAAAAATAAGGGGGCGGGTAAGATAGTCCAATCCCTATAGTGACCGAAACTGTAGCGCAATGATTCTACAAGCAAAGCTAGGCTATCTGGATTATCCTCCTCTTGCCGCAAGGTAATAACAATCTCAAGGGGGTTTGGAGTAGGCCACTGACCCAAAAACGGACTTCTTGTGGCAACTTGGTGAACTATCAGCCCAGCTTTGTTATAAACTTTTTCTTTGGAAGCATCAGCTTTTTCAACAGGTGTGTTTATTAGCGTCTTCGCATAACAACTTTGCCCGCGTGAATACTGATGAAGCATTTTATTTCCCACAGATAGATAAGCAACACACCCAGTTTGGTTTATTTTTGTTTCACTCAGTCGGAACAATCCCGTAGAACTAGACGCTGAAGGAATTTCTCGGCTAGGGAACAAATTCTTTAGTTCTTTGAGAGATCGTGTGTCTTCCAGCGAGGTTTCAGCTAACTGTCTGACTTTTTTGTCGATAATTCCAGGTGCAAGGTCTTGTCGAATCCGAACTATGCGTGCGCCCTGCCACTCCTGCTGCATCCACTGATATTGCTGCCCAAGATCAATTTCATTGACATCAATCCTGATATCAGCAAGCCAAGGCCAAAGTTGGACACAGTTAGAAGAATCAATTATCACCAAGGGTTGCGCCTCTTCTTCCACAGAATTAGAAATAATCTGTTTAACAAATTCCATGAATCGAGTTCTTCGCTCCCTAACTTCCGATGCCAGTTTGATTGGAGAAAGTTGGGCAATAAATGAGATCGCATCAGGAAAGTCTTTCCACGGGCTGATTTCTAAACGATTTGCTTTCTCATAGGCACAGCAAAGCTCGCATTTTCCTGTGTCTACCTTGAGGCGCATTGCTATTGCTAAAAATGTATTATCAATCTGTCCACGAGCGCGACCCCTTTGTTTGCGAACAATTGTAATCGCCAAGATTTCTTTTGGTCTGGCTTCTGGTGGAATATCCTCTAGATACTTGTCAACCTTCTGTTGCAAATCATCAATACGACCGGAATGAGCAGAAAGTAAATCTTTCAAAGCTGCTTGTAATCGATGAAAGAAATTTCCGAGTTTGAAACGCTTAGTGGAAAATGTCTTTGCCATTGGCTCAAGAAACTGCACGCAGGCACCAGCCTTTGCAGCCAGCGCTTGGCGGGTTGAAGGTTTGTTCACTTTATCATCACGTTTAGCAACCTTCTGACCACTAGGATCTGGGTAAAACTTTGGTGCTAGTATCAGGCAGAAAGTTCGCTGTTTTCGGTTTTTAATTTGTTGCGTTATTGAATCCCATGCCTCAACCCGATGGCGCGACCGTTCTTTAGCTTTCAATTTGTTACCTGGCAGTAACTCTCGCGGTCCGTGGCTATTGGCTGGTAAGCGGTTAAACAGAACTTCGAGAGTTTCCCCCCACAGAATGGGAATAATTGCCTTTAGTAGATTTACTTCTGTGTCTAACCCATCTTCATAAAAAATGATTAGCGATAGACCTTCGTTGGGATACAATCGCCGCATAGCAGACTGGTTTGCCTGAATAATAGCTTGAAGTTCTTGCGTCTGATCTGGTGATTTGGTTTTGATAAATTTAAGAGATTTTCTTCCACTATCAATTGCTTCTAAACTGATGCCAAAGTATTTGTTTAGTAAGCGATTGAGTTGACTATCGTCTAGTTTATCAAGGTATTTCGGAGTAAATTGTGAGTTAGAATTTGAGTCTGTATTTGTTTCAAGAGCTTCCAGAACAGCACCAAGTAAGGTAGGTAAATTAATCATACGTGATGCTGTATTATCTAGTTTGTGGCTAGATTTCACAGGAGAGTAACTATTAAACGGTTTGAGTTTTGATGGGTTAAGAATTTTTGCGAGCGCCTCAAAAGCTTCTAACTTATCAATCTCCGGTACACCCTTTTCAATTCCCTCTTCTTCTAAACTTTCTTCGTCTTTTTCAAGATTGTCTTGAAGTCCATCGCGGTAAGTCAGCACTACTTGGCATTGGTCGGTCGAGGCTTTGCCTGACGCAATTTGTTGTCCGTCAAACGGCTGCATTGATAAATTCAGTTGGCGGCGTAAGGCTTCAAAATCTTTATCTGTGATCCAGCACCAGTTTTGATTTTCATCCCGTTGACAGATAACTTTGAAAGTAAAGGCACGGTCAGGATATTTTTGAGAAAATATAAAACCACTAATTGTATTGCGATCAAAGCTAGGAGGTTTTAACTGAGTGAGCCAACGACGTTTGGAAACATCAATTTTCAGCAAAGGCTGATGTAAAGAGGGATAAGTTATAACTTCCAGACGTAGCACTAAGCTGAATTTTCCCTTGATGGGATTGGTAATCAGTTCTGCCACACCAGAAGTAAACATTCCACTACTAGAAATAATGCGTTTTATTGAACCTATCTCTTGAAAAATTTCATGCCCAGCAATTTGACGAGATACAAAATCTGCTAACATCCTATAAGCATGTTTATCTTTAGGCTGAGTTGTACCTGTCTCTTTTGACCAATCCCAAGGTAAAGTATGAGATTTAAACGGAGAAATTGTTAGCAACTCCCCTTCTTCAAGAAGGTCTTCCAATCGCCCAAAAACTTCTGGTAATACCTGTTCTTTATCGGCAAAAGGTTTGAGGAAGTTAGTTATCCAGTCATTGAGAATTGTGTTAATAGCCTTTGTGAGTTCTTCTTCGGTATCACCATTTAAGTATGCAAAAGGTTCTGGGTCACTGGGATTTTTGGCATTTAATGCATATTTACTCAGTCCTAAATTTGATTGAATTCGTTCGGCATTTTTAAGTCCTACTTCTAGGAGTCCTCGCAGTGATGCGTAGGGAAGATTCTTAACGTTAGAATGTCCGTAATGAAAATTTCCTTTTTGAATTTGTGCAAGAATTGCCAAAGATTTCTTTGTCCAAGATAGGGTAAAACCCTCTACTATTATTGGAGAGAGATTATCCGGTACAGTGAAGGCTAGAGGAACTCGTTCGAGGAGCTTGGGTTGTCTTGATAGGGGAATGTAAAAGGTATCTGAAAGTGAAGTAATTTCTGCTATTTCATCTTCATCTAACATCAAGGATTCTTCATCCAGTTCGGATAAATCTTCATTTAAATCAAAGTCATCAGAAAAATTGTTACTCATTCTTACATCTCCAATAATGGTGAAAATTCATCGAAATCTTCTTCGTATGTCAACTCTTCTTTTGAACGCAAACTTTCAGGATAAATTACGCCTTCAATTCGCCGCAAAGGTGTCAGAAATGCGCCGTAAAGTTCATGGTAAATTTCTCTAATTACAGGGTCAGGATGATTTACACATTCTTCTAAGATGATTCGCATCTGCACCAACATACTGTCTCGCCCAGAGTCGGGTTTATCCTTTGTGGATTGAATCGCCCAAGCTGCATCCACAAAATAAACTGCTACTGGACAGCCATTCCGCATACCTCGCCCAATTGTTTGCAAAATGGCAACCATTTGATTAGCTGTAAATGGTCTAAATAGATCGGAACCAAGACGGCTAGCCATCAAGGGTTCGCGTAACAATCGATTGGCAGATCGCCAGAGATTTTTTCGAGACTGGTGCCAAGAAGTAGCGATCGCGCTCAGGTCTTCTGCTTCTGTAAAAACTTTGCTATCAAATTCTTGCGTTGACCGTCCTGCTAGGCTGTACAAAAGCTGCATATCATCCGTGGAAGGATGGGGACGAGTGAGAAAGTAAATCGAGCCAATTGCAGCATCAAGTTTCCTTTGCCCTTTGGTGAAAACAATATTCACGCCCCGACCAATTGCAAGTATAGGGAAAATTAAAATATCGCAGCTTTCATCATCTCCAAGTGCCTCGCACTGGGCAGTTGTGACAAAATCTGTCGGTTGCTCTCCGTCTTTGAGGGAGCGAACAACTGCTTTTGTGCGTCTGCCAACCTCTGGATGATAGTCGTTAAGAAATTTTTTGATAGTGCGAGCTTGCTCGTAGCTATTGACGATTAAGGCTGCTTTGCGGTGTATGCCATCTTTTACATCAAAATTGCGGATAGACTTGAAAATTTCTGATTTTGTAGTGCCACCCCGTACCAATGCGTCCACCATTCGCTTGAGATTGCGTTCTTGAAGTTCGCCAGCACCACTGTATCGCAGGGGTTCATCGCCACGCTCGCGATCGGGAATCCATTTGAAGCGGTAAACGCTGCGTTTTGGGTCATGTTCCGATTGGCGCGGTTTGAGTAAATAATGCGGCCCAGCATTAATGTGGTAAGCCGGACTGGCTTCCAGAAATGAGGTTGCCGAGGTCATTAAAATAGCTGGTTTTGATTGTTCCCCATCTGCTTCTAACAACTTATAAAAGCGGTGCATCAACATTCGCGGCGCACCTACAAAAGTAATATAGGAAAGTTCTACATTTCGAGCGGTAGTACGAGTTGTCTGTGCTTTCTTAAAACTGTATTTCACCCCAGAGAACGAACCGAGAATATTTTCTGGGATAATCTTTCGCAGCTCTGGCGTTGCTGTAGACTCTACAATTGGTTCTCGGATTAGCCCTTCTGCCACCATTGTTCTAGTTCCCGGTACAATGCGTTGGTAACCCAAAATCATGAAAGTGACTGACACCAACAATGTAATTACGTCGTTTGCTTCAGTCGGGAATTGACGGTCGGGAAAGCAGAGGGGAAGAAACAATTCGGCAATCTCTTCCACAATTTTGTCGCGTTGCTTAATCGAATCCTCAGCTAGGTAACGGCGAAAGTGCTGAATTAAATTCTGCCACTGTGGTTCTAGAACATTACGGTTGGTTTCTAGAATTTGAGCGCATAAATCAGCTTTAGCCCAGTCTGTTTCCTCAATACCTGTACGGTTGTAAAAGGCACGGTAAGCTGCTGATTCCCAAACTTCAGTCAGCGCCCGACTTTTACTGAAACCAAGTTTGACTTCAAGGTCATCAAGGCGATCGCGTTTGGAGTATTTCTCAAAGCCATCTAATAAATCACTAACAATCCTCAATACAGTTAGCAGTTGGTTTTCGTAACGTTCTCCCACCCTCGACGAGGGCATATTCTGAATGGCGGTCATCAGCGAAGTATTGTGATTGCCAAATTCCGCTAAGTAACGACTGTAGAGTTCTACATCCCGGTCAGATAGTCGATGATTTTCCCCACGAGCAAAGCGGTTATGGATTTGTTCGAGAATTTCCCGGTGAATTGACGTGTCCGAACCTGAGATGCTTAAAGTTGCTGCCCCGTAAGCATCCAAAACTGATTGCACCATGTCGGCTTCGTCAAACACAACTACATCGAACGTGCGGGCAATCAATTCAAAATATCGCAAATTCTCTCGAATCGCATGAGGTGGCACTTGAGTATCGAGGGAGCGCACATGACCAACCCAAATATCTGCGTCTATCAAATCTCGCGGTGCTTTGTTACGACCGCACATTGTCCACAAAGGACATAGACACTTCTTCATTTGCCCTTTCTTACCCCCACCTTGCAAAATCTCTTCGCAAGGTGCGTAACCAAAACCCCACATCGAAGTATCAGCATTTGAAAAGGCTGGTAAAACACAATTCAAACTAAATACTTCTGCCCCTTCCAAACTGTGGGCAAAGCCACCATTACCTCCACCAGCTGCAATTGCCTCAGCAATATTATCTGCATGACGACGACGAGTCTCATCACTTTGACCCACTAGCATTCCCACTTTAACTTTATGAAATGCCAGTTGAGCCATGTACTGTCTGGCTACTTCAATGGAGGGGAAAAGAAACATGGCTTTGTAACCGTTTCGTCCCAACCAAATAGCTGTTAGCACGAGAAGCGTTGTTTTACCAGCCCCTGGCAAGCCAATTAAATGCTTAATACCCTCTAGTTCCAATGTGTCATCTTCTTTCCGCAGTCCCTTACCAATAGACGGTATCATCAGGTCAAAGTGTTCAAAACGACTCGCCCAGCTCCCAGATCGCCGTTCGGGATTTTTGGACTCTCGCTCGTCCATCTCAATAGCTAAGTCGCGTAGTTCTTTCAGGGGAATGCGGATTTTTCCTTTGGGCTGGCGATTGAGAGAATGCGTGCGACGTTCGGCAAGAGGAGCGGTGATAGGATTGATTGGTACTCTCACTGCCGTTGTCTGTTGACCTAAAGAAACCACCATTGGCTGACGAGGATCGGCAACCGTTGCAGTATGTAGCTGATAGGACATTGGCGCATTGAGAATTTTACGCGCTTTTGCAATCAACGGGTCTTCTAAAGGGTCTGTTCTTTTGAAGCGAAGCGTCTGAGCGTCAATCTCATAGGTTCCTTTTGTTTTATTGCAGTAGTGATGGTCGTTATAAAGTGCTACCGCGTGTTTTACTGACTGCTCTGTAACATAAGTCAGCGACATCTGCCGCATATTGAAAATGGCTTGACGAGCTTGCTTTAATTTAGGTGCATTCAAGATACTCGCCATGCCTGACATCACCACTGGAGCGTACTCCAGTGAATCAGTACCAATAAATTCTTCCATCAAGACACACAGCCAACAAATTCGGTCTGCGCCTTGCCAGAAATCAGGTTTAATTCGCATACTATATCTCTTTCAAAAACTCAATCACTGAGGAAACTGGCAGAATTTCTAAAGTAGCAGGGTCGCTCTTTTTATCGAGTGTTGACAGTAGGGTTGAAATGTAACTAGGGTTATCTTCAATTAGCTGATCGCTAACAGCAATAATGCGGCGACGATAGTGAACCAACCCCCCAATGTTACGGTTAAGGCGTAGACCTAAAGAGACAGGGCTTGTGTAAGATTTAGCATCAATACCAATTGCCCGTTCGTTTATCGAAACATCGCATAAATCAGATTCTGGGTATAATTCAGCACTTAAACCCTGTTGTCTGGCTATATCAAAAATTTCTAATTCATCAATTGCCGGGCCAGTCCAGTAAGTTAAAATTTGAGACTTGGCAATCAACAAACGGTCTTGGCTGGGGTCTAACTTCTCTGAAACTTTTGCTTTTTTGCGGCTATTACATTGACGGATTGGACAGCGCCCTTCTGGAAAAATATTTTTATTAGGATGCGGTCGCATCAATGTACCACAATGGGCACATCGGTGAGCAAGCCCTTTAATTAGCCAAATATCAGGTACTGAATCAAAGAATGTGTCAATTAGCATCCCCTGTAGAGGAGTTAGGTTGTTGTTAACCAAGTATTCTAATAGTTGACGTTCTCCGATAAGCGAATACCTGCCCACTAGTTCCCTTAAAGCAGTGTAGGCTTTGTGCTGGCGACGAATTCCCATTCGCTCAGTAGCCTCGCGCAAGCATCTGTGCAGGCGATGCTCAATCACATTGTCTTCGCCAAAGGCTCCACTAATACTAGCTATCTCCGAACAATCCGAAGTTGGTACGCACAAGTCTGGGTCAATTAGGGTAACAGCACCGAAGCGAAAATCAGAGTCGCGAAAAACCTCTAACTTCCATTGCTCAGAATCAAGGGAGTACCGAGCGCGTTCTAAAACAGTATGAATGCAAGCAGCATTATCGGTTAATCCTTCTTCGATAAATAGACGACCCAACTTACACATCGCTTTGTAGAGTTCGGGTGGCATACTGTCGTGTTGACACACAATTTCTCTACCAGAAAGAACCCGATTATATTGGCGCAGAATTCCCTGCGCCAACAGGACAATAGCATCTTCAGCCAAATCGGATACTTGGCGATGTCCCCCAGATAGTAGAAAAGGATTTGTAGCAAAAGCAGGTGACCATGTGGGGTCTTGTCCATCAGCTTCTGCAATGATTTGCCTTTCTAAAACATCTTCAGGAAATGAAGGCAAAATTTGAGCGATCGCACTTAATGTCCAGCCTTTCTTCAATAAGAGAGTTGTTGCTAACCCCTCTAAAATTTGTCGAAATCCAAATTCTTCGCCTTTGGGTTGGGATAGAAGTTGCTTTGATCGCCATGAGCGAACAGTCCGCAGGGCAGGTGCTTCTACTGACAGTCCTAGCTGCTCAATCTGGCGTTTTAGTTCTTTTGCAAGCGCTTCCGCAGTTCCCTGCCACTGACGCACGTCGTCAAAGTACATGGTTTACAAAAAAATTTTACATTTTTGTATGTTTACAGTAATTGATGTAAATGTCAATCGGTCTTGTTGGCATTGAGTTAAACTAATTTGCCGCAGATGAAACTGCCTCTAGTAAAAACTCTACTTACTACATAGGCTTTAAGTATTTTGACAGTTCAAAAATAGTATTTCTAAATACCATTAAAGTTATTGCTTACAAAGCTGTTCCAGAACGCCCAGGTTGCTGTGAAACACGAGTCCTTTTACGTCGCCCGAAAGCTTATCCTTTAATGACGAAACCTTGGAAGATAAACTTATGAATGGCTGCTTCTGTTACCCTACCGCCATAAAAATACCCCCATGAACATAAACTACCGTGTATACACAAGTCCACAAGTAGCAAGTTTCCAGCCTAAAAAGATAGACTCAAATTGCCGTAAACCGCGAACAAGGGTAGGCATTCCCGGAGGTCGTTGACAGAGATATCCAGACCATCCACCCAAGCGAGCGATGATCCAAATAGCCCAAGGCAAACAACCTTGTGGATAAGGATTTTGCAGTTTTTGGGTATCGCCTTCAACAGAAGATTGAATCACTCCTAAGCATTGTTGTTGCTGTTCACAAAAGGTAAGCGCGGCAGAAAGCAGAGTATTGTCGCGCCCTTCAAGCATTTGTAAGATTCGCACAGCTACGGACAAAGCCAGGATTGTCAGGCGTTGAATAGCGATCGCAGACTCTAGGTTGAAGCTGGGGGCTATACAGATGCATAACACCATAATGTAATACTTATTACTACCACATAGTATTTCAAGCAATCAGTTACATGGCTAGACAATTTTCTATCCTAAAGTACTTACTCCTACATTCTGCCTCTTACCGTGTAGTGCTTTTTAGCATTGCCTTATGCTTATCTAGCAAAGTTGCACTCGCCCAACAGCAAGGTAGCAGTTTATCAACTAAGTTAGAAAATTTGGGGTTGCAGGCTAATCTGACAAACTTAAACTTTCCAACTCAAGATTCTAGCATTGAATATTCTAAAAAAACACCTACCTTTTCACAGTATGTGGAATCAAAGGATAAACCAGAACCAAAAGTGCTAATTGCTGAAGTTGTAGTTACTGGGGTAGAAGGTGAATTACAGCATATAGTTTATGAAACTATTCAGACCAAACCAGGGGGAATCAGCACATACTCATTACTAAAAAATGATATTAATGCTATTTTTGCCATTGGTTATTTTTCCAATGTAAAAGCAGTACCAGAAGATACGGAACGAGGAGTTAGGGTAACATTTGAGGTTAAAGAAAATCCAATTTTTAAAGAAGTTAAAATCAATAGCAAAATCCTACCCAAAAAAATTATCAAGGAAGCCTTTCAGAGTCAATACGGCAGCATTTTAAACTTGGTAAGTTTAAAAGAAGGCATAAAAAAAATTGAAAATTGGTATTTGGATAACGGTTATGTCTTAGCTGATTTTGTAGGTACACCAAAAGTTACTGATGATGGAACAGTTACTCTAGAAGTAGCTGAAGGAGTTATTGAAGATATTCAAGCTCAATTCGTAAAAATAATTAATGGTAAAAGTTTTAATATTCAAAATGGTAAACCAATTAGTGGTAAAACTCCTAAACTTTTAATTATTCACGATTTTAGATTCAAGCGTGGAGATGTATTTAACATAAATAGTGTTAGAAAAGAATTGGCAAGAATAAAAAGAATCAGAGATTTTAATGAAATTACAGTTTCTATAGATTCCGGTAAAAAACATGAAGAAGTAGTTATTAAACTTAATATTGAAGAAAAGAATATTTTCGTGAAAACGGATGAGTCTCTACAGAGATTATCACAGCAAGCACAACCAGGTTCAGATCCAGAGCAAATAATAGCAACAAATCTAGAAATAATTAAAATTTCTAGATTCAAAAATGATAAAAAGCAGGAGATAAATGCGCTTTATAATATCGGTAATACATATAATAGATTAGGTGAATACTCAAAATCCATAGTTTTTTATAATCAAGCACTAGAATTAGTTCGTCATGATGGAATAACCTCTGATGGACTAAATAATATCAATCAAAATGCTAAAAATTGTAATACTTTCACCCAAACTAGAGAAAGTATAAATTATTGCAATCAAGCAATACAAACACCAAAAATAACCCCAATAGAAAAAACATTAATTGAAAGTAATATACTTCTAAGCCTAAGTAATACGTATCGCATAATTGGAGAGTATCAACAAGCATTAAGCTTAAACAATCAAGGATTCTACTTAATAGAAAACAATAATATTAAAATTAAAGATGATATAAATTTAATTATTTTAAAAGCCCTTGCATTTTTTTTACAGAGTTATATCTACATAGATTTAGGAGAAAATCAGATAGCGAATAATTATGTTAATAAAGGACAAGAGTATATTCGTAAAATACAAACATTTTTAATTAATTCTCAAGAAGATTCTAATTCAGAAGACGGTAACTCTTATTTAGTAAATAATAATGCTATACAAAAAGATTTAATCATTTTATTTAGCAATCTTATTCCATTTATTTTAAATCAAGATGAAAAACAATTATTGGTTGTTCAACAAGAACTCTGGTCTCAATTTTTAAAAATTACTGAACAAGTTGATTTAGAAAAATTAGCCATAACTGAAGTAATAAATTTTAATCAAATCTTAAATATTTTCTCCAAGGAATTCTTAAGCGCAATCTGGCTACAGATAGGTAAAAATTATCACCTGATTGGAAATAAACAAAAAGCTCTTGAGATTTACAATCAAGCATTACAAAACTTACAGTATCTCAAAATATCTGAAATTGAGCCAGAGTCAAAGGAACAAGTTAGTGATATTAATCAGGCAAAGAATTTATTAAGTTTTTTTGGTGACTATATAAAATCCATGCTTCTAAATGAAACTGGTAATATATTGGCTGATTTAGATAAAAAACAAGAAGCATTAAGTATTTACCAACAAGCTTTAAAGTTATCAGAATTAACAGGAGAAAAACAAGTTCAAGCATCTATATTAGATGGACTAGGCAGCGTTTATTATAGTCTTAATAAATATGAAGAAGCAATAAATAGTTACAATCAAGCATTGAAAATATGGCACGAACAAGGTAATAGTTTAGCAGAAGCCAACAGTCAATTAGGTATTGCAAGAGTTGAACGCGATCGCAACCATCTTTATGCAGCAAAAGCTCAAATTGAAATAGCAATCCGGCTGATTGAAAGTCAACCTCGTCCTAGTGAAATTGACTATTCTCCAAACGCTAGGACTGAACAGCACACGTTCAAACACTATATTAACCTTGCTTCTTACTTTTCTGCTAAACAGAATTACTACAGTTTTTATATAGATTTACTCATGCGCTTAGATAAAAAATTTCCTTCATATGGATATGTAGTACAAGCATTTCAAGCTAATGAGCAATCTAAAAATCGAAGCTTGTTAGCAATTTTGAATCGGCGCGATCGCTATGTTTCTAATGCTAAAATTTCTAATTATTCTACAACCCAATACACAAACTTAGCGGCTGTTCCTCTTTTATCCACCATCCAACAACAAGTGCTGGATGATGACAGCATTCTACTGGAGTATGCACTTGGTGAAGAACGTAGCTACTTGTGGGTAGTAAGCAAAACTGGATTTTCTAGTTATGAACTTCCTAAACGTGCAGACATTGAAGCAGCATCTCGAAAGTTTTATGACTTCATGACTATACCCAGCTTGAGAATTAGAACTAATAAAGCGGCAAAAGCGGGTAACGAGCTAAGTCAAATGCTTTTGGGACAGGTTGCTAGCCAGTTGGGTAACAAACGTTTGCTGATTGTGGCAGATGGAGTCCTGCAATATATACCTTTTGGCGCTCTCCCAGATTTCAACTCAGGCTTTTCTCAACCACTATTAGTCAATCACGAAACACTAACGCTTCCCTCAGCCTCGACTTTTGCTGTACTCAGGAACAACAAAAATATTCCATCACCCACCAAAACGCTCGCCGTTTTGGCAGATCCAGTTTTTGGTCAAGAAGATGAGCGATTCCAAGGTAAGCCCACTAAACTTAGTTTGCAAACTAAACAACGTTCAGTGATTGGAGAGAATCAACCTTCGAGTTCTCTTACTACAGAACAACTTTTCCCAAGGTTGCCTAGCACCCGAAACGAAGCTGACCAGATAGCGTCTCTTGTAAACCCGGTCAACCAAATTCAAAAATTTGGTTTTTCAGCTAGTCGGCAAGCCGTACTTGAGCCAGAGATGAGCCAGTACCGCATCATTCACTTTGCAACTCATGGTATTTTAGATGCTGAAAAACCAGAGCGATCTGGTATGCTTCTCTCAGTCATCAATGAGCAGGGTGAGCTTCAGAGAAGTTTGCTATCTACACCTGATGTTTTTAACTTACAGTTATCAGCTGAATTAGTAGTGTTGAGTGGCTGTCGTACTGGCTTAGGTAAGCAGATTAAGGGAGAGGGATTAATCGGTTTAACTGGTGGTTTGATGTATGCGGGAGCAAAACGAGTAGTCGTCAGTTTATGGAGTGTAGATGATCAGGCAACAGCAGCTTTAATGAGTCGATTTTATCAAGGAATTCTCAAAGAAGGGCTTTCACCAGCCAAAGCATTACGTGAAGCTCAACTGGCTATCTTAAAACAACCGCGTTGGCAAAATCCTTACTATTGGGCAGCTTTCACACTTCAAGGCGAGTGGAAATAAAATTCTTAAAAGATTTAGGTTTTTGCGTTGCTTTCATAGCATGGCATTAAAATCGAAGGTTTATAGGAAATCTTAAAACCTTAAAACCCATTTATGACAAGATTTACAAAGATAGAAGAGAGTTTTATTTATTATTGGATTCCATTACAGGATAGATAAAACCAAGATTTTGAGTGTTTAATAGTATATAAAGATAAAACATCTATTATGTGTAAACTTGCAATAAAAATAATTTGTTTTATAGTAGATTTTACAATAATAATTTTTGCCTTTTCTACAAGTACTAATTCAGCTTTTGCTAATGATTATTCTGGTCAATTTGTGGCTCAAAAATATAAATATAAAACAACTAATAAAGAAGTATCTAGTGAGCCATTCAGTACTAAATCTGAAGATTTACTTATATCTCCAGATGATGAATTTTCAAGGAAAGATAGATTAGAATTGTTCAAGAGTAATTTGGATAATAGTAATCATAATATTGAAATTGGTGAATCTAGTTGTTATGTAGAATTATCATCCCTATCAAGTTACGGATCAGCTTCCATAATGATTTACAATAACTATCCACAAAATGTTAATAAATTGACATTTTCTATATATACCCCGACGCATGGTATGAGAACTTTAAACTTGGAAAGCAGCAAAAACAGCGAAACTATGTCTTTAAAATCCACATGCAATGAACCTATTAATATTGTATATAAAACAATCTCTTTAGAGAGAAGAGTAGATAACAAAATTAGAGAACTGAAAGTAAATTTGGATATGCAGAAGCCTGTACAAAATCCTTGGCTTGAATTAAATATCCAAAATGATTGGAATCCTCTCATAAAAAAATGACTAAATCAAAATAATTGTTTCTTCATAAACAAACATTTCAAAGATTCAGAATATCTATCAATGGTATGCAAAAATAAATTTATGTATGAATATCTAACCAAAATAATTGTTTATACTGTAGATATTGCCATAATAAGTACTGTTTTTTTTGCCAGTATTAATTCAGCTTTTGCTAATGATTATTTTGGTCAATTTTTAGCTAAAGAATATAATTATAAAATAACTAATAAAGAACTATCTAATGAGCAATTCAGTACTAAATCTGGAGATTTACTTATATTTACAGATAATGAATTATCAATTAAAGATAGAATAGAATTCCTCAAAATGATTTCAGAGAATACTAATCATCATATTGAAATTGGTGAGTATAGTTGTTATGTAGAATTATCATTAGGCTCACTTTCTACAACGATTTACTATAACTATCCAAAAAATGCTAATATTGATAAATTTACATTTTCTATAAATACACCGACGCATGGTATGAGAACTTTAAACTTGGAAAGCAACAAAAGCAGTGAAAGCAGTGAAAATATGGATTTAAACTCCATATGTAATAAATCCAGTAATAGTGTATATAAAATAATCTCTTTAGAGAGAAGAATAGATAACCAAATTGGAGAACTGAGAGAGAAATTGAATATACAGAAGCCTGTAGAAAATCCTGTACTTGAATTAAACATTCAAAATAACTGGCATTTTTGAAATGAATAAATATAATAGTCTTCTCAGAAATAACTACTTATAAACAGGATTATCCATTATTGATATGTAATTAATACAAATGATTTTTTTGAAGATTTTTAGTAGGCTCTGGAAGTGAGTATAATATCCAACCTTCAGAAGAAATTCTCGTTATTCCAAGAGTTTGTTGTAAATTTAGCCAGTTTTTCTTTAGGTCTTCATCCTGTGGGTTATTTTTTAATAAAATAGTAAATGATGTTAAAGTTTCATACCATAATCCAGCCTCCGTATAAATAGAAATCTTCTCTCTAGTAGTTGCTACTTTTAACCGAGAATTCAAAGTTGAACTTTCTGGTACTCTTTCAACCCAACCATTAACGGTTGCATCACCTGACCGATTTATGGGATTACAGATTACGGAAAATACCCATTGATATTTTTTACCTTGTTTGAGGGGAGGGACTGTTAATGGAAGTTGCAAACTTGCAATACCTTCTTTTTGTGACAGAGAAAATGTTGCTGAATATACATCATCTTCATTTTCATCAATGAGAACAAACTCTGCATTTCGACGAGAGACAGGCAGGTATGGGATATAAAACCAAAACGTCGGTCTGTCAGAGATTGTCTGTTCAACAAATGGAACTCCATCTACATCGAAGGGAACCAGGGCAGTCAGTGAGTCAGGCACATTAGGACAGCGATCGCGCCGCGCTCCTCCTCTTTGACGACCACTAGCAACTTTGCTAGGACGCTTTCCTAGAAAAAAGTATTTTACTTTTTCAATCAGGCTTAATTCCTCTGCTCCTATAACATTGGGAGTAACAAATAATGGTAATGAAATAGACATTGTTACTGCACCCAAACAAAGGATAGCAACTCGAGGAATAAACTTTATCTGACGCATGAGTTGAACATTAAGATTTTTTGTTTGGACGGTATACGATAAAAAGAATACTTCCTTGCATTAAGAACAAAGCGATCGCTGACGGAATTAAAGGCACCCAAAGATTACTCCATGTCAGAAGACTCAAGCAAATTACATATAAAACAAGAAATGTAGTTCCTCCAGCAAGACCTACCATACGCCAGGAGGAGCGGAGATAGTAAGCAAGTCCTGCGCCAACTAAAGACCAGCAAGCAATCCACAAAAATTCAATTCCTGGCAACCATACTTTTAATAAACCTCGCTCCCCCTTTACAAAACTCAAAATTTGGCTCACCATATGAGCTTGGACAAACACACCTGACATTGTGCCGTAAGGGGTAGACCAATCATCACTAATGGCTACTTTAGCTGTGATTCCAATTAGAACAATTTTGTCCCGAACATCCTGCTCAGAAAGACGATCATTGAAAACGTCTTCTAGTGATACATGTTTTGCGATCGCTTCAGGTTCAGCACCCGTGGCACGATAGTTTAACAATACTTGATAACCACCGGAATCAACACCTTGATAACCACCTGTAAATGGTTGAAGGTATTCAAAAACAGCATTACCAATTTGTAGTTGACCTTGAGTTTCAAAAGGGTCTTTGTACTTATACTGGTTATTCTGGGTAGCCTCTAACTCTAAATAGCGCCGTGCAAGAGCAAGGCTAAATGACTGTTTTGTAGCACAGTCAGCACCGGACAATTTCTCTTGAGCCATAAGAAATCGGCGGACAACCTGATCCTTATCTGGGATAAAGTCAGCAAAACCAAAACGTTCTCCTTTTACTACCTGTTTTGGTGGGGCTATCCCCGATGCAACAATTCGCTCTTTTTCATCAGTTTCAGGCACTTTACAGACAGAAAAGAAGCGTTCATTGTTCAAACGAGCCACCAAATCCGGTTCGTTGGCAGAAGTTTCAAAGTCACGGTATAAATCTAACCCAATCAAACGAGGCTGATATTTCTCTAATTTCATCAAAAGGCGATTGAGAGAAGTATCTTTTAAAGTGCCTTGCCCATGCTCGTTCCGTTTGATTTGGGTACTAAGATCATTATCTGTAATTTCAATAACTAATAGCCGCGGGTCAGCACCTTCATCCAGGAGCCGAAGTTGCATTAGATGGTCAAATGCTTTCAATTCCATTCCTTGTAGCAAACCAAGAAAGCGTAGACCAAATAAAATACAAGTGACAGTAAAACTAAGTGCTAACAAGCGCTTCCTGGAGAGATGCCGAACGTTAGCAGGGGGATTTGAATCTACCCGTTCCCTATCGGGCGGCTGTAGTCATATTTGGCGTTTATCGATAGTGATGCCACCTTGTCCAAAAGCCTGATAAACTTCGCCACCTAAAATATTTTGATTGTTAATTCCAATTGTTTCGGCTATTTTTGCTGGATTTTTGCTGGTTGATTTTTGAGCCTTGATGGTTTCTGTTAATTCTTGAATAGCCTTGGCCAGTGCTGGATTATCTTGTGCAGAAGCGTTGGCTTGATTTCCTAACTCTTCGACCGCATCCTTAATTTCTGGATCTGTCTGTGCTACTTTTTCTACCTGAGCTATCAAAACAGCTACACCAATATCTTCTCGCTCTGTGGTAGGTAATACTGCCTGTTCTGCTGCGGCTGCTAAAGCCTCTGCCGTTTCAGGAGATTTCTTTGCCAGAACTTGCTTGGCCTTGTCATAAGCTGCATCAAAAGCTTTACCTATTGACCAATCGACGAATTTACTTCCCACAAAAACAAGCATGAGCGCACCAGCAGTCAACGGCTCCATGTACTACCTCTTCAGATGGTGTTGTCTTTATTAATACCACATGGTTGAGATTACAAATTCCTTAATTCAAGAAATTAAAACTGATAACTATCTGGATGCCTAAGCCAAGAAGTCACCCCCCTGACTCCTTGGCTTAGGCATCCAGCTATCGTTTCGGCTTGTGAATCATGCAGCGTTACACATTCTTAAGATTTGGTGCAATAAGAGACTTGATAGAATGGCACGCTTGAAAAGCTCTAAGTTATGCAGAATAAGCAATACAGCGAATGGCACGCTTGAAAAGCTGAAACACTTGTGGTTTAAGCAGTTTGCAATTGCTTGCGTAATTCATGCCGGGGTTTTGTCATCAAGGGATAAACTTTTGGGCGGCGTTTGCGAACTCGTGGTTCACTTCTGCCAGGGCGATCGCTCACAGTCTTGTGAACGATAACTTTTAGTAAAGTGCGATAAATTTCAAGACGTTTTGTGTTGTGAGCAGCTAACAATTCGGGAATAAAGTTATTTAAATGATGGCGAGTACCTTGTAAAGACAAGCGCAACGGAGGAGTACCATAAGTAGTACCTGCCGACCACATCAAACTACGAAGTAGATTATAAGCGAGCAAATAAGCATAAATTTCTTTGCGTACCATTGAAGGGGTTTTACATCGCAAAACATCCATGCCCAAAGTAGTTTTGAGTTTTGAGATGTCTTAAATCTAGTTCAACATCCCAACGTTTACCGTAAAGCCCAACAATTTCTAGCGATCGCGTAAGACGAAACTGCATTAAGGACAATCTTCTGAGCCATCCTTCCATTTTTCAATAGCTTTAAAAGCTGTAGTCCTTACGGAGCATAGCTTAGAGCTTTTCAAGCGTGCCATTCGAGACTTGATAATAATCTTTCACTGATGGGAATTTCTTAAAAAGTTCGGCAATGTCCGAAATCAATTCTTCTGGAGAACAACTCTTGAGATATTGTTTGAGATGGGTGAGATTGATTTTTTGCGGTGTCATTTTATGCATCAGTCAGGTTCATGAGAATTGACAGATCCTACAAATAATTAACTCACTCATAAGCGTGAATTTGAAAAAATTAATTCTGGGTTATTCATCAAAGTTGATACTAAAATTAACTCCCAATACCTCTTCTATGCGCCGTAAAGTTTCGATTGGCAAAGCTTTTGTTTCTTCAGCTTCTATTTTGTACCAATTCATAGTTGTCATGGGAATTTGACGGCAGATTTCAGCTAAAGAGCGCTTATCGGCTTCTCTTGCTTGTCTAATTCTCTTTCCTAGACTGGGGATTTCTACATCTATCGTTCTTCTAACTTTCATTGATGCCTCAACCCTTCAACTCTCCTCAACTATAAATTGTCAGTTTATCTGAAATCATAAACCATAAGTTTATGGTTTATGGTAAGGTATCAAAGATATCAAACGATAGCGACTTTTCTTTGAAGCTAGGGGGGGTAGAAGTATGAGCGAGATGTCCAACATCTCCAGTGAGAGGAACTTGCTACCCCCCAAGAGTGACTTAGAAGCCAACCAGACTACACCAGTTGAAGTAGTTAGTAGCTCCGAACTTACCACAGAAGAGTGGAGCGATCGCATATTTTTAGAAAGGCAAGTTGAACGAGCATTTTACGCAGCTGCTAAAGCATTGAAAGCACTACGAGATAGACGTTTGTACCGTTCAACTCACGCAACATTTGAAGATTACTGTCGTTCCCGGTTTGGCTTCACTCACCGCCATGTGAACTACTTGATAGCTGGTTCTTTTGTGGTTGACAATCTCATGGGAACCAATGGTTCCCAAATTAAGAACTCAAATGAAACGGGAACCATTGGTTCCCAAATTGGGAACCCAGATGAAATGGGAACCAATGGTTCCCAAATTAAAAACTCAAATGAAACGGGAACCAATGGTTCCCAAATTGAGAACTCAGATGAAATGGGAACCATTAGTTCCCAAATCTTACCAACGAGCGAACGCCAAGTTAGACCTTTGGTTCCCTTGAAACCAGAACAACAACGTCAAGCTTGGCAACAGGCAGTAGAATTTGCTGGTGGTAAAATTCCCTCTGGTCGTATTGTTCAGGATATTGTGGACAAAATTCGAGAAAGAACCAAAGTGCCGAATCCTTACCGCCTTGGGGAAGTATGTACTCTACTGCCCAAAGATAACCCAGAACTTAAAGGCAAGAGTGGTTGTTGGGGTGTCATCACTCATGTTGGGGACTATAGTTGCACTCTTGAGACTTGGGATGCTGAGTATACCGTGAAAATAGAACATCTCAAGTCCTTAGAACTGTTAGAAAATGACTGCCAATTTATGCAACAACTGTGTGCGCGACTGCGGCGGCTGCATGAAATTGAAAACCGAGATAGTGCAGTAGATTGGCTTTGCTTAGGATTGGGGAAACAACCCAAACCGTACCTTTCGCCGTTACAAGAAAAATTGCTGGCTGATGTGGAACAAGAGTACGGACTCCATTAGCCAGCAATAACTTTTGCCCTGCTAGTAGAAGTTTGTAGCGTCAATTCACTCAGTACCCGTGCTACTTCCTTTGGTTGGGATGTTAACTTGGCTTTGAGCTGTGTCCGCAGAATCGCCAATCGCTGGTAATGACCATTCACCTTGTCTGCAATCCCTAAACGTCGCGCTGCGGTACGAATGCGAGGCTGGGGCAGCTTTTCTATTAAAAGCGTTAGAGATTCAGTATCAATATCATCTGTTCTGCTTGGCGCGGTGCTGTCAGCTACCGGAATTGATAGGGATTCTGGATTATTTACAGGTTTATTAGAAGGTTGCGAAGTCGGTTTTTCTGCCACTTCCTCGTCGTTTACTTGGTATGCCGTGTTGTTTTGTCGCTGACCGCAAGCATTCCAAAGTTTTACTAAACCTGCAAACAAATCAAGTATCATCAAGATTGCATATAAGGTGGCGATCGCTAAAATCGCATTTGCCAAAAAGTCTTGAATATCTTGCATTTTCCGTGTCTCCAGTAAAATTGCGTGAAGTGTATGCTGGCTTTTTATAGTTCTTTCCCCGTCAGGGGTTGCACATCTTTCAACACCCCTAGCTACAAGCTAGAGGTGTTACTGATTCTAGAAATGCTCAAAAGTTGAGGATTCCGGTTGAAAGGCGATTTCTATCTGGTAATCTCTGTCATGCCAGCCAAGCAGATACCAGTAATTTTCTGAATACGATGGTGGTAAATTACAGGTACGGTCAGCCTCACCTAACTCAAACCAATATAGTGTTAACCTATCGCGCTCCTGTATCAAAAAGTCAATTTCACGGTCGATGTCTGTGGTGATATTGCACATTTTATTGATCAATGGCTATTTAAATTTCATTCCTCAGCAGCGCGTAAGCGTAAAAAAAGCAAGTCACTGGTATTTCACCAATAGTTTGCACACAGACTAAAAGCTACATTTGCTAACAAGAGATTTCCTCATCACACTCCGGAGAAATTATTTTCACAAAATTCTCTATCCTTCTCCATGTTGTGTAAGATGAGGAGGAATAACGAGACTCTTAGGAATAGCTATTGTGTAAATTTTTCAGTATTGCTATTAGCTCGAAATATTCTATTTCTGGAGATTTGGCTGTTCTAAAATAGAGGCGAAAAGAACCATCTCCATATTTTTTGAGGTCTTGTTCGCTAAAGTTGATTTCTTGCCGTTGCAGCCATTTGATAACACTACTGTAAAATTCAGCTAGGAATAATGCCGGAAAGTAAATCCTGCCTGTTTTTGCCCCAGTTTGTATATGAGTGACTACCTGAAATTGTGGTGACACTAACACTTCTGCCATATAAACGCTCACTTGAATCGTTTTAGTTTCTTCAGCCGTAAGGCTTGTGGCAGGCTGCAAGTGAGAGCAATTCTCTAAAGAAGTAAACCAAACTCAAGGAATCAGGAGCCATAGCAAGTGTCTATGTAGAAACTCATTAAATTAACTCTAAACTTACTATATTCTGACTATAATTAGCGACTAATATAAATAATTTCAGCCATCGAGAACCTAGTAAAATTTCCTGTATTTCATCGCCAGCAAATACAGGAATTTCCCACTCTTGATTATCTATTATTACCCTACCAATATAAACATCAAATTCAGTTTCTCCTTGAGCAGTTCTTAATTTGTTTTGACGTAAAAAATCCCAATCAAGACTTTGTACATCTTGTTTGTTCATAGCTAAAAATTCAGTGAATCCTGTATCTAACATTGTTTCTACAGGAAAGCTGAAGTCATCCCCTCCAATTAAATCAATTTCAAAGTAAACTTGACCTTTATCTCCAAATCTCCCCTCAATCATATTCTCCCACTAACTCCGGTTTCATTAATGCCAAAAATATGATGAATCACATGAGGATATTTTTCTCTGGCCATTTTACTTGCTACCTCTTGATCCCGATCAATAAAATAATCCCCACTATCAGGTTCAATGGCAATATACCAACCATAGTATTTATCTAGTATTTCTGGTTTTAAACGCTCAAAAATCACCCAACAACGCTCATAAAATGCCTGTCTTCTGGCTTTTTCTTGAGCTTTTTGTGCTTCTGTCCATTGAATTTCCGGAAATACTCTCCCACGTCTGACAATTCTTTCGGGTGAAGAGTGTGTCATATTTTTGACCTCATGAAAATTTTGTGATTTTAAGAAGATTTTGGAAAGTTTTGGAAGCAGAAGTTGGACAAGTTGTAAGCGGAAATACTTATAACTTCGTTAAGGCATTAATCAAGCGATCGCTTTTTTTGGATAAAGAAAATGGACATAATAACAAAAATGGAAGAAGAACATGGACGCAAATCTATATAAATACTACTCAGATGCCAACTGTTCCCCTAACTCGTGGGATTTCTTACAAACTTTAGCGTAGCTTGCCGCCGAAGGCATCGCTATTACCAAAACCTTTAACTTGCATACAGGCATATAATTTTAACAGTTTAGTTTTCCTTTATGTTATTTTTTGGACGTTTTTGTCACGTAAAGGTGGACAACCTGTCCAAAATCTTCTTCAAGTCACAAATTTATTGTCTATATTTAATTATAAAATGCCAAATGGGAACCAATGGTTCCCAAATCTTACCAATGAGCGATCGCCAAGTTAGACCATTAGCTCCCTTGGAACCAGAACAACAACGTCAAGCTTGGCAACACCGCCGTTAGACCGCTCCGTTTTAGTCTTCAGGAAAGCAACCTAACAACTACCAATTTCAAATTGATGTTGCTGAAAGGTGATTAACACACAACCATGAACACAATTAACTACACACTCCCGCAGCTTGGAGACGAGCATCAAATCAGTGGTTGCATGTGGGCTTCTGCGGTTCTATGGGAACTCACTGATGGCACACCAGAAAGCGTTGCTGAATGGAAAAAGCTATGTAGCCCAGAAGAATTAAGAGACAGAATCTTAAGTAATGAGAAAACGTTAGTTGCAACGTGGAATGAAATCGTTGTTGGATTTATTGCCTTTAAGAGGCGCAATCATTTGTCATTGCTGTTCGTCAGAAGAGAATTTTCTGGGCAAGGAATCGGTCGAGAACTCTTCACTCGATGCAGCTATGATTTGGATGAAGTCACTGTGAATGCCGCCCAAGAAGCAGTTGGCTTTTACCTGAAAGTAGGGTTTATCCAAAGCGGCGATCGCTTTTTCAAGCATGGAATATGGGGGACACCTATGAAATGGATCAACCTTTCACACGAAGTTATGGAGTAACCCGATGGATAACCTGTCACTGCTGTCCACACTCCGCGAATTAGAATGCGAACTTCATCAGCCCAAGTGCCGTAGGGATCGAGAGCGCTTGGCACAGTTGTTTGCGTCTGACTTCAGGGAGTTCGGTCGCTCAGGTGCTTCATACACACGCGATCACATGCTGATGTCGCTGCCGACTGATCCAGAACCACCACAGATCTATGCTCAGGACTTTGCCGTCAACCAACTCTCAGACTCGATCGCGTTACTCACCTATCGATCGGCTCATGTGAACCCATCGGGAGAGTTGTTCCGGCACACCAACCGATCATCGATTTGGCGGCTTGAATCGTCAGGCTGGCGAATGGTGTTTCATCAGGGTACGCCTACAGACCCGTTTGACCAACCTGCAATCTAAACATAAGCTAATTAAATTGGACATAGTAGGAACGATTGTCTAAATTTTCAGTGGATAATGATAGACTTACTGAGTCAATTCCCCACCTTACCCACCAAGAACGGTCATTTAATAAATCAGATGAAGACTGTGTTTGTATAGAGAGCATTTCCTGGCGTAAACTCTCTATTGCTTCTAGTCCATTTTGTAGTAAAGACAGGATTTGTCGCTGCTGAGTAATCAATTGTCTTGTTCCCAGTATTACTCTAGCATCTAGTTTTCTGCCAACTGGTAACGGGATACAACGCAGATAATCACCTACAGCATCATTAAAGCTGCTATTATCCTGGTTATAGCTTCTTTCAACTGCGTTTAATGCCAGAGTAGCTCTATTGATTGTGGATTGATTTATAGCTCCTAAATCAGTGATAAACAAGCCGTGAACGCAGTCAAATTTAATGAGTGTATCTCTGGAAATTTTATCTCCTATAGCTTGAATTCGAGATAATTTTTGTTGGAGTTGATTTACTGCATCAACTGGAAATTGATTCCAATCAAGCTGAGGATTTGTGTCAGTATCTACTGTTGCAAAAGTGTAGCCTTTTTGAGTAGTTTTTTCCCAGACTAAAGTGGCTAGCTTGTTATTAGCTGCATTGCTAGAACCGCAAGCATAAACATGAGTTCGGGGTGTATTTCCTACCCGTCCGTACTCTACCAGTAACTCGCCATTGGGCATTACATAACCGCACCAATATTTGTTATTGTTTGTTCCAGGGCGGACACAAATAAGTTTTTGGACTTTGAGAGCTTGAGTTTTATCTGCCATAATTAAACACCAATAAAGTTGTTACCCGCCCAATCATTTCGTTAGATATTGAGCGGGTTGGAATCACTTAGTTAAAATCAGAAAAATCGATGATGTCGCTGTGCGAATTTTCACTGGTGGAATGAAAGGTGACAGAACGATCGCGATTTCTATCGCCAGCCTCAGTTTCCGGTGCAGCCCATGTTGCGCCACCAGAACGCGCCCATTTTCGTAGTTCTTCCAGTTCTCTGGTGTTAGCTTTAAATTGTGCTGGAGTCCTATGAAGTTCTGCTAACAGGTCTTCAACAGACACATTGACTTTTCGGGTTTTGGCATAGGAATAACTAGCGCATTGTTGAACTATCTTTCTAATTTCTGCACCCGTATAATCTGCGCTCACAGTAGCTAATCTCTCAATTTCAGGTTTCTTAATTGCAACTTTGCAGTGATGTAGCTGTACATTCCAGATATCTTTTCTGGCTGCTAAATTCGGCAAATCAACATAGAATATTTTGGTGAATCTCCTGAGAGTTTCATCTTTAATTCCCCAAGGTCGGTTACAGGTTGCTGCGACAAATACACTGCTTTTCTTTTCCTCAAACCATGTGAGGAAATAGCCAAACATTCTCGCACTTGTACCACTGTCAGATTCTACGGCGTTCCCGCCCGGCATGAGCTTGTCAAACTCATCAATGAACAGAATACTAGGTGCAAGGTCTTCTGCGGCTTGAATGTATTCCCGCAATCGTTCTTCACTTGCACCCAGTTCTCGACTCATCAAACTGCCAGTATCCATAATCAAGCTAGGCAGACCCCACAGTTGCGAGATGGTTTTGACGCACAAAGTCTTACCAGTACCTCCCACACCAACCCATAACGCCCCAGAAGGAAAGGGGATGTTGTATTTCTCTTGAGCTTCTGGTTCCAACAGTGCAGCCATCGTTTCTGCCCATTCTGTAACTGCTGGCAATCCTTGTACAGGCACATCAGGAGATTCTGCATACCGAATACCCTTGGCGGCGAATTTCTTTTGCTTGTGTTTGGACAGAAATTCAATTGCCCCCACATCAACCTTTCTTAAGGATGTGGCACATAGAGAAACGGCATCTTCTATTGCTTCATAAGACATCCCCTGCAAAGCGCGGATCAGGCGTTTCTTATCGGATGGGCTGATGTGTATGGGTAGTTCTGCACCTTGAGCGATCGCACTTTTCCTCAATGCTTCTACTCTTGTGTCAAATATGTGTTCCGTTTCCTGTTGTGTGGGGTTAGGATTGTGCATATCTGCAATCAAGTCTTGAAAGACTTTGGGTGTCCTCAAATTGTCATGCAGGATAACCAGCCGATGGGAGCTACGCTTGGCTGCATTAAAAGTATCGATCGCCAGACGCACAAATACTGGATTGGGGTTGATTCCAGTAATAAAGGGGTAAATATCTTTGAGGATGAAAAGTTTTCGGACAGTTGTGTTGTTAGCACACTCAGCCTCAATGTGTTTCAGGAGTGCTTCTATGGGATGTCCTTTGGCATCAAAATTAGGCGCTGGTGTTTTGGGAAGTCCCGTAACTTTGCCAGAACGCATTTTTGGTTCTACTTTCTGCAAAGACTTAGCTATATCCCAGATGTAACTTTCCATACCAAGCCGCAGAGCAATATCAACAATTAGCTGATTAGTAATGTTGATTTCGCTAGCTGTCGGAGAATTGATTGCTACTGTGGCACAACCAGCGTGAAACGAAGTGATAACTTCTTGTGTGTTAAATGTCATATATTTGGTTTGGTTTCAAAACATCATTGAGCTAAGAGGAAGCGTTCTTAGGTAGTCGCTTCCTCTTAGCTTCTACTTACCCGTCAATTTCAACGGTTGAGAATGTGGTAATCGTAGGTTCAACGTACATCTGTGGTTTTGGTGTTACCTCAATCTGTCCAAGTGCTTCTAAAGGTTCTGTGAGGCTTCGACAAGTAGAGTCAGGTACACCTACCACTTCTACCTGTAAAGGTTGCCCTTTTTTCTGCTTGATAATAATTTGAGTTTGTGACATTTTTCACTCCTATTACTGCCAATTATTCCAATCGTTATCATTTGAATTTGAGACAGTTAAACTTACTTTCTTAGTAAGAGTTGTTTGTAAGCTGCCATCATCGAGAGTAGATTGTTGATAATCCCAAATTTCTGGAGGATAGTGGATATTGATGTAAGCTTGGTTATGAGCAAGTTGCACTGATTCTTGGAAATTTCGCACATTGCCAAAGATGCTACCCAATAAATTTTGATTAAAATCCCAAGCATCTACTTTAATTTCGTAGGCATTTATAGTTGGGTTTTTGGCAAATCCAACATCAACTAAAGCATCACGGTTGCGAGTCTTTAAGTAAGTGCGACGGATAATGATTTCTCCCTCATCTGTATTCCGCCTGTCGTAATCATTGAATAGTTGCATTGGAGATTCATAGATTTCAACTGGAATATCTATCTGATGAGATGCCAATAGTGACTTTAGTCCTTCGACAAGAGCTTGCTTGTCTATTAGTGTTGTTTTTATGCTCGAAAAATGGCTCATAAATTATGGACATCCTTACATTTGGTGATTTATTGAAAGCGGCGGGAAACTCAATGACCGTGGGTGCTTTGGGTGCGCGCCCCGCCGTATGGGGCATTGGGCATTGGTATGTTCTTTCCCATGCCCCATTCCCCAGAGCTAGGGGACTAGTACCGCCGTGAATTCAAAATTCAAAATCAATACAGCGTAAGCGTTTCGTTGATTTGGAATGGGTGGTTTCTCTTACAAAGTTTGGCGGGACGGAAACCGACACCGCCAACGCCAGTTGTTTTAAGCCGGGGAACCCGTCCAACACACTGGCTCAACTTTGCGCTATTTACGCCCTGTTGTACTAGTGGACTGGCGAAATCTCAATTTCCAGTACCCAATCCCTAATCTTCAGAAGTGGCGAACACTACCCAATCAGAACGGTCATCTAGGGAACTTTCAGCAATTGCAATTTCTCTCAGTTTTTGTTGTTCTTGCAGCATAGAAGCTGAAATTTCAGCAATTTTATTTTCCAGTTCTGACCGTCTTGATACTTGCTCTTTTGATGAGATTTTCGTGTCCTCAACTATCTGTTCAATGTTGTTCATTAAGACAGTTAATGAAGGTACAGCACTGTTATCAGCATTGAGCAGTAATACTCGTGCTTTCTTAAGTTGTTTTTCAATGAACTTGCGAAAACGTACTGGTTTCTTTCCCGGTTCCCATGCTGCTAATGCCTCAATAAGTTCTCCAGCAAGTTTCTCTCCAGATGAGATTGCTGCTGTTGCTAAACTTCTTTCCAGATTTTGGTCATACTGCTCGATATAACGAGTAATTTCTCCTAAAATACGAGCCTGTTCTTCTGATAGTTGTGTTGCTAGTGGTTTAACTATTTCCGGTCTAGCAATGGTAACTTGAAGATAATCATCAATTTCTTCTCTGGATGGATAAGCTGACAGCATTTCGTTGCGAGCTAATTCATAATCTTCAGCATTTAAATTCCATGCTTGTAACTGAAGGAACTTATCAAGTCGCCCAGTATATTCTGCCAATCCTTGCTCGTATTTTGTATGTAATTCAGTGCGAAGTGCTGGAGCTAGTTCGTCACGAATATGCAGTAGTTGAGTCCACACAATTTGCGCTAATTCAATAGCACAAACCATGACAGAGCCATCTGGGGTAGTCCATTCTTTGACAGATTCAATTTCTGTTCGCAGAACCGCAGCAGCATCTTCTAAAGCTCTGAATACTGGAATACCACGCAAACCTACTTCACTGCGTGTAACTTTTTCCAGGTCTGATTCCAGGTCTTGTGTATTTTGGTCTGTAGTAACAGTAGAATCTGCTTGGAAAGAACTTTTACCGGAAAGTACCTGATGCCAGGACGGTGCTTTTTTCTTGGTGGCATTTTTCAAGCTAATTTTGAATCGCACCTTGGTTTTATTTAAGGTTCTCAGGTCATGCTTTCTGACGGTAGCAACATTTAGTAGACTCGATGAAGTTTCGGGTATTGTGGGAGAGGTTATTACTTGTGTCATCGTTCTTATTTTTGTAAATTAGTCAGCAAAATTTCTCCAAAAAGTGAGCGCATATATGTTGTTATAGTAATCCTATTTCAGTTGTGAAAAATATCAGTGATGGCGGTTGAAATTCAATGTTCAACCGCTTGTATGCGAAATTTCACAAATTATTTATGACTGCTATAGTTCATTGCTCATTTCTTTACTGAAAAGGAGAATTTTCAAAATCTTTGGTGCGTAAGCACCGCCAAACCAAATCACTCCGTTAAAGACATTAAAGAAGTCGGAAGTACAGTTTTGTAATGGGTATCTAGACCTCACCACAAAACTTGCGACTTTGAGAAGCTGGGGTCTTAAACCCACGGAGTGTGGATAACAGAGTGATTTGTTATCAGCAACTTGTGAAAAGAACACTGAAGGCGAACACAGATAAACCAGCTAGAAACCTATATCGTCTTCGATGTCTTCGATGTCTTCGATGTCTTCGTCATCTATGACAGGTGAAGCTTCTATAGCGATCGCTGTATTGTGATAGTGATGATTGCTACTACTAGTATTAGGTAAGCTGGGAAGCCGCAATCTCAAAGCGCAATCGACACTGTACTTATCTCCTGTTTGCTCAATATGAGAAATCACCAGACACAGAGCTTCACCAGGAGTAGGTCGCCAACCAGAATCTAGAAGCAACGCAACGTTACCCCTAGCCCATACAGACTGACCATCAGCAAGGTGAAGTTTGTAACTTGTGCCGTACTCTCCCTCGGTTTCCGTGATACTTTGAACCTGAAATTCGCCCAAGCCCAATTCATGCATTTTCATGCAAGAGCCACAGGGGACTTGCCGTAAGAAAGGGACTAGGGATTCTTCGTTAATTAAGGTTGCATTCAGGTCTGCCGATGTGAGGTTTAATTCCTTTGTCGCTAGTGAAATGCTAATTTTAAAGACATCTCTAGAGGGAGCAACAAAAGAACAGAAAGCTTTAGGATAGGTTACTCCGGCAGCATCTTTCTCCTCTGTCACCGTGACTTTGCCTCTCAAGTTTCCGAGTATCAGGCGATCGCTCATCTGTTGAACCCGAAAGAGATTTGCTCCCAGCTTCAGGACTATAGAATCATCATCCCGAAAGATAGCGGGGCCATATACACCTTGAGGGACACCATTAGCTGCTTTCACCAACAGCACTCGCTCAACATCAAAATCCCGCAATAACTCTGTTCCAAAGTGTTCGAGTAAATTCAACAAAGCACCTTGTTCAGCATCTGAAAGTTGAGAAATACCAATATCGTTCCAGGTATGAGCCAAGTCTTCTCGCAGCACGATGGAAGGAAACGAAGCCGCACTAAATTCAATTGTTTTCGCCATATTTTTTGCTCCAAATCATCAATATCAATTCCTTTAATCGCGTTAGCGATAAAGTACAGATTTTCTTTTTTTTGAACACCAAATTACTTGAGCGCCACTTTGCAAATGGTCAGAAGACTAAAATCTGTCATCGTAAATAAATCGGTCATGGTAATAAGCTTGTTCTTCCTGCCAAAGTGCTTCCCTAACTGCTAATTCTCGTGATTCTTGTGAATTGGAATCAGTCATTGTTTCTTGTCCTACTGACTCCAATTTTTTGTTACACACTGCTAAATCTTGTATTCTCTTCGGTGTGATAATGTTCATTTTTACTGCAATAAAATTCTTTTGACTGATGCGTGTAAACGCATTTACTGCGCTAACCTACGGAACGGCACTTTCACATCTAATTTCGGGTGAAGATTCTTAATTCGATTTCTTCTTGACTAAACGTTCCCAACTACATCTGCCACGACGACCTGGAATAACTTGCAATTGCTCACGCCTATAAATGAGAATGAGACGAGTATTAGGGACTATTCCTCGCATTCCTTTGAAATAGATGAAATAATCGCCCGTTCTTTGGCAATAAGAATCAACTACTCCAATAATATCTGTAAGGTCTAATAAGTGATGGCAATCATATCCCTTGACCCTAACTTTTGTACCATCTTTAATGACAGAGAAATCAAGCTCTAGCTGAGTTATGTCGTTCTTTTTCATAACTGATTGCTTAACAAAAACTCGCTCTTAGCTGTTGTGTAATTTTCAACATAAGAGCGAGTTGAATTTCAAATTAATGTGCAGTTCAGTAATGTCACTTTTTGTGGTCTTAAGCTGTTACGCCCTTAAATTGGAACGCGCATTAGCTTATTTGAAATCAATTTTCAGTAGGTAACATTAAAACTTTCTGCACTAGATAAAGTTTAGTGGTAGCAAGTGGGAAGTCCGTATATTCAATTTCTTGGCGTAGTACTTCCTGATCTGTATCCCACTCACAAATTAACGTGCCTGATTGATTCTCTACTAACAAACTCCAAATTTGGAAATCTTGTAGCTGGGAATTAGAGAGAAACTTTTGAGTTTGATATGAAGCAATTGCATCAATTAGCCAGTAAGCTTTAGCCGCATCAGCTAGATATTTAACCCCTTCAGTGTATTGAATACCTAGCCAGTGTTTGTAGATGAGTTCCGAACCCGTAAAATATTTGAGTTCAGCAGTTATTTGTTCAGCATTTTTCATGGCTTTAAGCTCATAAGATAATACTTTCATTACCCCAAGAGGCGTAAGCCTCAAAACAAACAACTAATAAGCGATCGCCCTTAACGGTATTGGTTGAAGCTTGGGAACATCTTCGGTGACTCTGCTTTGTTGCCCAGCAGGATATGATGATTATTATGTTGTCACCCGTGCATTTTGCTAATTGTCACCATGATTGCAGCCAAAACCCCTACTAGAAGACACTGGGAACTGTTTAAGGTTTATCAAGCTAAGGTTGAGCAACAGATGGAGCCTGAAGAGTTCCTAAAGCATTGGGCTGTCAATTACGAAGAACTTGCAGAGTTATGTGGACGCTCTAAAAGCACAGTAGCTCATTGGTTTTCCCAAGGTGAGCATCGTCGGGAACCGTCAGAAGCTGACAAACGCAGACTGGCAGAAATTCATGCTCTGTGGACTCAATTTGAAAATGAACCTGCTCACCTCAGAGAAATCTGGGCAAGAAAGCGTCGCCGCAAAAACGATACAAACTGTAATGATTAGTTGTCATAGGTGCATGATTTAGTTGTCACCATGACAACCGAGATTTTATTGTGGGTGATAGCTGTTCCTGCTCAACACAGGTGAATCATGATTACCCAAAGCTTCCTATCCGGTCTCGAAAACCCAAATCCACCCGGACAAAATCAAGCGTCTGACAATACAGTTCCGCAAAGAGAACCACTCAAACATCTATTAATTGGTTCTTCTAAAGCTGTGACTAGCACAATCCACTACTTAGAGGTTTATTGGTTATGCCCAGGTTGGTGATTGGAGCAAACTTCTACCAACTGGTAACCCTGGTGAATTCATGAGTATTTTAAGCCGTCAAATTTTAGTGCAATAGCCTCTACCACCACGCAATCGCCATTTATGCCCCTAATTTACTAGGGGTTTTTTACATTGCTCCTGTCAAAATTGTGTCGATATGTGACAATCTTGAAAAAAATAGACGCAATTAATACTCAGTAGATTCCAGCCTTCTGCCAAACCTTGTACAATCAGTACGTCGATATCAAAAATGATATCAAATGCCTGAGCAAAAGTCCCCACCCAGCGAGATGATCCGCGTGCCCGTTCCACTAATTAAGGTGGTTCGGCGACTATCAAAACTACATAGGCAAGGGCATACAATTGCCTTGCTGCAAGCCTTAGAGGAATTAATAGAAGAATTTGATAGCAAAAATGATATCGATATAACAGCAGGTAGTAAATCAGTTAAACAGCTAGAGAAGCAGCTGTTGAAACTGGAATCTCATCTTGCAGATCAAGGCTCCTCGGTAGAAACAAAACTTGAAACGATTACCAAAAAGCTAGAGCAAATCGAACGGGCGATAGCCTCTGCTAGATACAACAACTCTCGACCTCGCAGACAAACATACTCACACCAGCAACCCCAAGTTGAATTACAACCCAGGACAAACGAAAATCTTGCCCCAAGACTCGGCGTTAGCCCTCAAAGCTTGATTGCAGAAAGAGAAAAACTCAGCACCAAAGAATTTTTGAGTTGGTCTCGTAACCGCGATCCAATGAGTACAGCTTGGGAATGGAATGCTAAAGACGGACTATACCACCCCCAACGGTAGACTCATCTAATTTTTGGTGGCAACATAGCAATCATACTCGTGGCGATGGCTACGCCTGCCGCAGGCATCGCTTGAAACTTCCTGCACCACGCTACCAACAACCCCAACAGCAAATACAAAACAATAGCCTAAAAGCGGCCAGGATATAGTTCAAATTCTATTCTGGAGTTCGCACAAAAAAAACTTACCTAATGTTTGCTTTTTTTACGCAGTGCGTGAGAAGTCCCAACACGCCCAACATGGTGAATGTACTTTGCAGTTGTCGCCGGGGAAGCATGGCCTAAATCTGCTTGCAAGTCAAAATCAGAAGCTCCATTTTTTTTAGCCAGCGTTGCGTGAGTGTGGCGGAGAAAGTGGGCGCTGAACTTAATTCCCGCACAAGCAGAAATTTCCTCCATCATCAGTCGCAACCCGCGATCGCTTAAAGGTTTACCCCTATCCCGCCGACTAGGACTGGGAAACACCGGCTGATCGTTGCTGGCATCGCCACGGTAATCCAGTAGCACCGCACTCGTCTCCGGATCGAGACTAATGGTTCTAGTTTTATTTCGTTTCCCCGTCACAGTTAATAACAGACAATCCCCATCCTCCCGAAACTGCCGCCAAAATAACCCCGGCGTAATTATGCGCTTACCATAATCAGAAGTTTGCCGCGCAATTTCTCCTGCCCTCACCCCACTGTAAAACATGAGAGTAAACAGCAGCCAATGCATCTTATTAGTGTTATGTTGCAAGTCTACTGCCATCGCCGCTTTTTCCAACTTAGCAATCTCGCGTTCCGAGAGAATCCGCTCTGCGAGCTTATCATCCCACTGGATGCTTAAGTCCTTGCCCAAGTCGATAGCAAAATAACCAATAGAAGCTCTAGTACCCCACTCCCACAAACTTTTAATCGCCGCCGTGTACTTAGCCGCAGTATTTTTACTCAACCCATAAGTATTTTTCTTTCCCCGTACTGGCTTTTCATCCTTGAGCCAAGCCAGATAAGCGTGTAGATGGAATAACGTTACCATCCTCAAATCAGATATCCCAAACCGCGACTGCATATAATCAACAAGCTCATAACCAATTTGCCGATATGCCCGTCGCGTTTGGTCGCTTTTAATAGTGACAGAATGTACCCATAGCTCAATTAGCTGCTCCGTCGAATTAATTTTCTGGCGGTTGGGAAAATAATAATCCACAAGCGCAACACGAGCTTCATCAAGCGGTAGAGTCACAACCTCCACAGCAAGTGATTCCACGCTTTTGACGGGTAAATTTTCCATAATCTAAATCCCCAACCCCCACTGATAATTATGATGCCGAGAATGACAATTCCCGGTATCTTTATGATAGTTGTTTCCCAGACACCACATAAATATCATCGAAAATAATCTATATCGTATATACGCGGATATCCCATGTGCGATGATAGTAGGGGGAGAGATGAAAGTGGGGGAAGTAAGTAAAGATTAGACAGAGAAGCAAATGGTTAAAGAACTGGTTAGAAATCACTTCTGGACAACAAAAGCGCGAGGGACTGGTGGAATATCCGCAGATAAATATAAAACTTCTGTCTGAAGAAGACCGGGAGTTGGTGAAGCAGGCCAAGCAGCGTGCTGAGGAGTTGCGCTTAACTTTTAAAGAGTTTGTGCTGAATTGTATTAAACAAGCACTTGTGGAAGAGAGTTTAGATGATGCAGATAGTGCAACTGCTGCCGAAATTGAAGCTTTGAAAGCTCAAATCGCCACCCTGGAAGATAAGGTAAGAATTCCTTCTGCAACTAAAACGGAAGTGCATACCCTCCAGGAGCGGTTGAATCAATTGCGGGTGGGGATTTCAAATGAAATTAAGAAGGATAGAGAGCAACTTGCTTCTCTAACGCAGGCAATCTCCCGACTTGAAAGCCAAATTGAACAGCTAATACCTTCCTTAAATCTTCAGGTGGATGGCGAAAGTAATGCTGATAGTGATAACGACTGGCTTTTTGGGGAAGGCTCCGGTGGTGTGGGAGGAGAAGATGTTGAGGGTTTTTGAAATTTGAAATTAATCGTGCTTGATATCCTTTCACTATGCGTAAAAACTCCCCGCCTTATACGTATAAGGATTTGAAGTATCTGGGAGCAAAATCATCATGTCCCTTCAGAAGAATCAAAAGTCAGATTTGACTGCTTGTGTAATAAAATACCAATAATATCTGTATTTCTTTTCTACCCATTAATCCAAAAAAGTCAAGCTGTTTGCATCGACTATGAAAAAGTTAGTGATCCTTCAATTTGATGGTGAGTTTTCTACAGGATATAAAGTAACTTTAGAAGTGGGCGAAGAGGGAAAACGTCCTGATTTGAGAATCAGGGGAGAACTACCTCAAGCACTTGATATTATTCAATGTTTTCAAAATTGGCGTGATGTTTACCGCAGTTTGGATGAACGAACTCGGATTAAAAAACTTGGTGCTAGGAATGTAAATATTGATGATTTGAAACAAAAATGCGATGAGCGAGCGCAAAATCTACTTAATTCTTTTAATTCATGGTTACAATCACAATCTTTTAATCCTATCATAAATTGCTTATCTCAACAAGATTGGGATAGGGGAGATGAAATCAGAGTAATTCTTAGTACAGATTGTCAAGAAATACGTAAACTTCCTTGGCATTTGTGGAACGGATTTAATGCTATACCTTATTTCCGAATTACACCTTTTGAAGTTGCTTTAAGTGCGCCGGATGCTGAACGCAAAGAACGACCATTTAGAGAAAAGATTAGGATTTTAATTATTCTGGGTGATAGTACGGGAATAAATGTTAAAGCAGATGAACAACTACTGCAACAATATTGTGGTGATGCGGAAATAGTCACCCTTGTAGAACCATTGCGGCAGGAACTAAATAATTATTTACAAGATGAAATAGGTTGGGATATGTTGTTTTTCTCTGGGCATTCTCAAACCCAGGGGACACAGGGGCGAATATTTCTCAATCATGATGATAGTTTAACAATGGCAGAATTGAGAGATACTTTGCTGCCAGCGATCGCCAAAAGATTGCAATTAGCAATTTTTAATTCTTGTGATGGTTTGGGAATCGCAAGAGAGTTAGAAAGTTTGCAGATTCCGCAAGTAATTGTCATGCGCGAACCTGTTCCCGATAAAGTTGCACAGGAGTTTTTAAAGTATTTTTTAGAGTCGTTTACAGGCGGCAGTTCCTTGTGTATTTCTGTGGGATATGCAAGACAACAATTACAGAGGCTTGAGTCACAATTTCCCTGTGCCAGTTGGTTACCTGTAATTGTCCAAAATCAGTTAGAAGTGCCACCTACTTGGCAAAGTTTGGGAATTACTCGCAGTCCATATCGGGGTTTGATGGCATTTCGGGAAGAAGATGCAGAAAATTTCTTTGGACGAGAGGCGTTTGTTGAGCAATTGGTAATTGATGTTACCAGTAAACCTTTGGTGGCAGTAATTGGTGCTTCTGGTAGTGGGAAATCTTCGGTGGTGTTTGCTGGGTTAATTCCCCAACTGCGGCAGAATAATATTGTAGGGGATAATGGTGGTTCGGACTGCGATACGCGTAGCGTCATGCCTCCGGCTTATCGCTCTATGGGCAACTCCCTGAGGGAGCATCGCCAATGGCAAATTATTTCTTTTCGTCCGGGTAAGAACCCTTTTGAGTCTTTGGCTATAGCCTTGGAAGAATTCAGGGGAATAGCGGCGGAATTGCTCACTTCGCCAGATGCTCAAATTTTACAACGTAGACAGGAATTAGAGCTAGAAATTGACTTAAAACGCGATATCTCTGGTCTACAAAAAATTATTGCCGATGTTCTTCACACCCTATCCCCTACTCATCTTCTGCTAGTTATTGACCAATTTGAGGAAGTTTACACCCTTTGCCCAAATGCTCAAGAGCGTCAAATTTTTATTGATAGCTTGCTGAATGCTGTTAATCATACCCCTTGGTTTACTTTGCTGATTACCTTAAGGGCAGATTTTTTGGGTAAAGCCATGTCTTACCAACCTTTGGGCAAGGCTTTACAAGATTATCCCCCTTCCTTGCTAGTACCGATGAGCCGTGAGGAATTAGAAGGAGCAATTATTCAACCTGCGGCAAGGTTTTCTGTGGAATTGGAGGAGGGTTTGGTTAATAAGTTAATTGATGATGTGGGTTCGGGGGAAGGTAGTTTACCGTTACAGCAGTTTGCTTTGACGCAACTGTGGGGAAAACAACGTCCGGGATTGTTGACGCATCAGGCTTATACAGAAATTGGTGGGGTGACGCAGGCTTTAGCAAATCATGCGGAAGCTGTTTATGCTGGGTTGAGTGAGGAGCAACAAAAAAGAGCGCAACGGCTGTTTATTCAGTTGGTGCAACCGGGGGAAGGTACGGAAGATACCCGCAAGTTGGCGACTCGTGATGAGATGGGGGATTATTGGGATTTGGTGACGTTGTTGGCTAATGAGCGTTTGTTGGTGACGAACCGTAATGAGTTGGTTGAGGATACGGTGGAGGTGGTGCATGAGGCTTTGATTCGCAATTGGGGACGGTTGCGGGGGTGGATGGATGATAATCGGGAGTTTCGTGTTTGGCAAGAACGGTTGAAGGTGGCTTTGCAGCAATGGGTGGATAGTAATAAAGATGATGGGGGTTTGTTGCGGGGTGCGACTTTGGCTGTGGCTGAGGATTGGTTACAGAAGCGAGGGGAGGAGGTTAGTAAAGCACAGCGATGGTTTATTGAGAAGGGTGTGGAGTTGCGGGAGAGGGAGAGGAAGCAGAAGGAGAGATTGCGAAGACGGGTTATTGGTGGGTTGGCTACTGGTTTGGTTTTGGCTTTGAGTTTGGCTGGGTTTGCAGGTTTGCAATGGCAAGAGGCACGGATACGGGGAATGAATAGTAGTGTTTTATCGATAGAAGCTTTATTGGCATCAAAACAAGACCTTGATGCCTTAATAGAAGCAGTAAGAATTGGTAAAGACTTACAAAAAAATCCATTTGGAGTACCGGAAGACACCAAAATTAGAACTGTAGTTACTCTACAAAAAGTAGTTTACGGAGTGAGAGAGCTTAATCGTAAACCGCCTTCTGTTGAAAGTAATGACGCTACAGAAGGCAAATTATCTGAACTACCGCCACTGACAATACCTAGTAAAACTTTTGATTACACTGCTAAAGATGGAAATTCTGAGATTGATATCTATGGTTTTAGTGATGGGAAAATACAAATCATAAAAAAAGATGGTCAAATAGTAAAAACTATCGATACAGATACTCCTGATTGTATAGCCTGTATGGAAGGCATAAAGTTGAGTCCTGATAGCAAAACTTTCATCTCGTTTGATAAATACTCCGGAGAAATCAAACTTTGGAGTATAGATGGTAAAAAGATTCAAACTTTTAAGGGATATGAGTATAATCCGAATAAATTACCTTTGCAGGGCGACCCATTACCTATAATTACAGATGTCGAATTTAGTCCAGATAGTAAAATGATTGCATCTAGCGGTTTAGATGGAAAAATTTTACTGTGGAGCAAAGATAATACAGAACCCAAAATTGTTAAAAGTAATCTTCCTACTGTTCAAAGTGTTGAGTTTAGCAATGACGGCAATACTTTAACATCTTTTGATAGTGATGGAATGATTCAAGTTTGGCGTGTAAATACTAAAGAGTTAAAAAGTTTAAAATTACAAAGTGAAGATAATCTCTCCTTTAATAGTATAAATTTTAGCCTTGATGGAAATAATTTCATCGCTGGCGGTTTTTCAGGGCCATTAACTTTATGGAATAAAAATGGCAGGCTATTACAAAATTTCGAGAAAGATTATGGGGCTACTAGTCAAGTCAGGTTTATTTTAAATGGGAATATTATTTCAGGAGGTGAAGGTGGAATTAAAGTTTGGAGCAAAGATGGCAAACTTTTAAGAAATTTTAAAGCTTTTGAAGAAACGGGCTTGGCATATCAGCTTCCCAGGATGGATTTTAGCGTTGATGGTAAAATAGCTGTTATTAATAATGGAGCTATTCAAATTTGGAATCAAGATGGTAAATTACAAAAAACGATAAAAGATGATGATGCTGATGACGTATCTTTTAGCCCTGATGGTAAAATCATTGCTTCTATTGATAGTCAGGGAATAAAACTTTGGAACCAAGATGGTAAACTTTTGCGAAGTATCAAAGATAATATTGATTTTGGTTCTATCAATTTCAGCCCTAATGGTCAAATCATTGTCACTACTGATAGACGAGCAATCAAATTTTGGAACACAGATGGTAAACTAATTGGAAAAAATCATAGTCCAGGTTCAATTATGAGCATAAGTTTTACTTCTGACAGTAATATAATTGCTTCTGGTGATGAAGAAGGAACAATTAAAATTTGGAATAAAGAAGGAAAAGAACTTCAGACACTCAAAGACACTTCTCTACAAGAGATTGAAAGTTTAAGTTTTAGCCCTGATGGGAAAACTCTTATATATTCTGGAGAAGAGGTTATTTTATTAAATTTTGATGTCGATGATTTACTAAAAAAAGGTTGCGACTGGTTGCATGAATATCTAACAACTAATCCGAATGTTAGCGCGGAAGATAGGCGATTATGTGACGGTATTAAACCTTAAGTTATTATGTATATAATTACAGCTATATCTGAGCGTAATAAACCAATCCGATCGATTTACAAAATTTTGTGAGATGCGATCGCGTTTACGATGCGGGTTGAATTAAAAGCGCGATCGCTTAGACTGCTATAGCTCGAACAGAGTCTAGAAGTTTTTAAAACTGTGTCATAATGATTAAACGCAATTGATTATAATGTAAGTTGTAGATATTTTTTATTGACGAAAAATATACATAATTATGCAGTACCAAATTTTTATCCAAAGTCAAAAAGATCACTTTATTGCATCAGTGGTTGGAATGCCAAATGTAATGGTAGAAGCGAATACAGAAGAAGAAGCAATTTCCAAGGCGAAATCTGCGTTACAAGCGCAATTAGCGACAGGTAAGTTTGTAACGATTGAAGTTAACCCACAAGAAATTTCTCATCAAGAAACAACTCAGATGAAGTATGCAGGAATATTTGCAGACGACCCAACATTTGACGATTTTATGGATAAACTAGCTGCTATTCGCAAAGAATCAAATGCAACGATAGATGAGTGATGACGATTTATATTTTAGATACAGACCACTTGAGTCTTTATGGAAGAAATCATCCCATTCTAATTCCAAAGCTATTAGCAGCTAAAATACAACTAACAACAACTGCGATTAATGTTGAAGAACAATTAAGAGGTCGTTTGGCTCAAGTTGCTGAAGCAAAAGAAGGAGTTGTACAGTCAAATGCTTATCAGCGATTAGTGGAAACAGTCATGTTATTGTCGGAATTTAATGTTCTTCAATATGATGAAAAATCTCAAGAGATTTACCAAAATTTTAGAAAGCAACGCATTCGTATCGGGACTCAAGATTTACGCATCGCATCGATAGTACTTGCAAATAAAGGAATTCTCTTAACAAGAAATCTGCGAGATTTTGAAAAAGTTCCTGAACTAAATATAGAAGATTGGTCAAGTTAGATTTCCGCAGCGATCGCATTTCTAAATTCGATAAAATAAAAAGTGCGTTAGCGTCAGCTTTCCGTAGGAATCGCATCCTTAATTTCTCTTTTGAGAAGTGTGTGTGATTGGTACAGTTTTGTGAGGTGCGTAGGCGTAGCCCGTCATAGACATCGCTTGGCTAGTTAGGCTATAAGCCAATAGCATCCGTTTCTACAGCTTCAAATTCAAGAATTTCAATTAAAGCTAGTGATTTACGATACTGAAACTGAGGAGATAGTAAAATGGATAAGTTAGAAAAATATAGGGAATACATTCAGCAACTTTTGACAAAATATGGTAGTTATAAACCTTCTTATGGTGATGTAGAAGTAGAACAAATATTTGATACTGTACGCGACCATTATCAACTTGTTAATGTAGGCTGGGAAAATAAACGTCGTGTGTATGGTTGTTCAATACACATCGATATCAAAAATGAAAAAATTTGGATTCAGTGGAATGGCACAGAGATAAATATTGCGGAAGAGCTAGTTTCAATGGGAGTTCCAAAACAAGACATTGTTATCGGATTTCATTCACCTTATAAAAGACAGTTTACAGATTTTGCTGTGGGTTAGGAAGTAATGAATAAAAAGCAATGGGTCAAGTTTTGTGAAATGCGTTAGGGTAGCGTTGCCGCAGGCTAGCTCAACGAAGCGATCGCTATGGCATAATATCATCAAGTTTAAGCTCTAAGTTTGGAAATAAATAAGAATTAATAGAATCACCCAAGCGATATTGTTGCTGCTGATATACCCCATTAACTAATTGACAGACTGTAAAAGTAGGCTGTTTAGGATTTCCGATAAATTGCAAACCACCTAAACCGCGAAAATCTATAATCCAATATTCTGGTATTTCTAGAAAAGCATATTCTTCCACTTTTCTCGCATAATCATCTTGCCAATTGCTACTTACTACCTCGGCAACTAATTTAATCGTATTACCAATACAAATAATAGGCTCTTTTTGCCAAAGTGGTTCCTGGTTAAGTTTGATTTTATCTAAAACAATTACATCTGGACGTAATGCTGTCGCTTCTGCTGCTGGTGGTTTAATCAAACAAGTTTTCGGAATCAAGCAGTTACAATTAGAACGAAGAATTTCAGCATAAATTCTGCCAGCAATGTTTCCTGAAACCTCTTCATGTGGGCCAGTTGGTGACCTGTCGCGTAATTCTCCGTCAATAAGTTCGTAACGGGGATTATCCCCATATTCAGCGATAAATTGCTCGAAAGTTAAAAGTTTGGGTGGGGTGTAGGTCATAGCTGATATTGTGGCAGGAGATGATTTTATTTTAGCGAAGCGATATTAACTATAATTTTCTACAGCCATTGACTAATAACCTCCTGCTCTACATCGTATCATTTGGAGATGTGTTGTGAACTGACAAGTCAGCACTTGCGCGATCGCTCCTACTTCTGTTGATTCTGTAACCTCGTACTACAAAAATAATTTTCAAAATTTTCCCAAAAACTGCGTAAAAGCTTCCCATCTCCTTCGTAGAAGGGTTTAAAGAGATTGGGGAGGAATTACCATACATCGATAAAAGTCGAATATATTCCCGCGAAAAGCTGGCTACCTGGGATATTTTACCGCGTGGTGTTGCGTTGCTCCCGTTGAAGGTGCAAATTTCCCAAAGCTCAAACAACCATTTACCCTACAGTATTCTATGTATCTATGATGACAACAAAATACCAAGCATTCGAGGTTGAGCAGGAGATTTCGATGGATGATGATTTAGATTTACAGTTGCGTCAGCTAGTTTACGCAGCACAAAACCATCCCCAAAAAAGTGCAGAACAAAGGAAAATTCTCAATAAATTAATTGCCAAAATTCAAAGTTCGGGAAAATTAAAGAAGTTTGTAGAATGGCGGCAAAAATTAACTTATTTTCCAGATATTTATAGCGAAGCAGAAGCAAATACATATTTGGAAATTTGCAAAGACATCGAAGATTATCGTCCAGAACATCCTGTGATGGCTTGGGTTAATCAAATATTTACTTGGCGATTTCACGATGTTCGGAGGCAATACAGAAGACGAACGCAAATATTGTCCCTTGATGAGTTAGATAGTCGTAACAGTGGTTCGGATAAACCTGTAAGCAAAGAATTATCGAGGGTTCAAAATGAAATTAAAGATAAATTAATCTCTGAGACTGAGGATGAATTGGAATTATCAACCACCAAAAGTTTCGTCAATAATGACCCAGAAGGACTGTTACAAAATACTTATATTGGTGATGATAAAAATGCCAATTTACAGAAAGTCATATTAATGAGATTAGATAATGAAAAATGGGAAGATATATCTCAAAAATTAGGTCATCCGATAGCAAGGCTATCTGAGCTATATCAACGCAACATTAAAAAGCGTAAAATCATCGATTATTTTCGTAAATATTTACAATAAATCGGACAGTACAGCCAACATTAATTCTCAATCATTCACTCTTGCACAAACATATTCAGGACAATTATGAACGCTAACCACGAACAAACATCTTTTACAATTCCTCTAAGTATTGAAGCTCATGAAAAGGCGAATCAACGCAAACAAGGAATATCAAATACTGAGGATGGGAAAAAAATCTATCTCAACACTCTAGCTGTGTATGCAGTCAATTATTATCTTGATTGTATGGGGTTTGAAACTAATTGGTCAAATGCAGATAATAGCAATCCGTGGATGCTAAGTTTAATTGATTTAGCTGATTTAGAAGTAAAGAATGTTGGTAAAATCGAATGTCGTCCGGTGTTACCAGATGCGGAATATTTGGAAATTCCCACCGAGGTAAGAGCAGATAGAATTGCATATATCGCAGTGCAGTTTAATCAGTCTTTGAGAGAAGCAAAGATTTTAGGGTTCACTACTCAACAGATAGGCAGGATACATTTAAATCAATTACAATCTGTTGATGATTTACTCGATTATTTAACTGCAAAAGAAGCAACTGCAAAAGTCAATATTCGCGAATGGATGAAAGGAGTATTTACAGAAGGTTGGTTAAATGTGGAAGAGATATTTAACCCACGGGAATTGAGTTTTAGATTTGCGAGAAATTTTAGCTTAACGAGGTGCAAAAAAGTTGATATTGGTTTGCATTTAAATGGCGAGTCTGTGGTTTTGCTTGTCAAGTTAAATCCCAAAAATCAAGAGATAATTGATGAGATAAATCAAAATCAGGGCGAAATAGATATTATTGTACAAGTTCATCCTGACCGAGAGAAAAGTGTTGCTTTACCTCCAGGATTAAAATTGGTTGTTACTGATGAAAATGGTCAAGAAGTAGATGCTGTTACTTCTCGACAGCATGATGATTGGGTGGAGATTGCATTAAGTGCAGAATTAAATGAGGAATTTTGTGTTGAGATAATTTTAGGTGAGTCGAAAGTGACCCAGGAATTTGTTGTATGATGATTAAAAATTTCTATCAATTTCTGGTTTCTATGCTCTGTATGGGAACATCATAAAACAGGCTTTGTATCGTAAATTGTTTTTTAAAGTAGTGGGAGCATCTTGCTCCCTATTGGAAATGAGTGGGAATCATTTCTATTGAAAATAGCAGGAATCCTCTTTATTGGTAGTAGCGGGCAAGATGACCGCATTACTACAGATTGTAATATGAATGATATTTAAAGCAAATTATTAGGTTATATCACCTATGAAAAAGCTGGTTATTTTAAAATTTGATGGCAATTTTGAATCAGGGTTTCAAGTTAATTTAGAAATCGCAAATGAAGGACAACGCGCTTACCGAACCACCACAGCTAAGTTACCAGAAAATATTACGATTCCGCAATTATTAAATAACTGGCACGAAATATATTACAGTCGCTACAGTCAATTTAGGATTAAATCTGGGGGGAGTCGTCAGGTTGATCTGGAATCTTTAAAGCAAGAATGTACGAGAGAATCTATCAACTTACTTGCTAGTTTTAATCAATGGCTGAATGCACCATCTTTTATTTATATTAATAATTCTCTCAAAGAACTCAATTCCCAAGATGAAATTAGAATCATAATTACGACTTCTTGTCATGAATTACGTCAGCTACCTTGGCATTTGTGGGATGTTTTAATTAATTTTCCTCTGGTAGAGGTGGCTTTAAGTTCGCCAAATGCAGAACGGAAAGAACGAGTATATCGAGAAAAAATTAGAATTTTAATTATTTTGGGAGATAGTTCAAATCTTGATATTGAAGCTGATAAAAAGCTGCTACATAATTTCTGTGGTGATGATGCGGAAATTGTTTTATTACAACAACCATCACGGGAGGACTTAAATCATTATCTGCAAGATGAGATTGGTTGGGATATTTTGTTTTTCTCTGGACATTCTCGAACCCAGAACCCCACCCCCAACCCCCTCCCCGCAAGCGAGGAGGGGGCTAAGAATAGGATGGAGGGGAGGATTTATATAAATCATCACGACAGTTTGACGATGGGGGAATTGCGGGATGCTTTGCAAGTAGCAATTCAAAAACGCTTGCAAATTGCATTTTTTAATTCCTGCGATGGTTTGGGGATTGCTTATGAGTTGGAAAAATTGCATATTCCCCAGGTAATTGTGATGCGGGAACCTGTACCGGATAAGGTAGCACAGGAGTTTTTGAAGTATTTTCTGCAAGAGTTTACTGGTGGAAAG